>NZ_JACJEI010000020.1:0-86226 GCF_014163985.1 Pseudoalteromonas sp. SR41-4 | reverse complement strand
AACAGCCACATCGACAGGCGAAGTAAACGAATTTGTTTATTGATTTTTAATTGACCGTCAATTTATAAAAACGGTCAAAAAAAACACTACTGCCTATTGACAGAGTTAAGGCTCATATGTGTTAGGCATCTGCAAGGTTATTGACACGAATAGCTCCCATGTGAAGCCCGTATACAATTGAGAGTTTACTTTTGGTGTTATGAAAAAATATCATATAGGCAGTGTTATTTGGCTCACCATACTCTTCCTTGCTGCCGTAATATTCCAAAAACCAATTAAGCTTCTCCGCCTTTTCATTCTCACTGCTATTAAACTGATCTGTGAGATAGTTTATGTATGAAACCCTATCATTCGCAAAGCCTACGTGAATACGAGTTACGTCATTTTCAACAACAAATTCAAAATCTATGTCTTTTTTACTTGAATCTTCAATCCTTTCTACTGATGAGAAAGTCGATAGCTTTCTGAATACTTTATCAGGAGTTAAATCCAACTCTATGATTGGGAATTCGGGCTCAAACTTTACCTTTTTGAAGATGTTAAACATAGGGTTGCCTAATAATTTTATCTACGACATTTGTCGTTTTATAAACCGACAAATCTCCATATTACGATGTATTTATCTTAGTCATCAAATAAACAGCTGTATATAATTAGTAACTTCGTTTCACTTTTCTAAATGCAGCAATACACCCAAATGGTAGAGAGCAGTAACATTGGACAAAATTCAAGCTGCTATTGATGTATACAGTTAGTTGCTGATTAGTTTTGTTTTATTGTAAATTAACGCGTGACTATTTTATCGGGGTCAGAACACACAATCTTATGGCTTATGGCTTATGGCTTATGGCTACAGCTCCACAAAAAAACCGTTGCTATTGGCATAGCAACGGTTTTATATTTTCTGGCCGCTTTACTTAAGCGCTAACTGTAGCTCTCGGTTGCGCTCTAGCTGCGCTAAGAAGTTATCTGCTATTGGTTTAAACTTAGCAAGCTCGTCGCGAGGCAGAGGCTCTGACTTCGGTAACTTAACCGTTTTAGGGTTACGGTGAACGCCGTTAACTAAAAACTCGTAGTGTAAGTGCGCGCCTGTTACACGACCGGTGGAGCCGACAGTACCAATTTTTTGACCTTGCTTAACTTTTTGACCCGTTTTAACTAGTTTCTTGTTAAGGTGTAGGTATTTAGTGACGTACTGTGTGCCGTGACTAATAAATATATAGTTACCATTATACTTACTGTAACCAGCTTTAATTACTTTACCATTACCAGAGGCAACTACTGGCGTTCCAGTACGAGCTGCGTAGTCAATCCCACGGTGTGCTCTTACTTGTCCTGTTACAGGGTGTAAACGACGCGGATTAAAGCTTGAGCTAATATATTTAAAGTTAACTGGTGCACGTAAAAATGCTTTTTTCATACTACGCCCTTCAGGCGTGTAAAAAGTACCATCGCTGTGACGGATAGCCGCGTAACGTTGACCTTGGTTAATAAACTCAGCGGCAATAATTTTACCTGTGCCAATAAACTCGCCATCAACATAATGCGATTCATAGATTAAACCAAATTGATCGCCTTTACGGATATCATTGGCAAAATCCACATCCCAACCGAATATATCAGCAAAGTTCATTATTTGCCGTTCACTTAAACCAGCAGCAATACCTGAGGTCCAAAAGCTGTTAGTAATTTCTCCGCCTGTTGATTTAGTTAATGTTTCAATTTCTTTACTATCAATAGACGTATCGTAGTTACCTTCTTCATTTAATGTAACGAACAGGGTATCTGTTTTTGAAATCACATAACGTAACTGTGCCAAAGAACCATCTTCGGCGGTAGCAAAGCTTAATGTTTCACCAGGGTGAATTTTACTAAGTTTACGTGTTTCTGCATTGGTATTAAGCAGTTTATGAACGGTTTGCGCCGAGAATCCGGCGCGTTTGAAAATAAGTGCTAAATTGTCACCGTTTTTAACTTCGAAATCGATGAGATCGTATTCTGGGAGTTTTGCTGCATCTTCTTGCGAATTTAATTCAGTTAATTGCTCAACGTCATCAACTTTAATTTGTAATTCGTAGCGCTTGCCAATTTCTAACGCATCAGCGCTATTGTCTTTAGAGGCGGTGGCTTTTTCTGAAGGAATGAGTGTTAAAGCAGCAATAGCAGAAACCAAGCCTAAAATAAGCAATTTGTGTTTTTTTGGGAGAGTGTGCACAACGCGAACCATAACGTGCCTTTTCCTGCTGTCAAGATAATTAATCACTAATATTGCAGGATATACTTAATAAAGCGTTAATACCAGTGTTTTGTAGATTTAAACTGGCGCGGATTTACGCTAGAATCACCAGACTGACTGAATTTTTTGGAGTAATACATAGTGGACTTACAAACCGCTCTAGCAGAGATAAAACGCGGTGCTGAAGAAATATTAATTGAAGACGAGTTAGTCGAAAAGCTAAAGTCTGGTAAAAAGCTAAAGATCAAAGCTGGTTTTGATCCAACTGCACCTGACTTACACTTAGGTCACACTGTGCTAATTAATAAAATGAAAACCTTCCAAGACTTAGGTCATGAAGTGATTTTCTTAATTGGTGATTTCACCGGTATGATTGGTGACCCAACGGGTAAAAATGTAACTCGTAAGCCACTAACCCGTGAAGATGTATTGGCAAATGCTGAAACATATAAAGAACAAGTATTTAAAATTCTTGATCCGGCTAAAACCACGGTTGCTTTTAATTCAACTTGGATGGAGAATTTAGGCGCTGCAGGTATGATCAAGCTAGCAGCACGTCAAACGGTTGCTCGTATGCTAGAACGTGATGATTTTAAAAAGCGTTACGCTGGCGGACAATCAATTGCGATTCATGAGTTTTTGTATCCATTAGTGCAAGGTTGGGATTCAGTTGCGCTTGAAGCTGATGTTGAGCTCGGTGGTACTGATCAACGCTTTAATCTATTAATGGGTCGAGAGCTACAAAAAGACGAAGGCCAAAAGCCACAAACCGTATTAATGATGCCTTTACTTGAGGGCACTGACGGTGTGCAAAAAATGTCTAAGTCATTAGGTAACTACATTGGTATTACTGATGCCCCTAACGATATGTTTGGTAAGATCATGTCTATTAGTGATGAGCTGATGTGGCGTTATTATGATTTGCTAAGTAGCTTATCAATTGACGAAATTGCTGCGCTTAAAGAAAAGGTTGCACAAGGTACTAATCCGCGTGATATTAAAATCGATTTAGCAAAAGAAATGATTGCTCGTTTTCACAGCGATGCGGCAGCTGTTGGTGCGCATGAAGATTTTATTAAACGTTTTCAAAAAAATGCCTTACCGGATGATATCCCAGATATGACTGTAACGATTGATGAAGATACCGTATTTATTACTAACTTGCTTAAAGAAGCAGGCTTAGTTGCGAGTACATCAGAAGCTATGCGAATGATCAAACAAGGCGCAGTTAAAATCAATGGCGAAGAAAAGGTCACTGATACTAAGCTTGAAATTGCAAAAGGCAGCACAGCTATTTATCAAGTTGGTAAGCGTAAGTTTGCAAATATTACCTGTGCTTAATAGGTAAAGAATGAAAATTCAGTTTTAAAAACCAGCTTCGGCTGGTTTTTTACTCTTTGTGATCTACAACATTGTTTTAATGATTTCGATGCCAAATATAACCAGTAACCAAAAGCCACGCGCTTGATTTAGCCTATTGATCAATACAGTAATATCATCAGCCTGCGGTAAACGTTCAGTACCAATACGCATTTTATCAAATCGAGTATCTTGGTATATGGCAGGGCCACCGAGTTGCACACCAACAGAGGCCGAACAACAACTTAATAACCAGCCACTATTTATTTGATAAAAATGTCGTCCATAATGCTTGATATAATGAATGCTCAATTTACTGGCTTTACTTGCTGCAATAGTCAGCGCCAATATCCGCGTAGGTAACCACTCAAGAATATATAATAGCCAACTAAGTGATTTTAAAAATGGGCTATTAGGCATAATATCTTTGCGCCAAGCTTGGTGGATCAAAGTCAGTAAGCGATAAGCCAGTGCAGCCATAGGGCCAAATAGTAGATAAAAGAAAATAACGCTAAAGTAATGACGAGCAACTCTTAAGATCAGCGTTTCCATGATAGCTTTGCAAAGACCTGGGCCTGATAATTTATCTACCTGACGAGCAAGTAGCGGTTTTAATAACTCTCGGGCTGTAGACTTTTGATTTTGTTTAACGAGTCGTGCAATGCGCAGCGCTTTACTTTCTACACTTCGCCACTCTAGGCTGAGGTATAAAATTAACCCAGCTAATAGTTCAGGGTAATAGGCGAATTCAAGCAGTAAGACTACCAAGGTCATGATCACTAAAATGACTAAGGTGAAACACAACGAGGATGACAAATATTGGTAACTTGCAGGTTCACTCTTTCGAAAAACGCGTTTCCCAAGAGCTCTAAATACCGCAGTTAAAAATGTATTTGGGTGATACCAGCTTACCAAAGGTAAAAAGCGCTCAGCAAGGAGCGCTAATATAAATACAATAAAGTCCAAATGTTGCTGAACTAAATTGAGTAACACGTTAGAGCGTTACCGTAGTCAGCTTTTCTAGTAATGCGACCACCATTTTTGATGAGTTTATTGAAGCGGTTTCTAGGTATTCTTCAAATGACTGTGGTGACTCTTTACCTGCAATATCAGACATTGAACGGATCACTACAAACGGTGTAGCTAAAGAAAAGCATACTTGTGCAATGGCAGCGCCTTCCATTTCTACAGCTAACATAGTAGGGAAGTCCGCGCGGGCTTTATCAATACGCACCGGATCACACATAAATGAATCGCCAGTACAAATTAAGCCGATCAGGGTCTTCACGTCACTGATGCTTTCAACACTTAGTTGTGCAGCCTCTATTAATTTAGGGTGAGCGGCAAAACCAGCAGGCATCTGTGGTACTTGGCCAATTTCATAACCAAAAGCGGTTACATCAACATCATGATGACGTACCTCAGATGAAATTACCACGTCGCCAACACTCAGAGATGGATCAAAACCACCGGCAGAGCCTGTGTTGATCACACAGTCTGGTTGAAAATTATCAATTAATAACGTTGTTGCAATACTAGAGGCGACTTTACCAATACCTGATTGCACTAAAGTCACAGTGTTACCAGCTAATTCACCTGTATAAAAAGTGAAACCTGCTTTAGTTAGAATTTGTGGATTTTGCATTGCTTCACGCAAAATTTTAACTTCTGGCTCCATCGCGCCAATAATACCGACATTCATAATTTTAAATTCCTCTAATTAGATGTTTAGATTATACGTGAAGTTAGCGATAAAAAACAAAAATGCGAGCTTAAAAGCTCGCATTTTATCGTTTAAGAAAACTTATATTTCAGCTAAAGCTGTGGAATGGGCTTTAGCTTGCGAAGGAGATAGTACCGCCGGCTTAGTAACACGGTTGCGTGTCGGGCGACTACTTTGTGCTGTCGGCTTGCCAAGCTTAAACATAATTGCTTCGCGTACTTCTGATGGCCGATAGCCAGATTTAACTTTCATACGGATATGTGGAATGCCAGCAGCTTCAAGTGCACCATTAACAAACCAGTCTCGTTGTGCTTTATGACCATCTTTATTGGCGTTGTTTACTAAGTCAACCGCTGCCACAATCGTCATCTTTTCTTTATCAATCAGCACATAATCCAGTTGTTTGTTTTTTGCTTTAGCGATTGCAGCACGTTTAGCTTTAGCAGATAAACCTTTTTTACAATCGATGATATCGATTAATTTTACACGGCTAACAATTTTATATTGATCGCCTACAGCACGTTCTAAAAGGTTTAAGAATGAGCTTTCAACTTGCGTAAATACACTGGTTTTACGCGTGAATGGGTAAGGGTTTCCGCCATCATCGGTAAACTTTGACGCAACAACAGATGCCCCTACGACTAATACTAAAATTGATAATAAAGCGAATTCCATACGGTAACTCCACAACAACAAATTGACACTATAAATTACTTAGCAATTTACGTGCCCAGTTGTAATGAAGTTACACTTTATAACAGCTAAGTTATGGCTGGTATCCGCCAGCAATTCCTTTTACTGCAATCGCTACAGCATCATGGGCATGCAGAGATTCATAATGGTTTATTTGTAACCAGTAATCGGCGTATTGTGCATCTTCTAACACGGCTTTGATTTTACGCGCAGCATCTTCACAAAACATCAGATTTTGACCATTTAAACGGGCGAATTCTTGCTCATCTTCACGCTTAACTGCCGCTTGTACAGGGGTTTTAAGCTCATCTTCAAGAGTATTGATCAAGCTTAAAATATCAAACTCACGGATGCTACTATCTAGTTTGACTTTTACATTGGCAATAGAGCGTTGAGAATGCGGTGTGGCGATTATGCCATCGGTACTGCCAAGCCAGTTGACCACTTCTTCATGGCTAAGAGTATGCTGCTGAAACTTTTCAACAAAGGCTTGTTGAATAAGTTGGCGAGCTAATGCCGCTGAGCATGGGCAAGTTGATGAGTAAGTTACATCAAGGCTTAATTCAAAACTAAGTACACCGCGGTCAATTTTTGCCACTATGGTCAACGGGTAGCTTTTCCAACCCGCTTTGCCGCTAAGGAGTGATTTTCTGCGCAGCGGTAGTTCAAACTTAAATTCAATTTTAGCTTGGTCGCTTAATCCAGTGTGACTAGAGATAAAGCTATCGAGCGCTTGTGCAATAGTTTGCGGGTTAACGTGTTGCTCAGTTGACAGGGTATCGAGCGCTAAAAATAACCGCGACATATGAATACCTTTTGCGTCTTCTTTGTGAAGATTAACAAAAGCACGAGCTTTAGCGTTGACATTAATAGGCGCAAGATCACGAGATTCAAATAAAAAAGGCAGTTCAATATCAGCCATACCAACCCAGTCTAATTTACCTGTTTGTAAGGCGGGAGCCGTATCTGCTATATCGGGCATGTTGCTTTGCATGGAAAATCTCGTTATTGGCAATTGTAAAGCGCAATATTTTACACGAAATAAATAAAAAATACGTGGTAGATGAAAATTTTCTGTTTTCGTCGCGGAACATGAAAATAGTTAATGCAAAAGTGCTAAAATCCTAACACTAGTCGTTTTTTTATAGCTGTGTAGTCAGCTGATTTTTTATATACTTATATGTATAGCTAAGAGACAGATTTATATATGATCGATTCCTCTTTGAGTCCATGGGCTCGAATACTTTCTAGTTTAATTACTCGATTTGGTGAATTCAAAACCGCAACTATTTGTTATGTCTTACTATTAGTACTGGCATTAATATTATCGTGTATGTTTTATTATGTTGCAGTAGGCGAGGTGATGCTTGTCGATGTGCTTGCCGTGATATTTTTTACTGCAGTAGTGTCGCCCATTATTATCAGTGTGTTGATCAATTCAATCCGCCAGTTAGATGCTTCCTATGCGTATTTAGATAGTGCCACTAAGCAAGAAAAATTATTAAATCAAACTTTAAAAGATAATATCAATCGCTTAAATGTAGAGATAGATGAACGTAAAATGGCATTTCATGCCAAGCACCGTGCAATCGAAGAACTCAGGCGAGAAATAGTTGAACGTAAAAAAACCCAGCAAGAGCTTGCTCAACAAGGCATGTTACTGCGCTCTATTGTTGATTCATCCCCTGATTTATTTTATTACCGTGATAACAATGGTGTTTTTGCCGGCTGTAATAAAATGTTTGAAGAGGTTATGGGGAAATCAAGTGACGAGTTAATAGGTAAAACTGCAGAGGAGATTTACCCAACGCAATTCTTACCGGAAGTATTACTAACTGATAACAAAGTCGAAAAAACTCACGCCGCTTTAACGCTTGATGTTGAATACCCTGTAGGCAATGAAAACCGTTGGTTTGAAATGCGCAAGCTCCCATTTATTAATGATGACGGTGATTACATTGGCTTATTAGCATTTGGGCGTGATATCACCAGCCGCAAAGAAGCAGCTCAAGCACTTGAAACCGCTTATAAAGACAAAGGGAAATTTATTGCCACCCTAAGTCATGAATTACGAACTCCACTCAATGGTATTGTGGGTTTAACCCGTATGTTACTAGACACCGACTTGGATAAGCAGCAACGTAGTTGGTGTAACACCGTATTTTCTAGTGCTGAAACATTAGGAAATATTTTTAATGATATTATAGATTTAGATAAGATAGATCGCGAACAACTCGATATTGTTACCGACTCAATAAACGTCTCTGATTTTATTAATGATGTGGTTAACTTTGCAGGATTGATCGCTGAGCAAAAAGACTTAGAGTTTGAAATTAAGCGCAAAGGCATGCTGGATATTTATGCGCAGCTAGATCCGACCCGATTACGCCAAGTGGTATGGAACTTAATAAATAATGCGGTTAAATTTACCCAAAAAGGTAAAGTTCAATTAGCGTGTGCTCGGGAAAATCGTGCGGATGGCGCGTGGTTAGTCATGAAAGTAACAGATACCGGGCAAGGTATTCCACAAGAGCAATTACATCGTATTTTTGATATGTATTATAAAGCGCCGGATTTAAATGGTACTAATGCGATAGGATCAGGTATTGGTTTAGCGGTCACCAAGGCTTTGGTTACAGCAATGAAAGGACAATTACATGTAAGCAGTACCGAAGGAGAGGGCAGCTGTTTTGTGGTTGAAATACCGCTGGCGCTTTGTATCGCTCCGGCTGAACAAAGTTATGTTGGCCGTAGTTTGAATATCTTGCTAGTTGAAGATGTGCCGCTTAATGCTGAAATCGCCACTAACTTACTTGAGCAACGTGGTCATGAAGTTATCTGGGCTGAAACCGGTGAAGATGCATTGTCGTTTGTTGAAACTGAGGATGATCTGGATTTAGTACTGCTAGATATGCAACTGCCAGATATTAATGGCGATGAAGTAGCAAGACAGATCCGTGCCGATAGCCATTTTGATAAGTTACCTATTGTCGCGCTTACGGCTAATGTGCGTAGCGCCGAAGAAGAGTTGCAAGGGATCTCAATTCAAGGCGCATTAGCTAAACCTATCAATACCACGAAGCTTGATAAAATGCTGGCTGAACTATTTGATATTAAACATCTACAACAGTCTGATGAAACACGCCTGACGGTTAGCAAAGAAGCCAGTGAAAATATCAATGTAGAGTTACTTGATGTTGAAACCATTGAAGATTTTGTTAATTCGATGGGCATAGTAACATTTAAGCGCAGCAGCAGTTTATTTGAAAAGCTAAATCCACAGTATCAGCAAGAGTTAGCAACGTCATTAGCAGCCGGTGACCGTGAAGAGTATAAGTCTGTAGCACATAAGCTTAAAGGTGCTGCAGGTTCAGTTGGTTTAAATGATGTACAGTTACACGCTAAGACCATGGAGCATGGTTCTATTGAAGAAAGTGATGAAGTATTAAAGACTTGGTTAGTAATATTGGCAGATAAAATAAATGAAGGGCAACATGCCCTTCATTTATTCTTACAGCAATTAGAACGTTAATGCTGTCATTACTTGGTAAAACAGATATTAACTATCAATTTTACCAATGAAACGATAACCTTCACCATGGATGGTGCTGATAAGCTCAGATGTGCTGTTATCACTTTCAAAATGCTTTCTGATACGACGGATCGTTACATCAACGGTACGGTCATTCGCACGTAACTCACGACCAGTCATATGCTTGATTAGTTGCTCACGACTGAAAATACGGCCCGGAGAGTCAAGCATTAGACGCAGTGCTCTGTATTCACCTTTAGGTAAACGTTTGGCATCACCATTTGGCGATGTTAAACAGCGACTATTTTCGTCAAGTTCCCAGCCATTGAATGTGATCACACCATTTGTTTCAAGGCTTGATTCTTCACCACCAAGGGCAGTACGAGAAAGCAAGTTACGAGCACGAATAGTTAATTCACGAGGATTGAACGGCTTAGTAATATAGTCGTCCGCGCCAATTTCTAGGCCTAAAATACGGTCTACATCATTATCACGACCGGTTAGGAAAATAAGTCCAACGTTACGCTTTTGACGTAATTCACGCGCTAGTATTAGCCCGTTTTTGCCTGGCAGGTTGATGTCCATAACTACAAGGTTCACATCATCATTATTTGTAAGCTTGTCATGCATGTCATCGCCATCAATGGCTTCAATAACTTTGTAACCTTCAGCTTCAAATAAACTAACGAGGTTTAGTCGAGTTACGTCTTCATCCTCTACAATCAGAATGACTGGCGTTTGCATTATTAATTAACCTTTTTCGGAATATTTTATTTACAATTAATTCGGTATTGTATTATAAAACCGAATACTAGTGATTATAGGAGTATATCCAATTGTTAACAAGTAAAATCAATTCGGATGAAATTTAGAAACAGCTAATAACCGAGATTGCACTTTAAAACTGCTGCGCAACAACTGCTGCTTATTGATATACAGTCGGATTTTATTCCCTTCTTGGACCAAAGAGACAACGCCTCCTTTTTCTAAAAAACTGATACTCTCACCAACTGTTAAGGTACTTAATGAAATGGTATCGATCCAAAGTGGAATTATATCATCTTCCATTGTTTCATCAATGTATGTGATATCACAAAAGCGAGAAAGTTCAGAAATTTGCTGTTTTTTATTAATTAATAAGGTTTCAATCGGTATATCGTTAATTTTAAGATTCGAATTATCCTTTAATAGCTCACCAATCCCATGTTCAACGTCATAAAAACAAAAAGTCACAGCCTGTTTATTGTTAACTTTAGGGAACTCGACGAATTTTGCAATCTGAAATAGGAACGCCGATTTGACTTGTTCAGGGGATTTGGCCTGTAAAAAGGTAGGAAACAGCAGCATCAGAGCCAGTAATAAACCTGTTAATCTCATACTTTACTTGCCTCTGTTAATGGCAAGGTAATTATAAAGCGCGTACCTTCTATATTTTGATCATCAAAGTAAACACTGCCTCCTAAGGCTTGTGTGACTAAATTGTAAACTAAATGCATACCTAAACCACTGCCACCTTCGCCGCGCTTAGTGGTAACAAAGGGATCAAAAATGCGTTTTTTAACGCTTTTATCAACTCCGATACCATTATCGTAATAGTTGATGATCAAGCTACTTTCGTTACGTTCCACTGTGACTTCTATTTCGTTATTTTTATTATCTTTAAAGCCGTGGATTATCGAGTTACTTAATAATTGCTGTAATACCTGTTGTAGGGGACCCGCTTTACTTTCGATCATCAATTGTTCAGAACAATGAATAACGATTTTAGGAGCCTTGATCTCTAGTTCAGTACGCATAGAAAGCATTACGTTAGTTATAAGATCATGCATATTGATCAGCGAATTAAGCTCACCATCTTGGTTTACTGCTACTTTTTTAAAGCTGGATACCAGTTCCGCAGCACGATTTAAATTTCGATAGATAAGGTCTAAGTTTTCTATGCCATTGTCGATAAAGCGCTTCAATTGGTTTGAGGTTAAGGTTTTTTGCTCAAACCCTAGACTTATTTCTGCCAGTTTATCGCGAAGCAGGGTAGAACCAGTGATCCCTAAACCAATCGGTGTATTTACTTCATGTGCAACACCTGCAACCATCTGCCCTAAAGAGGCCATTTTTTCACTTTCAACAATTTGGTTTTGGTATTGATGCATTCGCTCAAGGGTTGTTAGCAACTCTTGATTTGCCTCTCGGAGTGCGATTGTACGTTGATTTACTTTTTCTTCTAGGCTTTGGTTTAACTGTTTAATTTCTTGCTTATCATTCTTATGACGCTCTATTTGATTTTGTGTGCGAGTTAGCATGATATTTAAACTATTCGAAAGCATATTGACTTCGGTAATATTAGTTTTCGGAGCTCGGGCGCTATAATTATGATTTTTCGAAACATCTTGCAGCAACGTACTTAATTGGTCAATGGGGTCGGCAATACGCTTTTGAATTCGTTTTGCGACAAAATAAACCAGTATTAAAACGAATAGCGTTAAAAGGATATCAATAAGAATTTTTTGGTTAATATAGGCGTTAAGGCGCTCTAAGCCACCACGAATATACACATAACCCTTAATATCACCTTCGTAAGTAATTGGTTTGATTAGCTCTATGTAGTCTTCAGTGATTCTAGGTTCTTGAAGTTGCTCAATACTATCAACTCGAAGTGGCACTGGTGGGGTTTTTCGTGCATTGAAACTGGTAAAAAATACTGCTTTATTTGATATTTCGTCGATTGCATAAATATGTATGTTTTTAATGAGTGGAATTTTTTCGAAAGATTTAAGGCGTTGCTCTTCGGTTTTCCTATCATCAAACAGTACACTTACTTGTGCATTAAAAGCGATTATTTCAGCGAGAATATTGAGCTTGTTGACGATTAATTGCTTTTGCTCTTTGACATCTAGGTAGGTTGAAATAGAAATAGATAACGATAAACACAAGGCAGTAACAAGCATGACTGCGCTTATCAGTGCTTTGCGAATACTTGTTGGCGATGTTGATTTAGACATTATTGTAATGAAGGCCAAGTTATTTAATTTTTATCTAGTTGCTGTAAGTCTAGCAAAGACCTATCAAAGTGACTAAAAAATATAATAACTTTGTTGAAAAGCTGCCATTTATATTATTTGGCAGCGTTTGTGAGGTTATAGCAGCAATTAACTGCTATACACTGAAAACTTATTGGTTTTGTGTACTACTTGATAACTACCGAACTGAGCTTCTAGAATTGGCGGGTATTTCAAGAAGCAGTTTGCAACAATGGTTAACTTGCCTTGCTTAGTCAAGTGCTGTTTAGCACCACTTAAAAACTGTTCAGCAACAGTATAATCAGTGGCAATACCGGTATGAAATGGTGGATTTGAAATAATAAGCTCAAATTTTCCAGTTACATTTGCTAACCCATCACTCAGTAAAGCGCTACCGTTAACACCGTTAAGTGCCAATGTTTGCGTGGTTGCATAAGCTGCAAGAGCACTAACATCCGTACAGGTAAAATTCAAAGCTGGATTTTTTAAACCTAAGAAGGTCGCAATAAGACCCGCGCCACAGCCAAAATCCAGTACATTGCCAGATTTAATTACAGGTGCATTCTCTAACAGTATTTTAGTACCGCCATCAAGTTCACCGTGATTAAATACACCAGGTACGCTGATGGCATTAAAACTAACGCCAGCAACATCAACATTAAATTGCTTATGGTAACGAGTAATAACAAACTCAGCTAAGGTTTTTATCTCGGTGAATAAATACAAAGCACAATGGCGGGCACTATCGATTTTATTGCTGTATTCACAGTGGCTACTAAATTGCTTTTCAATCGATTTCACACCACTTTTATTTTCACCAACCACCAGTAACTCAGCGTCTGGGTTGATAACCGCGCGAATATTGTCCAACGTCATCAATGCTTCAGGTTTTGCTTTTGGGTAATAATAAATAACGAGGTCAAAGTGTTGACCGGCTATCTCATGGCTAACACAAACATCAATACTGTTGATATTTTTAGCAAACTCACCATTAGCATGGTTGTAACTAAAAGCGCTGATCTTGCTGTTTGGATTTAACTGGCGCAGTTGTGACAAAAAGCCATCTTGCACAAAATTAACTACTAAAATAGAGTCCGCCATTAGGTTTGCACTATTGCGTAGTAAAAGTGAACTTGGATTAGTTAATGCGCTCATAAATGGCTTTGCCTTAAAGTTGTTTTGATTAATTTAGCTAATACGCTCGAACATTAAATCCCAAACGCCATGACCTAAACGATGGCCGCGTTGCTCAAATTTCGTCAAGGGACGTAAATCAGGACGTGGTACATAATCGTTAGTCTCAGATTGGTTTTTAAAATGCTCCGCTGCTTGCATTACTTCAAGCATATGTTCAGCGTAGTTTTCCCAATCTGTTGCCATATGGAATACACCGCCAATTTTTAATTTGCTACGCAAGCTCTCTACAAATGCAGGTTGCACAATACGACGCTTATGGTGGCGTTTTTTATGCCATGGGTCAGGGAAGAATAGTTGCACCGTAGTAATGCTGCCCTCTGCAATACAATCAGCAAATACTTCAACAGCGTCATGCTCAAAAATACGTAAGTTTGTAATGCCTGCTTCATCAGCATCCATTAAACATGCGCCAACACCTGGGCGGTGTACTTCAATACCAATAAAGTTAAGGTGTGGTGCGCTCTTGGCCATTTCGACCAATGATTTACCCATGCCAAAACCAATTTCTAAAACAACGTCGTTGTCATTACCAAATACTTGGGCTAGATCAAGCATGCCTTGTTGATGTTCAAGCCCCATGGTTGGCCAGCATTTTTCAATTGCCGCAGCTTGTCCTTTGGTTAAACGACCTTCGCGCTTAACAAAACTGCGAATGGTACGAATATATTTACCTTCTTGCATCGCTTGCTCAAGGTTATCGTTACTTGAATCACTCATATATTTTGGCCTGATGAAAACAACATGTCTTAAAATGGTGGCGTATTATCCCTGACCACGGCGTTGATCACAAGGCCTTATCTTTTGTGTATGTTTATAACTTGATATTTTAACTCACTGCAATAGACTGAGCGCCATTAAGAGTCGGGTTTAAAAAGTAATTATTTTGAAGTTAAACAACAGTGAAGCAAGCTGGTTTTCTCAGCAAGTAGTCGATTGGTATGAATTACATGGGCGTAAAACCTTACCTTGGCAATTAAATAAAACACCTTACAAGGTGTGGGTGTCTGAGGTGATGTTGCAACAAACTCAGGTAGTCACAGTTATTCCTTACTTTGAAAAGTTTATGCAAAGTTTTCCAGATATTATCGCTTTAGCAAATGCAGATGAAGATCACGTGCTGCATCACTGGACCGGATTGGGCTATTATGCTCGAGCTCGCAATTTACATAAAACCGCAAAGATAATTCGAGATCAATACAAAGGTGAGTTTCCAACAACGTTAGACGAGGTTGTCGCTTTGCCAGGTATTGGGCGCTCGACTGCAGGAGCTGTTTTATCGCTTTCTCTTGGCCAACATCATCCTATATTAGATGGTAATGTAAAACGTGTGCTTGCCAGATTTTTTATGATTGAAGGTTGGTACGGAGTCAAAAAAGTTGAAAACCAATTATGGCAACTATCAGAGCAGTTAACTCCAGCAAAACAAGTGACTGAGTTTAACCAAGCAATGATGGATTTAGGAGCAAGCCTTTGCTCACGTAGCAAGTTTGACTGCCAACCTTGCCCGTTGCGTTCGCGTTGTGGAGCGTATAAGACTGAGCAGGTAAAACAGTTCCCTCATTCAAAACCTAAAAAAGCAGTGCCAAAGAAAGTGTGCCATCAATTAATTATTCAATGTAATGATCAAGTATTGATGGAAAAAAGGCCTAACTCAGGAATATGGGGCGGTTTATTTAGTTTTTTTGAATTTGAGCAAAAATCTCAGTTAGATACTTTTTTAGCGCAGCAAGGGCTTGCTGTTACAACTGTGCCAATTGAGCCTTTTACGCATATATTTTCGCACTTTGAATTAACTATTAATCCGCATGTACTCACTTTGCATAAAGTGCCTGATGTGGTGAATGAGCGACAACTAGTTTGGTACCCGTTGGACCAGTCAATAGAGGTTGGTTTAGCCGCCCCAACTAAAAAGCTAGTTAAACAAATTGCTACAATAGTTTACACTAACTGATATCGTTTCTAAGAGCACAAGAGAGCAATCATGGCACGCACTGTATTTTGTCAAAAGTTACAAAAAGAAGCCGAAGGGCTTGGTTTCCAACTTTACCCTGGTGAGTTGGGTGAAAGGATTTTTAATAATATTTCTAAAGAAGCATTTGCACAGTGGCAGCACAAGCAAACAATGCTGATCAATGAAAAACATTTAAATATGATGGACCCAGAGCATCGTACTTTTCTAGAAGAGCAAATGGTTGGCTTTTTGTTCGAAGATAAAGATGTAGAAATCGAAGGCTACCGTCCGCCAGAAAAATAATTTTCACATGCGAATAAAAAGGGCAATAAGCCCTTTTTTACTGCTTGAATTAAATCAGATCATCTTGCTCTTGGGCATTACTAACTTGTTCTTTTAAAAACTGCGCAACACGGGAGTACTCAATCTCTAAATTGTCACGCAGTTCAATTAGTTGATCACTGGTTAAGTCTTGTTCTTTACAGTTATCTTCAAAGTCAGCAGCTAGCTCAGCTACTTTTTCTGCGCCAATTGTTTTTGATATAGATTTAAGTTGGTGGCAAGCTGCAATTATTATTTCTTTATCACTGGTCATTACCCCTGTGTTAATGTCTTTAGCTAACGTATGGCTTTGCTCTAAGTACATTTTAAAGAATCGTAACTGCTTTGCTTCATCATTGTTTATGTATTTAGCGAGCATTTCAAAGTTAATTGGTGCTGACGGCTTATTAGGAGAAGCCGTAATCGGTCCTTGCTTGCTTTCACTCCAACTATTAAGAGTTGCCTCTAGCGTATTTAATTCAACTGGTTTAGTAATGAAATCGTTAATGCCAGCATTTAAACAGCGTTCTTTTTCACCCTTTAAGGCATTTGCTGTTATTGCAATAACATAAGGCTGAGCGTTGATGTCTTCAAGTTGTGCAGCTTCGTCGCGAATTTTTTCAACCATGTCGTAACCTGACATTTTAGGCATATGTAAATCAGTTAAAATTAACGGGTAACGGCCGCTTTGCCACATTTTTAAACCTTGCTCGCCGTTATCAGCAACTTCAACGCCAAACCCAAGTAAATGTAGTTGATCGGTAAGTACTTGTTGATTCAAAACATTGTCTTCAACAAGTAGCACGAGTTTGTTTTCTTCACGTGCTTGTTCAATATTTAAATAATTATTAAGGGTTTTAACAGGTTTAACTTGTTTTGGTGTATGCAGCCCCGCAGCAACCAATAACGACATCATAAAGTTTGACTTACACAATGGTGACGCATTGAGATAGAAGATGTTTTTATGATTTATTGCGGCTTCATCTAATTTACTAAGTACGATCACCTGTTGGTTATTATCTTCAAGGGTGTACAGTAAACGGCGTAATAAGTAATTAATGCTATCCATTGAATCGATCCCATCAAGCAACCAGATAACGCCAGGGTTATCTTGAGATTGTTCAATTTCTTGCACCGTTTGCGCCGTAATTGTGTTTGCCCCCATAAATGATAAATAACGAGAAAGCGTTTGTTTTCTGCTTTGATGCTCAGTGATGAGTATTACAGAATGATCTTTCAACGCACCTTTATGGGCATACTTTATGGTGTTTTCAGTACTAAATGGCAATTCCACCACAAAGTCACTACCAATACCTATATCGCTGGTAACACTAATGGACCCTAACATTAACTCGGTTAAACTTTTACAAATAGATAAACCTAGGCCTGTGCCACCGTACTCACGGGTAATTGATCCTTCAGCTTGAATAAATGGATTGAATATTTCACGCAGTTGAGCTTGGCTCATACCTTTACCATTGTCGCTGACGCTAAAACGCAGAGTAAAATGGTCAGCAGTATTTTGTGCCACTTCTACAGCAATGCGTACCTGACCTAGACGATTTTCATCGGTGCTAGTAAATTTAATTGCATTACTACATAAGTTATAAAGTACTTGGCGAACGCGAACAGTATCACCAATTAAATTAACTGGTATATCAGGTGCTATAGCTAGCTCTAAATCAAGCTGACGTTTTTTTGCAACCGATGATAATACTCTGGCAACTTCCTCAATAGTATCCGAGACCGAAAAAGGAGTTGGGTCGATATTTAGTTTACCCGCTTCAATTTTCGAAAAATCTAAAATATCATCCAGAATCCCCAATAGTGAAAAGGCTGATTCACGAATAATTGTACTTAGGCGATGCTGAGCGCCATTGAGATCTGTTTGTCTTAGTAAATCAATGGTGCCAATAACGCCATTCATTGGGGTGCGTATTTCATGGCTCATAGTTGCTAAAAACGTGGTTTTGGCTTCGCTAGCTTGCTCAGCTCTATGGCTCGCTTTTTCAAGCGCTAAAGTGCGGTTTTGCACTTCAGTTTCCAGACTGCTTTGCAGTTTTTGCAAATCTTTTTGGGCTACGTCATTACTATTGATAGCATCTTGTACTTGCTGTAATAGTTGATTGATATTTTTAGCTACAACGCCAAGGCCGATATCTAATTGTTCGTCGATATGTGTATTGTAACTGCCAGATTTAGTGATGCTCTCTAATTCATGTGCAAGAGTGTCACTACTTTTGCGGATCCGCGTATTAAGATAAACGTTAAAAAACAGCGCTAGTAAAAATAAACTTACTCCAGCAACTCCTGCAATAGCCAATGCAAGCACGATGGAATAATTTGGCAGTAGAGGGGGGGCAGTGATTTTTTGTTTAATGATTAATTCACCAACGGGTTGATCATTTAAATTTAATTGATGATGGATAATACCTTGCTCAGCTAAATGTTGATCAAGTTTTAGCGGTGCAATTGCTGGTTTATTACTGGCAAAAACCAATTGTGTTTGAGCAGTAGGTGTATATCTATATAAGTAGTAATCAAATTGATTATTTAGCGAAGCGCTTAAATTTAGTAGTTGAGTGGCATTATCTTGTCCTGTTCGAGTCAATGCATTAACCAAAGGTGTGTCTAATTGCTCAGCTAACGTTATTAAGCTTAGTGAAATTGGTGGTGCTTTTGAGTCTTCAGTGTTACTAGGGTAAAAAGAATAAGCAACCACAGCGAGTGCTGTTACGGCTAAGTTTATTAGTATAAAAAGAGGTAACAGCCCTTTTACAGGAGAAGAAAATTTACTCTGCATTTATTATCCAACTTAATCTATTATCAACCGCAATCTAAACAGTCGCTTGTGTACTGGAAATCAATCCTACCATTTACCAGAAATAATTCACTACGTTTTTAGTGCTGTTGTTTACAAGGAGCCTAAATTAATAGAAAGTTACGTTAAACTACAAACAGCTGTTGTAATAAACAGCGTTTTTTACGTTTATTAAACAGTTTGTTGAAAAACCGTGCAAACAGTTATAAAGAATAAAAAAAAAGTTGACTTGAAAGGGCAAAACCAGTTTAATACGCCGCACACGCAGATAGCTCAGTCAGTAGAGCTAAGCGGAAAGTGTATAAAAACACTTTATAATTTTTTATTAAAACTGAAATTGCCCAGATAGCTCAGTCAGTAGAGCTAAGTGGGGATTGTATTGAAAATCCTTTGTGATTTTTTATTAAAACTGAAATCGCCCAGATAGCTAAGTCAGTAGAGCTAAGTGGGAATTGCATTGAAAATCCCTTGTGATTTTTTATTAATACTGAAATTGCCCAGATAGCTCAGTCGGTAGAGCAGAGGATTGAAAATCCTCGTGTCGGTGGTTCGATTCCGCCTCTGGGCACCATTATTTAAGTAGTGGTGTTTAAATCAAATGATTAAAACATTATTACGCGTGCCTTAGCACACAGTTTAGTGTGCCGACTTAGCTCAGCTGGTAGAGCAACTGACTTGTAATCAGTAGGTCAACCGTTCGACTCGGTTAGTCGGCACCATTTATTTAGATTAAGTGTTTAATTTAACAACTAATCTGCACAGTTAATGTGCCTCGATAGCTCAGTTGGTAGAGCAGAGGATTGAAAATCCTCGTGTCCCTGGTTCGATTCCGGGTCGAGGCACCATTTATTAAAAGTTATCAATCTTTAAAATTGAAACGTGCCTTAGCACACAGTTTAGTGTGCCGACTTAGCTCAGCTGGTAGAGCAACTGACTTGTAATCAGTAGGTCAACCGTTCGACTCGGTTAGTCGGCACCATTTATTTAGATAATTTGAAAGAGCAACTGACTTGTAATCAGTAATTCGTTCAGGTTATCAGTTCGACTCGGTTAGTCGGACCATTTATTTAGATTAAGTGTTTAATTTAACAATTAATTTGCACAGTTTATGTGCCTCGATAGCTCAGTTGGTAGAGCAGAGGATTGAAAATCCTCGTGTCCCTGGTTCGATTCCGGGTCGAGGCACCATTTATATCAAAGCCCTGCATTTGCAGGGCTTTTTTGTATCTGAAATAAACTAAGCTAGCAGTTTACGAAGAAAAACAGCGTCAATTCTGACTCTTGTACAATACCATTCTTTAATTTGTAATCTCAAAAACTCGCGCCTTTTATAAATAACGTGCAAACTAGCGCTCTTATAATTTATACCAATCGACTTAAATATTTAACTATTCTAGCGAGCTAAACAAAGCGCTAACTGTGTTATAAATTTTTCATGCAGAACAACTAGATGTCAAAATTTATGCCTTGTTATCAAATGGTCAGTAACTTAAAACGATTGGTATTAAGGCAAGCTTGACTTTCTAAACGTAAACACCGGCTTGCATTTCCCACTAGTAAATATAAATTGGCAAACTCAATCCTCAAAAACGACTCTTTATTGTGATATTTGTAATGTTATGTAAAGTCAGTTGAGCTATCTGTGAACTGGTGCTTGAATTACACTCATAAATATAAGTAATTCAGGTTTTTATATGATTTGGCAACTTAAGCCGAGTTTAGTGTTAGTCAGTGCCTTGCTGCTCAGTGCATGCAGCAATCAGCTAAATCCAACTGAACGAGTGCAACATACAGCAAATGCTCCTGAGCAATGGCAACAAGCAAAGGCGTCAGCATTTAAGGTTGAAGATAATTGGCTTCAACAATTAGAAAACCCACAGGTATTTGCATTGGTTGAACAAGCATTAGCAAGTAACCAAGAGATTTTACAATCTGGGTATGATGTTGCAATTAAACAGCAGCAATTAATTGCGTCGGGCGCGGCTCTTTGGCCGAGTTTAGATTTATCTGCGCGAACTAATCGCAGTAAAAACAATCGTCCAGTTAGTTATAGCAATGTCAGTTCAGCAAATTTAACACTTAATTATGAAGTTGATTTATGGGGCAAGCTTTCTGATGCGCAGCGCCAGGCAAACCTTGATTTTCTAGCGCAGCAGGCAAATTTTCAACAAGCAAAACAACGCTTAGTAGGTGATGTGGTCAGTGGTTGGTTTAATGTAATAACGGCGCAAAAATTATTGGCGCTGTACCAGCAACGAGAAAAAAACGCAGAGCAGAACCTAGCAATTATTGAGTCGGGTTATCGTCAAGGTATAAATGATGCCTTAGATGTTTATTTAACGCGTAATGAGTTAAACAATGAGCGTTCACGTATTGCTGGTCAAAAAGCCACTCTCAGTCAAGCAATTCGCGCTTTAGAGCGTTTAACTGGCGACTACCCGCGCGGTGCTTTAAGTGTTGAGGCTGACTTACCTCTATTAAATAAATCTATCCCTTTAGGTTTACCGTCAGAGCTTATCACACGTAAACCAAGTTTAATGGCGAGCTGGTATCAATTATTAAGTACTGATGCTAATTTAGCTTATGCTCACAAGCAGCGTTTTCCAAGTTTAAATCTGAGCGCTACGTTAGGTGACAGTGCTGATCGTGTCAGTGATTTATTTTCACCATCAAACTTAGCATGGTCATTAGTGGGTAGTATTTCTTCGCCACTTTTTGATGCTGGTAGGCTAAGTGCTGATGAAGAAGCTGCCCGTTTAGCTGTGTTACGTCAGGAGCAAGTATATTTAGCCAGTCTATATGATGCATTTAATGAGGTGGAAACAGCTATTTCGCAAGAGCAATCTTTGCAAATTCGCTACTTAGCTACACTTAAGGCACAAGAAAATGCCATTGCAGCAGAGCAACTTTCTTTTGAGCAATATCAAAGTGGCTTAGTAACTTACACTACGGTACTCGATGCGCAAGATAGGTCCTTTGACGCACAAAGCTCTGTCATTGAAATTAAGAACCAATTAATTATTAACCGAATTAATCTCCATATTGCCCTTGGTGGCGATTTTTCACAGCCAACCAACGAGTCAACTGAGCAATAATTATGAATATTAAACAAACCAAAATTATTATCCCTGCGGCTATAATCGCAGCTACTGCCTTGTTAGTAATGTTTATTAGCTCAAACCCACCAGAAGCAAAGCGTTTTGGCTCACCACCTAAAGCGCAAATAAGTGTGGCGGTGCAAACTTTACAGTTACAGCCGTATCAAGTGATGGTTGACAGTTTTGGTACTGTAAAGCCGCGCACTCAAAGTATCTTGGTCGCTCAAGCTTCAGGACAGATCATCGCCAGCAGTGAGCAATTTAGAGAGGGGGGCTTTTTTGAAAAAGGCGATGTACTCTTACAGCTTGATGACAGAGATCACCGCGCTGAAGTGAAAGAAGCGCAAGCTAATTTACTCACTGCGCAGCAAGGCTTTCAAGAAGAACAAGCACGTAGTCGTCAGGCTATTATCGATTGGCAGCGTTTAGGTAATGGTGAGCAGGCAAGTAATTTAGTACTGCGAGAACCGCAACTAGCCGCAGCTCAAGCGCAAGTACTTTCAGCACAAGCAATACTTGAAAAAGCGAATTTAAACTTAGAGCGCACAAAGATAACAGCCCCTTATGCAGGGCGAGTATTAAGTCGCAGTGTGGATCTTGGTCAAGTGGTGAGTAACAATACACAATTGGCAACTATTTACGCCATAGATAGTGTTGAAATACGGTTGCCAATTAAAAACAAAGACTTACCTTTTATTGATTTGCCAGAGCAATTTCGAGATGGTATGAAAAATGCCAATGGCTCAACTGTCGAATTTAGCTCTGACCTAGTTGGTATGCAAAAGTGGCAAGGACAAGTTGCCAGAACTGAAGGGGCCATCGATGAAAATGCTCAGCAGCTTTATGTTGTTGCCCAAATCAATGATCCTTACAAAGCAACTGCTCAAAACCAATACCCAATTAAGATTGGTCAATATATTAAAGCGCAGATCAGTGGCAAATTAGTCGCTGATGTCTTGGTTATTCCAAACAGTGCTATTTACCAAGGTACTTATGTATATATTGTTGATCAAGGTGTATTACAGCGTAAAAATATCCGCTTAGCGTGGCAAAATGCCACGCAAGCAATTATTGCCGATGGTTTGAACATGGGTGATAAGTTAGTGCTTACACCACTTGGTCAAGTTAGTTCAGGTACTGCTGTTAAAGTTATTGGTGAAGCTGATAAAGAGGGCAGTCAGCCTACTGGCAAAAGACCGTCACGTGAACAGTTAGCAGCGATGGCTAAAAAACAAGGGATCACTGTTGAAGAGCTGATGCAAAAGCGTAAAGCTGCTCGCTCGCAAGGAGATAAGCCATGATAGCTTGGTTTACTAAAAACCATGTTGCAGCTAATTTATTGCTGATCAGCATTGTTTTTGCGGGTTTATTTAGCCTTACCACGCAAATTCCTTTAGAAGTTTTCCCGTCTTTTGAAACCGATCGTATTAGCGTCAGTGTTTCCTTGCGAGGCTCAACTCCTGAAGATGTAGAGCAAGGGGTGACCATTCGCATTGAAGAGGCAGTACAAGATTTAGAAGGCATCAAACAAATATCGAGTCGCTCATCTGAGGGGTCAGCGTCAGTGAGTATTGAGGTCGACAGCGGTTACGATCCTCGAGAGTTATTGGCCGATATAAAAAGCCGAGTCGATGCAATTAATACCTTCCCAGCAGATGCTGAAAAGCCAGTTGTTGCCTTAGCTGAGCGTAAACGTGAGGTTATTGCGGTTACCGTTGCCAGTGACTACGGTGAAAAAGAAACCCGTGAATATGCAGAGCAAGTGCGCGACCAATTACTGCGCTTACCCAGTGTTACTCAAGTTGAACTCAGTGGTGTGCGTGATTACGAATTAGCAATTGAAGTAAGCCAAGATACATTGCGTCAATACAGTTTGAGCTTAAGTGATATTTCACGGGCGATATCAAACTCAAGTACTGATATTTCAGCGGGGAATTTAAAAACCCAAGGGGGAGATGTACTTATTCGCTCTAAAGGGCAAGCATATCGCAAAGACGAGTTTGCTCGCATTGCAGTTAAAAATCAAAGAGATGGTACTATTATTCGTCTAGGTGATATTGCTACTATCCGCGATGACTTTGAAGAAACCCCAGTGCGGACTCGGTTTAATGGTAAGCAAGCGGCCTTTATCGATGTATATCGTATTGGTCCACAAAGTGCCATAACAGTAGCCGATGAAGTAAAAGAATATATTGAAGGCCAGCAAAGTAAATTACCACAAGGGTTTGATTTAAGTTACTGGGATGATGATTCAGAGCTGGTTAAAAGTCGTATTGCCACACTCACCACCAATGCTTTACAAGGTGGTATTTTGGTACTGGCGTTATTGACGCTATTTTTACGTCCCGCCATCGCTTTTTGGGTATTCATTGGTATTCCAGTATCATTTATGGGCGCATTTTTAGCCATGCCATTGTTTGGGGTAACGCTAAATATTATGAGCTTGTTTGGCTTCATCTTAGTGCTAGGGATTGTGGTTGATGATGCAATCGTTACCGGTGAGAACGTTTATACCCATTTAAAAACCGCTGAATCTGGCGAGCAGGCAGCTATTCGTGGCACCCAAGAAGTTGCTACCCCTGTGACTTTTGGTGTTTTAACCACGGTTGCGGCATTTTTACCGTTAGCATTTATAGAAGGTAGTCGTGGCGCTCTGTTTGCACAGATCCCTGTAGTTGTGATCCCGGTATTATTATTCTCACTGATTGAATCTAAATTTGTATTACCTGCGCACCTAAAATATATAAAGTTACGCCATCAAAAAGGCGAACCATCTAAGTTTGATAAATTTCAACAGCGTTTTGCTGATGGTTTTGAGCATGCAATTTTAAAGTATTATCAACCGTTATTAAACTTGGCCTTACGCCATAAGCTAGCCACGGTAAGCTTGTTTGTGGGGATCTTTTTAATTATTTTAACTATGGTTACCAGTGGGTGGACTAAGTTTATTTTCTTCCCTCGTATTCCGAGCGAAACGGTGCGTGTTAGCTTAACATTACCGACAGGTACTCCATTTGAAGTGACTAATAAATACGTGATTGATATGTCGGATAAAGCACGTCAATTACAAGATAAGTACCGTGATGAAAATACAGGCGAAAGTGTTATTCTAAACATTTTAGCCACCACGGGTGGTCGTGGTGGTGCATCAAACTCAGGGAGTGTACGCTTTGAAATCACCCCTGCTGAAAAACGTGACTCTAATATAGGCTCGCGGGAGCTTGCCAGTGAATGGCGCGATTTAATAGGTGTGATCCCTGGCGCTGAAAGCTTAACTTTTAGGGCTGAAATCGGTCGCAGTTCAGATCCAATTGATGTCCAGCTTACAGCAACCTCGCTATCAACCTTGCAAGAAGTGGCTGAGCAGGTCAAAGCGCGTTTGGCGACTTACCCAACAGTATTTGATATTGCTGATAGCATGTCTGATGGTAAAGAAGAGCTGCAAATTGAGCTAACAGAGCAAGGCTTAGCACTGGGTTTAAATCGGGTTGATGTATCACAGCAAGTACGTAACTCGTTTTTTGGTGCTCAAGCACAGCGTATTCAACGTGGTCGTGATGACGTCAGAGTTATGGTGCGTTTACCTCTTGATGAACGTCGCTCGGTGGCTGACTTAAAAGATATCCTTATTAACACCCCAACCGGTGGCACAGTACCGTTATCACATGTAGCTAAACTAGTGTCTGGGCAAAGTCCTTCAACGATTAATCGTATCGACCGCTATCGGACTCTGAATGTTACGGCAGATATCGAAAAAGAAAACACCAATATGACAGTGCTGCAAGCCGATTTAAAAATTTACCTTGATGAGTTGGTGCAGCAATATCCTGGCGTTAGTCACTCTCTTGAAGGTGAGGCGAAAGAACAACGTGAATCGTTCGGCTCGCTTGCTTGGGCGTTGGTATTTGTATTTTTCATTATCTATGCGTTATTAGCTATTCCGTTTAAATCTTACTTACAGCCGCTGATCGTCATGAGTGTGATCCCGTTTGGTATGATAGGCGCCGTGGTAGGACACTGGATTATGGGAATGGAATTAACCATTATGAGCCTACTTGGGATGTTGGCCCTGATCGGTGTAGTGGTTAATGACTCGCTAGTATTAGTTGATTTTATAAATAAAAAACGCAGTGAAGGCGGCGAATTACTGGAAGCGGTAAAACTGGCTGGCGCGTCACGTTTTCGCCCTGTAATGTTAACCAGT
This sequence comes from Pseudoalteromonas sp. SR41-4, assembly GCF_014163985.1. Classification (NCBI taxonomy): domain Bacteria; kingdom Pseudomonadati; phylum Pseudomonadota; class Gammaproteobacteria; order Alteromonadales; family Pseudoalteromonadaceae; genus Pseudoalteromonas; species Pseudoalteromonas sp. SR41-4. The sequence goes on along the minus strand of NZ_JACJEI010000020.1, from coordinate 60,074 downwards.
TTAACCACCTTTATAGGCTTAATGCCGTTGTTGTTTGAAAAAGCCACTCAAGCGCAATTTTTAATCCCAATGGCTGTAAGTTTAGGCTTTGGGATTATTTTTGCGACCTTTATTACCTTGTTGCTAGTACCAGTTAATTACTTGCTGATGGAGCGAGCACAAAGCTGGTTTAAGTAAATAATAAATACCCGCAGCTTTTTGAGCTGTGGGTATTGTTACGAAAATTTCTCAAACTATTTTTTCAAGCTGAGGTAAACTAAACACAAAGTAGTTAAATTCAAAGGCTTCAACATGATTGAATACCCGATTGATCAACTCCCACAGCTTATTGATGAGCTTTTACAATGTGATACCACAGAGCGTAAAAATAAGCTGTTAGCTGACGCCAAAGAAATACTTTCGACAGAACATTTATCGTTATTATTTGAAGCCTTACCAAAAGATCAGCGTATAGATATTTGGCAGTTATTAGATGAAGACACCCAGCATGAAATATTCATTAATTTAGGCGCCGATAGCTGTCGTTGGTTATTACAAACACTCGATGAAGATGACGGTTTTAAATTACTTGATGAAGTAAGCGTTGCTGAGTTACTTGAACTTGAAGAAGTGATCCCTGAGCGCTTTGTTGAATACGCTCGCCGTCAACTTGATGAAGTACAAACCAAGCAATATGAATTAGCGCAGCAGTATCTGCCAGAGCAACTTGGTCACTGGCTTGATTTTGATTCACTTAAGGTTTCAGACAAACTAACGGTCGGTGGCGCACGAAAAATCCTGCAAAAAGGCTTACCGCAATATACCGAGGTTATTTATTTAGTGAGCCGCAAAGGCACGCTAATTGGTGAGGTATCGGTTAACACGTTATTTAAAGCTAAGGACTCAGACACCTTATTAAGTTTTGCTGATCACGATATAACTTCACTGCATGCCGACGATGATTTATACGAAGCAGCTGAAGTGGTGATCCACAGTGAAAAAATGGCAATGCCCGTTGTCAATGTCGATAATAAGTTACTGGGGCGATTAAAAGTTACCTCAGCTTACGAATTACGCCAAGAGGTCACCGATGAAGCAGCGGCAAAAGCGGGTGGTTTACGTGAAGACGAAGATCTATTTGCCAGCGTACGAAAAAGTGCGAAGAACCGTGGTATTTGGTTAGGCATTAATTTAGCAACCGCATTTTTAGCATCCTGGTTTATTGGCTTATTTGGCGCAACCATTGAGCAAGTGGTTGCATTGGCAGTATTAATGCCGGTAGTTGCGTCAATGGGCGGTATAGCAGGGAGCCAAACGTTAACCGTAATCGTGCGCGGTTTAGCGCTTGGTCAGGTGACTGACTCAAACCGTAAGGCGCTACTTAAAAAAGAGCTTAGGGTAGGTGCCGTAAATGGCTGTGTGTGGGCTATGGTAATTGGTGTGCTTACCTATTTTTGGTTTAGTGATGTAATGCTCAGTATTACCATTACAGTGGCTATTTTGTTTAATTTAATTGCAGCCTCTTTGTCTGGCGTGGTGATCCCTTCTATTTTAGATAAAATGAAAATCGATCCCGCACTGTCAGGTTCAGTAATCTTGACAACAGTGACCGATATCGTTGGCTTTGTCACTTTCTTAGGGTTAGGTAGTTTATTACTACTTTAGTATTTTAGTGTAGGAAGTATGATAGCTTTTACAGGCATTTGATTAATTTCAGTTTTATTTCTGTTGTATGAATTTTTAGTGAAGAACTGGTTGGCGCGTATCATCTGGTTCTTTTTTATCATAAAGTACAGCTCTCGCAATAGCGAGTTACATAATTAAAAAGGAAATACTCAATGTCAAAGAAACCAGCTAAAGCAATCAGTAAAGAAGTAAAATCGATTAAAAAAGAAATCAGCGCTCGTAAAGATAAAGTCGCAAAACAAAAATCCAAAATAGGTAAGCTTAAAAAAGCGCTGAAAAAAGCAGCTTAATTTAGCATACGAAAATATTGCTGTGTGATCAGTTATTCTGCACTATCAGTAAAGGTTATAATTATACTTTTCAAATGCTTAGGCAATTATAAAATACTTTTGTAATTGCCAAGCCAGTTTTTTACCTCCACTCCTAGCACGCCATGATCTGCTAGCGCACAATATTTGTTAATAATTTTATGCAAATATGTTTTAATCTATGTATATACTTTACAGCATTAAGCGTTTGCTTAAACTTTATGATAAAAAATCACTTAACAATCGCTATTTTTATCTGTATTTTTTCTACGCTAACTAATGCGTCTGAACACTTTAGTGATCACGAACAATTCTGCTTACAACAGCCAGAGAAAGACTGCTTAGTTTATATTAATGAACGTATAGAGCAATCAGAGCTACATTCAACTCGGTGGTATAAAACCAAGTCTTACTTATTTGATTATTACTACGATAAAAATGATTATGAAACCTTAAAAATCATTGTTGAACCATTCGCAGAACGAGATGATTTACCTGAAGTATTTAAAGTCCAAGCTTATTTTTACTATGCCAAAGCTTTGCATTTTTATCACGATGATGAGCGTGCAAAAATCTATGCAAATAAGGCATTTACAGATATAAAGTTGATGTACGATGCGTTTGCAGATCCAATGCGAATGCTCGAGTTAGCTAATTTGCAGTATGTTTTTGGTAATAAGGAATCCGCTTTTCAGATGCTGCTCAAAACCGAACGAAAGTTTGGCAAGAGTAAAGATCCAATTTTTAATTTTGAGTTACAGTCTAATAAAGCAAATATTTATCACGCTTATGGCGATTTAGAAAATGCCAGAGAGAGCAGAAAAAAAGCGCTTGATTGGATACTACCAACCCAGCATCAAGGCAAAATTATTGTGGCACAGGGGAATTTAGCGCGCACATATCAATTGCTCGGACAGTATGACCTTGCTATTAAGTACTATGTAGATTCGTTGAGTTATATGGTAGAAGGTAGTGATGATATTGCAAAAGCTGCGCATACATTAAGGTTGGCAGAAATATGCTGGCAAGCAAAAGATAATCAGCAGGCTACTAAGTGGTTTAAAACAGTTAAAGAGAGTGATTTAAATCGTAACCATAAAATAGTCTATAAGCAATTAGCTACAGCCTTAACTTTGTAGCGATTGTAACTATACATCCCCGATAAGACGGCCCATATTTATATGGGCCGTAGTTACTTGTTTAATTAAAAGTTAAACGTTACATTCGCATAAACAAAGCGGCCATCTAAACTATATGGCGTGAACCCGCTGTAAGTGAAAATTTGGTTGAAATCACTATAACCAATATTACTTACCGTATCTTGCGGGTACTGATCAAATAGATTGTTAGCACCTAAAGCAAGTTTCCATTGCTCGGTTGGGCGATACGCCACTTCAATATCAGTGAGCCATTTCGCCTTAAGAAGCTCATCGCCCTCAGCACTACTTGAGGTATCAGCTACTTCACCATAGCGAGTTGCACGAAGCGTGGCCTGTATATTTTCATAATCCCATGTTGCAGACAGGTTCCATTTATCTGCTGGTGTGCCTTTTTCGAATCGAGAAATTTCACGTCGTGCAAAGTATTGATATCCATCACCTAACGCTTCGAGTTCTGGTGGATTGTCTTTCACATGAGTAACTTCTGTATCGTTAAAGTTTACAGCGGCACTTAAGCGTAAGTCACCATAATCAGCTAAACCGAGTAAATAGGTGGCAACAATATCAACCCCTTGAGTACGCGAATCGATAGCGTTGGTAAAGTAGCGCACACTTTGGGTATTAAGCTCAGCGGCTTGTTGTAAAATAGCTTCAACAGCAGGGCCTTCTAAGTTTTCAGAAAGCACAATGCGATCATCAATATCGATACGATAAGCATCAAGCGTGAAGCTAAAATTACCTTCTGTGAAGATAAAACCAGCGGTCATATTGACAGACTCTTCAGCGTCTAAATCTTTTGCGCCAAGCGCTTTGGCAGCAGCCTCACTACTTGGAAATAATCCGACTTCTCTAGGTACGCCATTTTCAAATACAGTGCTGACTGATTTATAAGATGTTTGTGCAAGAGACGGTGCTCTAAAACCACTACTGATAGCACCACGTAACGATAATGAAGGAGTAATGCTATAGCGGCTGGCAAGTTTCGCTGTAAAAGTACTGCCAAAATCACTATAGTCTTCAAATCGACCTGCTAGCACAGCATTCCAATTTTCAGTGAGGTAGGTATCAAATTCAGCAAATAGGGCAATGTTATGGCGGCTTTTATCAGTTGCACTATCGGGTGAAAAACCTGATAAAACTTGTGCACCACCGGCGGCAACAGGTACGCCTTGTGCATCAAGTACCGTTAAATACGAAGCTTGTTCACCGGCTTTGATTTGGTAGTTTTCATGGCGATATTCAGTACCAATGGTAACAAACACGTCATCAGGCAAGCCTAAGTCAAAGCTATTGCTGGCATCCATGTTAACAAGGAATTGTTCATACACTAATGCGCCATTATCAAACTCTGTCGGACTGTTAGCACCCATAGAGGTATTGATACTATTGCTAACACCTAATGCAAAATCATTGCGACCATAATTAGTGCTGATATCCCATGTCCAATCATTACTAACCCCATTTAAGCCGATAGCAAATGAATAGTCGTCAACATCAGTGTCAATGTTTGGTAAAAAACCATCTGGATAAACGCTTGGCACATTACGGTTGTCTTTGGCACGGCGATAGAAACCGCCTGAGTTACCTTTACGATTTGAATAGCTGGCAAAAGAGTAAAGTGATAAGTCATCACTAAAGTCGTAGCCAAGATTATAAAATAGCGCGATATCTTCAACATTGGCTTTACCAAAACGGTGATTATAACGGTCAAACGTTAGCTCTTTTGGATCAAGCGCGCCGTTTTCATTACGATTATATTGTTCTCGCTCATCAATACCTGAGCGGTTAGTTGGCTCGTTGTTACGGGTTTCAATTGAGATATTGATAAAGCCATTCTCGCTAAGCGAAAAGCCCGCATTGGCACTTGCAGTTCGGGTAATACCATCGTTAACGCGGCGGTCATCACCTTTAACAAAACCAAGCTTACCTTGCGAGTCGATGATTGTTTCTTTTAACTGTGCAGAGCCTGCCATTTGCGAATCATATTGACCATAAGTGTAGCTTACACTGCCGCCTTCATCGGCATCTTTGAGCACAATATTGATCACACCGGCGATGGCATCTGAGCCATATTGAGCAGCTGCACCATCACGCAGTACTTCAACGCGTTTAATCGCAGAGGTTGGAATATTATTTAAATCAACAGCCGTAGAGCCACGGCCAACTGTGCCACCTAAATTTAATAAAGCACCAGAGTGACGGCGTTTACCATTGACAAGTACTAAGGTGTGATCAGGAGCTAGGCCTCGTAATACTGCTGGTTTTGCATGGTCTGTACCATCAGCGAGGGTTGCACTTGGGTAGTTAAAGCTAGGTAATTGAGCCGCAAGCACTTGGCTTATTTCAAGCTGGCCTGTGGTTGCCAGATCACGACTGGTTAGCAAGTCTACAGGAACTGTACTTTCCGACAGGCTGCGTAAACTACGACGTGTGCCGGTAACCGAAATAACTTCAATATCTTGTGCTGTTGTGTCAGCTGTTTGCTCAACAGCGATTGCAGTCGCTGAGGTTGCCAATGTACTTGCAATAGCAAGTTGTAAAGGTAACTTGTTAAATAGTTTCATTGTTGATCCCGAGTTGTTGTCATACGCCATCTAGTTTATATAGCGTATTGGGAACAAACAAATAACATTAAAATATAGTATATGTGTAACTAATGCATTTCGTTAAAATAAATCAAATCTTGTTAATGTTGTGTTTATGAGCTGATGCTGATTTTATTTCTGCCGTCAGATTTTGCTCTATATAAAGCAGTATCAGCAGCACATATTAGTGCTTCGCAGGTACGGTATTGATTATCAAGTTCACAGGCTATACCTTGGCTCACACTTACTTTAACTTCTGGCGGCAGGCCTATATCAGTAAACGTCATCGCATTTATTTGTTGTTGAATATGTCTGGCAACAACAGCGGCGCTATCGCGGTTGCAGCGTGGCAGAATAACAGCAAATTCTTCACCGCCATAGCGAGCGGCTAAACAATCTCTTGATGGTATACATTGCAAAATAATCTTGGCTATTTTTTGTAAGCACTTATCGCCTTTAATATGGCCATAGGTATCGTTGAATCTCTTAAAATGATCGACATCAATTAATATACTAGTTAATGGCTGGTGGCTTTGAATACTTTCTTGCCAGTATTGTTTTAATGATTCATCGAGCGTGAAGCGATTAGCAAGCCCAGTTAAATGATCTATTGAAGCTTGTACTTTTAATTTGTTATATATTGCTTTGTGAATACTTAAATCATGTAATATGCACACATAAAGTTTTTGCGCTGACGCAATGCTCGAAGGCATATTAGAAATAGATAAGTCGGCCTCAATTATATTGCCATCCGTTTTGTTTATTTTTACTTCATTAGGACCAAAGTTAAGGCGAGTATCTTTTATATCTAACCAGTTTAGTAACGTATACATGTATTTATCGCGGTCAGTTTCATGTAAAAACTGTAGTAGGCTTTGACCAATCAATGATTGCTGGGAGTCGCCTAAAAACTGTGCCGCCATTGGGTTTGCAAACTCAAACGTACCTTGCTCATCGATGATAAAAATACCTTCACTGATGCCGTTGAATAATTCAATTAAAGAACCAAACTGTAAGTGAGAAAGACAGGCTGAAAGGGTTTTGCCAATAGTAGCTGATTGCTTATTTGCGTTAAGTGTTTGGTTATTATTTGTTTGGTTAGACACGTTTAATCCTTTACGTTTTGCTATACGTTTTTGGTGTCTATAAATTTACTTAAAAAAGTGCAAATAAACCTTCTGGTAACCTTCTGGTTTTAAGTTTTTGATTTTTAATAATAAAATGAAAATACGCAGGTGAGGTAACGCCTGCGAAGCAAGAGAAAGAAAGGGATAGGTTGCAGTAATTAAATTTCTTCTTTGTTTATAACCTGAGGGTCGCTACTGCTGTAAGAGGTGCCATTACATTCCACATTAAAAATGATTGATGCTGTACCGCTGGTTTCATCGGTATCTGTAATGGTAATAGACTTACCGTTATTATTAACTACGTAAAGGAAGTCATCAGCACAGTTGCCAGTGATTGTTGCGCTGCTAAATAAGAAGCCTTTATTAAATGTGTCTTGTTTTAAAGTGTAAATAGCAGCAGTTTTGGTTCTTACCTCACCTCCACCTGAGACTTGGTCATCTCCTATATAGTATGTAAAATTTGCTTTGTTATCTACAAGCTCGATTTCTACTGAAAAGTTAACAACTTGTTGGTTGTTATTCATGTTATTTCCTCTATCATTTTTGTTATAGGCTAAAGTCATCAATACCTAACTGTATTAGGTTTTCTTTTAATTCTTTCGCTTCATTTTTTCTATTTGAGCAGCTATATGCTTGAACCAAAGGGTACGTTGTTTTTATACTTTTATTTTCTCGGAATGAAATTATTTTAATTGCTTTTTCACAAAATAAGCTTCGGTCATCATTATTTGTTGCAAGTTTAGCTTTAATTAAATATATCCTTGCTAAAACTAAGGAGTTTGCTGTTTGCCATAGTTTTCCTATTTGTACTTTGTAATCATTGTTTTTTTCAAGTTTAATTAGTAGTTCATTTGCTTTGGAATTTATACCTATGTTGATGTAGTAATGAATAATACTGATAAATATATTAATAGTTTCAGTATCATTTAAATCCTGCTCTGTTAAAAAGTTTAATATTTCTTTTATGTTATCGTTAAGATCTTGCTCGTTCGATAACATCAATTTATAAGATAAAGAACGGTAATATATTTTCTGGAATTTATTATTATTTGGATCTTGAAGAAGAGCATTACGTATACTGTCATTTGCTAGCTTAGCTTTTTCATAAGAGCGCTGCTTATCCGAGAAATAACTTAGTAGGAAACTTTGTTGCATATAAATATAAGTAAGATTGCTTAATACGCTGGCATCATTGGGATATTGTGCCAAAATATTATTCAACTCATTAGATGCATTTTCTAACATTGTTAATGCCGTATTAAAATCACCCAAATTTTCTTCTGTACTGGCAAGCCAGCTAATTGTATCTGTTTTATCACGTAATAAGTTTTTATTGTTGGGTTTAAGCTCGAGTGCTTTGTTTTTAAGATTTAGCGACTCTGTGAAGCTTTGTTTTGCAGCAGCATAGTTAAATTGTTTTAAATATAACGAGCCGAGAGAGTTATGTGAATAAGACAACTCCATAATGGAGTTAAAATCATTGGGTGCTAGGGAGTACATTGTTTCACTATAGGCTTGGTATTTTTTAAACATTGGCTCTGTGGCAGCGTAATCACTTTTATCATAATGAAGTTGCCCTAACCAAAAGGCATTGGCACCCGCAAGCGTAAGTAACTCTAAGTTGCTAGGTTGGGTTTTTAATAATCCCTCAAGTCGGGTGCGGGCGCTCTCAAACGCGGTAAATGCTTCGTCGGTTTTACCGCGGGAATAGGCCACTTCCCCCATTGCCTCAAGGGTTTGTGCATATTGAAAGCGGTTGTTAAATTCGGTTTTTTGGTCTGTAAAGCGAAAGAGAGAGTTGTCCTCATCAGCCTGATTAGTAAAATACTCCAGCGCTTTATTGCTAATACCATCGAGTAAGTCCATACGTTCTACACTGCGCAGTTTATCGGCAAATTCACCCACCATAAAGCCAAGTAGGCTTTCGGCTTCTAAGCGTCTTTGCTGCGCTACTTGCTCGGCGTGGTAGCTGCGTACGCTCATAAAGGTGGCTATAAAACTGAGTAAAATAAGTGCAACCGCGGTGGCTTGTAACACTCTTTTTTTACGTTTTGCCCTGCGGTTTGATGCTTTAATTAAACTCAGTTCAGCAGGACTGAGGCTAAACATCGGGTTATTTATAAGGCTTTGTGCTTCTTGTAACGGCTTGCCCTGGGCTAATAAAAAGTCGGCATGTTTTTGCTCATTTAACCAACGCTCGGTGGCGATTTGTAAGCGACTTTTAATGGCTAAGCTTTGTTGGTGGTGGTTTATCCAGTCTATGGCGCGTTGCCACTGACGTAGTAGTGCTTCGTGTGCCAAACTAAAACAGGCTTGCTCGTTTTTAAGGTGCGACACAAATAAGCGGCTATCGACCATCGCTTGTGCAAGTTGTGTTTGTGCAGGGGTGGTGAGTTCATCCCAACGGGCTGCGCGGCTGGTGAGGGTTTCGCCATCAGCGTGCAGGGTAATTAGTTTTGATAATACCAAGCTCAGCTGGGCTTGTTGTTGCTTGGGCAGTTGTGTAAAAACGTGCTCAGCTTTTTGGCCAATCGCGCCTTCAATACCGCCCAATGCTTGGTATTCAGAGACTAATAGCTCATCGTTTTCGCTGCGCTGTAAGTACAGTTGTTGCAAAGTGTATTGCAGCATTGGCAGGGCGTCGGGGTTATTGGCGGTGTCGTTACAGAGCATTTCATCCAGTGGTGTTTGGTGCTCAGGGTCAAGCTGCCAACTAAGCCCTGCGGCTAAAGCTGGCAGGCGGATCATCTGTTTTAATTCAGAACGCGTTGGCGGTAGCAAGTCAAAATGCGCGCCATTGGCTTTACCAGCCATTAAACTGGGTTGATTAACCACTTGGGGGTAAAAGTCATTTCGACAGGCGCTAAATATAATAATGCAGTTACTGGTGGCCAGTAACTCTATAATTGTTAAAAACTGGCTGCGCTCTTGCTCGCTAAATACTGGCGACGACAGCAATACTTCAAGGCGGTCGATAAATAAAAATAAATACGGTTTTATATGGGTTGTTTGCCCTTGCTTTAAAGCCATTTGGCAACGCTCAATAACTTGCTCAGGCGTTGAGAGTAATAACTCACTGAGGGAGTCGGCACTGATATTTGTTAAAACTGGCGCATCGTTGATTTCTAAATCAAGTAAAGTAGAGGCTAGATCGAGAAATAGCCGACCTTTACTTACGTCTGCAAAGTCGAGCAAGCAGTATGACTTAATTCGAAAGCCATCAAAGCCTGCTTCACTCATTAGTGCTGGTAATACACCTGCATTGACCAGTGATGACTTACCTGAGCCACTTGAGCCGAGCAATAAGCAAAATGCGCGGCCATAATTAATTTGCGCAGATACCCGCTGTAATAGTGTGTTTATTTGCTTGCTGCGGCCAAAAAACACCGCGGCTTCATTGGGGGTGAACGCGCTTAACCCAACAAATGGCGAATCACCTTGCCACTTACTATGGCTGGCTTTTTGCTCATCATCAAGAGGGAGCTCTATTTTGGCGATAACGCGATAGCCGCGCTTGCGGATTGTCTCTATGTATTGCGGATCACTGGCTTTATCGTCAAATGCTTTACGCAATTGCGTGATGACTTTATGCAGGGGATTATCGCCCACTGCAACTGTGCGCCAACAGTGGTTAAGGATCTCTTCACTGCTAACTAACTCTCCTTGTTTTTCGCATAATAACAATAAAACATCCATCGCTTTGGGCTCAAGTTGTTTGATTTGCGCGCCTCGTATTAAACTATTGGTGGTAGCTGTTACTTGCCATTCGCCGACAAAGAAAACGGATTTACTCATGCAGGGCTCATCATTGTTATTGTTAAAATTGAGGTTACTTCAACAGGTTTTTTTATCCTACTGCAAGCAATAAGTTAATACAATATTCTGAGTCAAACGTTAAGAATCTTAATTAAACAGTTATAGTATAGGTTGTGTCTAATCTACGTTACTTTATGTAAAGCTTGCTTGACTTAAATGTATTCTTCAATAATACTTAGTCAAGTTTACTTGACTAAAAAGGTGAGAACATGAAACAACAAACAGGATTAACATTCAAACAACGTAACAAACTAAACACAGTTTATTTAGCAAAGTGGACTCTGGCGTGGGTTTTAACTTTGGCGCTTGCGTCATTCGGGCCATTGTTGCTGTGGGGCGAGCAGAACACGCTACTTAGTATAGTGGCAATTATGGTCAATGTTTTCGCAGGTATTATGATGATTATGGCAAATAAACGCCATTTAGCTGGTTTAGATGAATTGCAGCAACGGTTACATTTAAATGCGATGGCGATTACCTTAGGAGGGAGTTTAGTATTTGGTTTAGCATACTCGGTATTACAAACGAGCGGGGTAATTTCGTTTCGACAAGGGATTTCCCATTTAGTGATGTTTATGGGGATAACTTATTTAGTGTCTGTCGTAGTGATGAATAAACAACTTGGCGCTGAGGACGAAGAATGAAAAACCGCCTTAAAGTATTGCGCGCGGAGCATGACCTTACTCAGGCAAAATTAGCAGAGCTACTTGATGTATCAAGGCAAACGGTGAATGCTATCGAAAAAGGCAAGTTCGATCCTAGTTTACCATTAGCGTTTAAAGCAGCTCGTTTATTTAAATTAAAAATTGAAGATATCTTTCAAGATGAAGAGGTATAAATTCTACACTCTGCGTGCTTAAAGTACGCAGAGTGTAGTGCTGTTTATGGGGCAACTAGTTGCGGTTTTTGTTTACCCATTTGCAATGCACTCAGTAACCACATAATAAATCCACCAGCAAATAACACTGCGGCGACATAGCCGGTTTGATTAGGTTGCGCGCCTTGTGCAATTGCTAAGCCGCCAACCCAAGGACCAATTGCATTTGCAGTATTGAATGCGCATTGTACAAGTGCGCCAATCATTGCGTGCCCATGCGGAGATACATCCATCAACATAGTTTGAATAACTGTGCCAAGTCCGACACTAAAACCAATAAAAAATATAACCGCATAAAGTAACCAAATGTTATGGCTTGCCATTACATAAGTTGTAGCAAAAATGATTGCGCCAACAAGTGCTATACCGGTGGTTTTAAGGGGCGAATGATCCGCTGCCTTACCTAAAATATAGTTGCCCAGCGTACAACCAATACCGAACATAACCATCGCAATTGATATAGTGTAGGCTGGTGTGTGGGTGACCACTAAAATTGTATCGGCAATATAAGTATAAATGCAAAACACCCCGCCAAAGCCAACAATAATGATCCCTAAAATTGACCAAACCAGCTTATTTTTCAGTACGCTCAACTCGCTTAATAACGACGAAGGGGCTGAATTTTTTGTGTTTGGTATGAACTTTACAATTAGAATTAACGCAACAAGTGCCAGCACTGCGGTGCCCGCTAAACAATAACGCCAACTAAAATTTTGACCGACTAAAGTAACCATAGGTACGCCAACAATCGTTGCTATGGTAAGGCCCATAAATACTTTAGACATAAAGCTGGCGCGTTTATTGGCAGGTGCTATATCTGCGGCTAATAAAATGGCAACAGCAAAATAAGCTCCGTGGGGTAAACCACTTAAAAAGCGAAATAATATAAGCTGCTCTAACGAATTAGCAAATGCGCTTAAGCCGTTAAATATAAACATCATCGACACAAATAATAGCAAGGCATTACGCTTGCGCATATTTGCTGTGGTGATCATAAAAAACGGTGCACCGATCACTACGCCAATCGCATAGGCGCTAATGGTATAACCGCTTTGTGCTGGTGTTGAGGCAAATGTTTCGCTGAACAATGGCAGCATTGGCATCATCGAAAATTCCGATAATCCTAAAATAAAAGTACCCAGTGCAAGTACTAACAAAATAGCGGTAGTGCTTAGCGTATTGTTCACGACGCTAGGTTCAGGTGACATAGATAACCCTTGTAAAAAGACTGACGAAAAAATATGAATGATTTATTTAATAAAAAGCAGGAAACTGCAATTTTGAAGAACCAATTAAACCGCGATTGTATGATAAAAATAAGTCAGCGTATTACACGAAAAATGGCGTACTTAGATTTTTAAATATAACGTTAGATTCAAGCGTTCTTACTTTAATAGGAACGTTCCAGTTTTAATGGGTAGATTTTACATTTAAGCTGCCAGTATTACCAGTGTTCTGTTTTAAAGTACGTGCATAAATGATCGATGAGTGCCCGAATAGCTGGAGATAAATGCTTACGGGAACTATACAAAGCATAAATGTTTAGTGCATCAGGATGCCAATCAGGCAAAATGTGCACAAGCTCGTTACGTGCTATATAGTCATTAGCTAAATAGGTTGGCAACACCGCAATACCTAAGCCATTAATCGCGGCACTTAATAAGGTGGTTGCTTCATTAGCGCAAAGGCGACTGGTTACGTTAATAGAAGCAAGTTGCTGGGGCATTTTTAAATGCAAAACATGATTAGCAAAATGTTTATGTGCCAAATAGGTATGCTCAGATAAGTCACTAGGTTGAGTTATTTGCGCGTGCTTAGCAAGGTAGTCAGCTGATGCAACAATCGCAGAGTGACAAATACCAATAGGTTTGCCGATCAATGATGGGTCTGGGTTTGCAGCAATTCTAATTGCTAAGTCTATTTGTTTTTGCGCCAAATTGGTTGCTGAGTCATTTAATTCTAGTTCAATATTCACTAATGGGTGTTGTTGTAAAAATGGTTTTAATGCGGGCATTAATTGTGACTGACTAAACGACATACTCGTGGCAATGCGAATACTGCCAGTCAGCGCTGCATCAGGAGTTGCGTGTAAAACTAGTTGTTCACTTTGCTGATACCAGTTTTCAATATTTTCAAGACATGCTTTACCAGCACTAGTTAAGGCAACTTTACGGGTAGTGCGATGCAGTAGCCTTGTTTGCAGCCAGTTTTCCATTGTTTCGATGCTGCGACTTACCATTGCTCGTGACATGTTTAGGCGCTCAGCGGATGCTGTAAAACTACCTGAGTGAGCAACATCCAAAAATACTTTTGCGGCAGTGACTCTATCCATTAATTAGATCGTTTTTTGAAATAATGATGTTTATTGTTGTGCGTTTATTTGAGTTAATCAATTCTTTATTATTCACCTAACAGTATTTATTTTAGGTATCTTAAATGAAGGTTTTAGTAAAGTCGCTATCTGTTTCATTGTTAATGCTGGCTGCAAGTACGCAGGCTAAGTCGCAATTAACGGTGGATGTTTATAACGCTGATAGTAATAGTTTTACGGTTAACTCAAGTATCGTCTACGGTGATAAGCAAGCTATTGTGGTCGATAGTGGCTTTACGAATGCGGATGCACTGCGAATTGCAGCTAAAGTGTATGATTCAGGTAAAGAGTTAACCACCATTTTTATTAGCCAAGCAGATCCTGATTATTACTTTGGTGCGCAGTTGTTACAGCAACTATTCCCCAATGCAAAGTTAATAACTCCCGAGGCTGTGGCGCAAGTAATTGCAAAAAATCGTCTTAATAAAATCGCATTTTGGGGGCCTAAAATGGGCAGCAATACGCCAGCAAACCCCATTGTTCCAAAAGGTTACTCACTACAAACATTGCAGCTTGAAGGGCATGAAATTCAGATCAGAATGCAAGCTGGGGTGTTAGCGCATCGTCCTTATTTATGGATCCCTGCAAATAAAACAATTTTAGGTAATGTAGCCGTTTCAGCTGGGCACCATGTATGGATGGCTGATACGCAAAGTCAGCAAAGTATTGATGCGTGGCTAAAACAGCTCAATGAAATGAAAGCGCTTGAACCAGCAATGGTGATCCCTGGGCATATGGAAGCAGGCTCTGCATTAGATGCTAGCGCCATTGATTTTACCTTTAACTATATAACTGCGTTTGTGAAAGCAAAACAGCACAGTCACAATAGCCAAGAGTTAATCGCCAAAATGGTTACGCTTTATCCCGAATTTACTGATACCAGTAGTTTAGAATTAGGCGCTAAAGTGCATATGGGTGAAATGATCTGGTAAGGTGTTTACTTATCTAGTTACGATATTCTCAGCACTGAGTTTATAGCATTATAGGTGCGACAATTTGTCACGTGTTCAGGCAACGTCGCACACTATATACTTTGTTCATCTTAAACCTGCTGTAATTAAAGAATAAAATGAGCAACCACAATCCACTTATCAATTCACGTTATGCACTTTCTCCGTTAGCACTTTGCATAGCGAGTTTAGTTTCTCCTTACGTTCTTGCTGATGATTCAATTGAAGTGATTGAGGTACAAGGCCAAAACGTTAACAGCCATGCAAATTTAGGTTCTGCTGAACAGCTTTTAACTGAGTTGGGGGTGGATTTCTCTGCGGCAGGTGGCGTTTCTAGTTTACCTATATTAAATGGCATGATGGGCGATAGAGTTAAAGTACTGGTTGATGGCGCAGATATTACTGCGGCCTGTGGCAATCAGATGAACCCACCATTATCTTATATTTCGGCTAATCAGCTATCGTCTTATCAAGTGATTGCAGGTATTTCGCCAGTAAGCGCTGGTGGCGATAACATTGCCGGCGTTATTGTAGTAAACACCATTGCTGCGCAATATGGTGAGAGTGATACGTTAGCGTGGCATTCAGGTTATGTGTCGGCGCAGTATCGCAGTGTAAATAATGCGCAAGCGGTAGGTGTTGGCGCACGACTTGCCAGTGGCAGCTTGAGTTTAAATTATCAAGGTGCCTTTGAAGACGCTGATAGTTATGACGATGGTAATGGTGATTTAGTATTAGATACTCTATATCGCGTGCAAAATCATGCATTAACTGCAGCGCTGCGAGATGAAAAACAACAGCTAGTGGTTAAATTAACGCATCAAAAAATACCCTTTCAGGGCTTTGCTAATCAATATATGGATATGACGGATAACACCAGTTATGGCATAGTCACTCAGTATAAACGCCAGCTTGAAAGTGGTGAGTTTCGAGCGCAAATAAACTTTAATGATGTAAAGCACGAAATGGGTTTTTTCAGCGCTGAAAAAACCGGCATGATGCCGATGAATACCGACGCGCAAGATATCAGTTATCAACTTAATTGGCGTTTAGACTTTGATGCTGACACTGTATTACTGCTCGGCCAAGAATACTATGGTTACCGCATTGATGATTGGTGGCCTGCGATTGAAGGCTCAATGATGATGGGGCCTAACGACTATGTAAATATTAATGACGGTGAACGTGACCGCTACACCGGTTTTGCTGAGCTGCAAAAGCAGCTAAATAACAAGTGGTGGGTCTCTGCTGGTACGCGTATTGAATATGTGCAAACGGATACCGGTGAAGTGCAGCCATATTCAGACATGGGTGATGGCATGAATGGAATGTCAGGTATGGGAAGTATGCCAGCAATGAATATGGCAGATCCAAATAAAGATGCTGCAAAAGAGTTTAATGCCATGGATCGCGCGCGCAGTGACACGCTTGTGGATGCCAGCCTATTATTACGCTACCAAATTACTAATGAAGATGAACTACAATTTGGCTTAGCACGTAAAAATCGTGCGCCTAATTTATATGAACGTTATAGCTGGGGTGTCAGCACAATGTCGACCAGTATGATTGGTTGGTTTGGTGATGGTAATGGTTATATTGGTAACCCAGACTTAGTAACCGAAACCGCGCATACCATCAGCACCAGTTACACTAAATCGGCAAAAGATGGACAGTGGCAAATAACAGCTAACGCTTGGTATACCCAAGTAAATGATTATATTGATGTTACTGTTGTTGGCAGTACTAACCGCACAGATAAGGTATTAACTGAGCGTAATCCCCTGCAATTTACCAATTTAGACGCCACACTTTATGGCACTAAGCTTGAAGGTATTATCCGTGTTGTTGATAGTAAAAATGCAGGCACATGGGATTTAACCGCCGCGCTTACTAGCACCCATGGCGAGCGTGATGACAGTGATGAGCCGTTATATCAAATAATGCCACTGCACAGCAAAATAGCCCTTGAGCAACAACTCGGTAAATGGCAAAACTCATTAAGCTGGCAGTGGGTAGATAGTAAAACGCGTGTAGATCCGCGTCGTATTGAAAATCTATCAGCCAACTATAGCTTAGTGAATTTAGCAACCAAGGCGAGATGGGATAAGCTAACAGTTAAGTTAGCAATTACTAATTTACTTGATCAGTATTATCAACAGCCGTTAGGCGGAGTCAGTATTGCTGATTTTAAAACAGATATGAGCCAAGGCTTCAGCCAATTAGCAGGACAAGGTCGCTCGGTTAATGCCGGTATCAGCTACGCATTTTAATAAATAGAAAATTAGTTAAGTTTTTTAAAGGCCAAATAATTTGGCCTTTTTCGTACCTAAAAAACATTGTTAATGTTATTTTTAAAACATACTATTAGCTTATTTAAAATAATGAATAGTTAAAGGATCTAAGCTATGAAGTTTTACCCTCTTTTATTTGTGTTAATAAGTATATTTAGCATCCCCGGGTTTGCCGCTAGCACTTCGGAGCAAGAATTTACACGTCAGTATACTGAACGTGCGAAATTGGCACTCAAGCAAGCAACCTTCAATCATGTAGATAATCTTGTCATTGAAATTGAGTTTAAAAATGGTTTAAAAGTAACGAGTTATTTAGCAAATAGCTATGCACGTTATATTTCAGGGCAAGCAAGTATGGATGAAGCGTTAACAGACTTTATCGCCAGTCAAGTTGAATATCAAAATTTAGATGAATCAGATGTACTTAATATTAGCCAGTTACGCCCAGTGATAAAATCACAAAGTTATTTAGATGGAGTGAAAAGTCAGCTAGCAGCTGTGGGAGTGAACGAAATACAGCTGCCTTATTATGAAAAGTTAACAGGTGAGCTATTGGTGTTTTATGCAATAGATTCACCTGATAGTTTACGCTTTCTTACTCAACAAGACTTTCAAAGCTTAGCGATATCAAGTCGTAACTTAAGAAGTAAAGCAATCGCTAACTTAGATAAATATTTAAATACCATTAATGCCAAAATAGAAAAATTAGACATCGGAGAGCATGGTGATGTTTATATGTTAGTTGCTGATGAAAATTATGAAGCAACAGCTATTCTTACGCCATCATTCAAAAAGTTACTTAAACAAAAAATTCCTGGTGAGGTTGTTATTGGTATACCTAGTCGCAATATTTTACTTATCGCCAGTAAAAGTGATAATAAGGCAGTAATGTCTGTAGCAGGAATCACTTACAGTCAATTCCCTGAGCTTGCTTATGCAATATCACCCAATATCTATACACTCAAAGACGATAGCTGGCAGCAAATTGACCTTTAGAGGCTTACGAGAGAAGCGTGTTCACTTTCACGCTTCATCAGTTGTCCCTCAACAAGTAAAGCCAATCTTTCACGTTCAGCTTTAGAAGCGTAAGCAGGCTTATTACTTTTGTGTAATTTAGTATTAGCGCGCTTATCTTTTTGATTAAATTTAGTAACGAGCTTTTTTCTGCGGTTAATGGTTTATCTTCACGCGCTTACTAGCACCCATGGCGAGCGTGATGACAGTGATGAGCCGTTATATCAAATAATGCCACTGCATAGCAAAATAGCCCTTGAGCAACAACTCGGTAAATGGCAAAACTCATTAAGCTGGCAGTGGGTAGATAGTAAAACGCGTGTAGATCCGCGTCGTATTGAAAATCTAACAGCCAACTATAGCTTAGTGAATTTAGCAACCAAGGCGACATGGGATAAGCTAACAGTTAAGTTAGCAATTACTAATTTACTTGATCAGTATTATCAACAGCCGTTAGGCGGAGTCAGTATTGCTGATTTTAAAACAGATATGAGCGAAGGCTTCAGCCAATTAGCAGGACAAGGTCGCTCGGTTAATGCCGGTATCAGCTACGCATTTTAAGTAAATTACCTAAATGTAGCCATGATGTTTAGCATGGCTAAATTACAGCTGATCACAAAAATCTATAAACTGCGTTAACAACGGATTTTTGTATTTGTCTTTATGCATCACCAACCAAAACCGCCTTTGCATGGGGTGGTTTAAGTTAAGCTGCGTAACGCGGCCATCTTGTAAAGCGTACTGTGCCGCGAGTGACGATAAACACCCCAGCCCTAACCCTTCAGCAACGCTGTTGATCAGTGCCTCTGTCGTGTTGAGTTCAAAACTTTGGCTCCAATTATCGATATGCGTAGCGAGGTTTTGTAAAAAGAATGAGCGTGAACCAGAGCCAGCTTCCCTTAATACCCATTCGCTGTTTGTTAAATCATTAAAACTAAGCTGTAATTTTGCAGCTAAAGGGTGGGATAGCGGTGCAATAATACACATAGAGTCTTGGCTAAACACGGTTGAGACTAAGTCGCTTTGCTGGGCTTGGCCTTCTATTAGTGCAATGTCGAGCTCAAAATCGCGCAGTTTTTGGCAAATAAGCTCAGAATTTGAAATAAAAACTTGCTGTGAATAATGCTGCTGTTGTTGGCGAAATCCACTGAGTATAAAGGGCAACACATGATTACCAATGGTATCGCTGGCACCTATTCTTAAGGTGCCGCTGGCTTTTGCTTGGGGCGAAAAAAGCGTATTAATATCATTTGCTCTGTGCAGTAATTCATCGGCCAAGGGCAGTAATTTTTGCCCTTCTTGATTTAAAATTAAGCGATGATTTACTCGGTCAAACAGTGGGTGACCTAACTGCTTTTCAAGCTCGCTAAGCGCCATACTGACTGCCGCTTTAGATAGATAAAGCCGCTCTGAGGCTGCGGTAAGTGTTGCATGCTGAGTAATACCTACAAACACTTTAAGTTGTTTAAGAGAAATATTCATGAGTTTTATGTTTAGTTTTTATGAACATGTGTTCTATATAATTAGATTTAACTAAACAAAATGCAAGGTTAAACTTCTGTATAAGATAAACAATGAGTGTGGAGTATAAACATGTTTAATTATATAAAAGCCAAAGTAATAACCGCACCTACCCCAATGGGTGGATTAGCATTAGGCATAGCCAGCCTTGGTTGGGCTTGGGAAAACATGTTTAATGCAAATGGCGCAGCGCAATACACTGGGGCGGCAATTGCGAGCGTATTATTATTAATACTTGGCTTAAAATTTTTACTGCACCCGCAATTACTAAAAGCCGATTTAGCGCACCCTGTTGTAGGTAGCGTTGTGCCTACTTTTGCTATGGCAACGTTGGTGGTATCTAATTCGTTAGGGCACGTTAATCCATTAGCAGGGGATGTGCTTTGGGTAGGCGCATTTTTATTGCACTTAGGATTTTTATTGAGCTTTGTTATTCATCGTGTTCGTGAATTTAAAATTGAACACATGGTGCCAAGTTGGTTTGTACCACCTGTGGGTATTATTGTTGCCGATGTAGCGTTCTCGGGTAACCCAGCACTGTTGTTTTTAGCACAAGCAGCACTTTATTTTGGCATGTTAATGTACGCAGTTATGTTGCCGTTAATGATTTACCGGATAATATTTGCTGAGCAAATTCCTGATGCTGCACAGCCCACATTAGCTATATTAGCGGCGCCGGCAAGCTTATCGTTGGCGGGGTATTTCACTGTAGTGACCCAGCCGTCGCCATTGATAATTGGGGGGTTATTTGGTATTGCCATACTAATGACATTAATTATTTATACGGCATTTTTTAAATTACTACGCCGCAGGTTTTGCCCTGGGTTTGCTGCATTTACCTTTCCCATGGTCATTGGTGCTACGGCGTTATTTAAACTCGCGGATTGGATGCTAACTATGAATGTTGATGTACAGTTTATAAACCAAATACATCATTTAGCGGTAGTTGAATTGCTAGTAGCAAGCGCTGTGGTTGGCTATGTAGCGATCCGTTATACGCATTATTTTAGTTCCTTGGCTTTAAACGGCTTGAGGGTGTGAAATTGTAATAGTTTGAATACAGAACGAAGAGGCAATAATGAGATTTTGCCTCTGCGGTTAATTATTATTTTAGCGGCAAGTAAATATCAGTTATTAAATCACACTCATCTACTTCATGAATGAGATTTAAGTAATGAAAGAAGCACGGAAAATCTCTAACTTCTTCAGCACTGTTTGGTAACCATTGACGATATAGATAATAAACAGTGTCGCTGATAGTGTCATGACTGCCAAAGTGCCTGACTAAAGCGCAGCGACCTGCCGGGATCTCACCATTTTTTACGCCGTATTGATTATCGCTAATTGGTTGCTTGACGCTGCCGGCGAAGTCAAAGCGAAAATCGTTGTCGTCAGTCACCGCAGGATCGCTATAAGGGATGCCATAAGTATCACTGGTTTTTACCGGTGATAAGCCTGACTCTTTTCGCCATTTAATAAACTGTGCGGCTGTTTCCATAAGCTTAGTGGCCGAACCGTTGTGGGTAAGCAACGCAACAGCTTGCGGTGCAAAGTGAACAATTTCTACTTTCATATTACTAACCTTTAATTCAGGTATTTTAAAGTCAAACTGCGCATGCCAATGTGGCCAGTTTGGTGTGCTTCTGAACTGAGTTGGGGATTGAGCAAAAACACGTTTGAAAGCACGACTAAAAGCTTCAGGACTTTCAAAACTTGCCTCTAATGCAATATCAATAATGCGTTTGTGATGCTCAAAAGCAAGCCGATAAGAGGCGCGCTTTAAGCGAGCAAATTGCGTGTACTTAGTAACGCTTACCCCCATTATTGAGATAAATAAACGATGAAAATGAAATTTAGAACAACAGGCAACGGCACTTAAACTATCTAATGTAAGTGGCTCATCAATATGGTTTATACCCAAGCCACCTCAAGATGCAGAATTCAGCGTTTCACAGGTGCTTAATATCAAGGCGTTACTTTGCAAGAATGGCAGTCCCTTTTAAGAAGTAACAACGATGAGAGTATGTGCCTGTGAAACGCCCAACGGGTTGGTTTAAAAGCGATTTATACTGCGTTATTAATTTTAATAATAGAGCCACTATTACTTGCAATCAATGCCTTGCCTAAATCGCTTTTAATTCCAACTGAAACTTGCATCTTGAGGTGGTTTGGGTATACGTAACCACAGACATGATGGATGCGCTGTAGGTGCGTGTTTTTCATAGTTACTCGTTATACTTTTATTCAGAAGTGGCGTCAGTGTGACAAAGTAAGAGAATGCCTGCCTGATTGAAATTGCTCAAGTTGCTTTTTAAATAAAAAAGAGCCCAAAGGGCTCTTAACTGGGGGAATTAATAAGGATTGATAGGGGAGTAGAAGTTATTGTTATTACCATTAATGCTCACGTCTAGTTGCATACCATTATGAGCGTGGCTAACCACATTGTAATTATCACCAGGTAGTAGCTTTACTCTATTAATATTTTGATAGTTTACTGGGCTCCCACATTGCAATGTCACTCTTTGCGTATTAGCCGTTTCTTTAAAGATGTAAACTTCATTGCTGCCGTCAACAACACCTGTACCAGAGGCATCGATGAACAGTGAGGTTGCCTCACTGGCTGCAATAGAAAAATACTGATTGCTGTGATGGCCTAAAGACACGATGGCACGCCCCATTCTGTCACGTTCTTGGAAGTGTGTATCGGTTAAGCTGTTGTTTAATACAGGCACATCAATAAATCGACTGCTGAAGTTAAGTGTTTCGTGGCAAAAGGCAGTGACTACTTCATCTGATACTGCGCCAGCAACGCCATCTGGATCGTACACGCTGTTTGCCATTAATGCCATGCCTGCAGACGTTCCGCCAACGACACCGCCCTTATCAAAAACGTGTTGCACAGCGGTTTGTACTTTTGTACCTTGCCATTGATTAAGATAATCAGATTGGTCACCGCCTGCAATCCATACAAATTCGGCACTGCGGATAGCCCAGTCAACATAGTCATCATTCGCTTTGTTGCGAGTATCAATGATCAGTGTTTCTACTGAGTCGGCATTCATTAAGTTCAGTAAATAATCGTTATAAGCGTCAGTACCAGAGGTTCTAAGCACAACAACATCGGCACCGCTGCCAACATGGTTAGCAACGCGATTACTAAATGCTTGATCAACATCGCTGCCACCGCCCATAAGTAATACAGCACCTTGATCAGCTGTTAATGTGTTGCATGAATCAGCACTGCCACCTTGTAAATATGCTTGTAATGAACCTGGCTTTGCAGGGCGAGAGCTATAGCCACAATCACCGCTGCCACTTCCGCCACCGGTGTTACTACCTTCACCAAAATTGACCGTTAAATCGTACCAACCTGTACCGGAGTAACGCGTTACTTTTACATAATAAGTACCCGTTGATTGTGCACTATAACTGCCTGTTTCTGGTACATTGCTAGTTGCCCCTTCGGCAACAGCAGATCCTGTTTCTTGGTATAATGCCCAGTCAAAATCATCGTTAGTGTTGTGCTCAAGGCTGACCTCAATAGGCCCGACTTGAGTTACTTCAAAGCTAAACCAATCAGTATCATTGCGGCTCAACGAGCCTGCAATGGTGGTATTACTACAAAGTTGGGTATTTGCATTGCTTTCAGTGTCGTTTGATTCAACTTCGTTTGTTAAGCAAGCATTGCTTGCAAACGAAAAAAACATGCACGCGGCTAGTGATCCATTAAGAATTGAGAGTTTTCTTTTCATTATTGTTACCTGAATTTTAATTACATAGAAGCCTTCCTACTGCGAGGCATTATTGCTTTTAAATTATTCAGGTTTTTTTATTCGTCGAACCATTCACTTAAATGATAGTTGACAGAACATTCTTGAGGAGCACTAGGAGCGATAATAAATAATTTGTTCATTTATGCCTCCTAAGTGATTATTGGTGTGTTTCAGTATTGTTGCTGAATATTCAATATTACAGTTAGGTGTGCAATTTGCAGCTATTTATTAACTTTTATTTTACTTAAATCTCAAGTTTATGTTTTTATTGGTTTATCAATTCGCTTCATCATTTACTAAAGCAACTGGTTGTTCCTCAACAAGTAAAGCCAATCTTTCACGTTCAGCTTTAGAAACGTAAGCAGGCTTATTACTTTTGTGTAATTTAGCGTTAGCGCGCTTATCTCTTTGATTAAATTTAGTAACGATCTTTTTTCTGCGGTTCATGGTTTATCTTCACGCGCTTAAAATTGGTGGCATAGTATACAGCCTTATTGCAGCCATTAGCTATTTAAATATTTTGCTCTGAATCTTGCTGTGATAGGTACAGTGCTGGCTTAATAAAGGTTAACAACGTTACAATTGCAGAGTCGTTTGGTTTATCCAATTCTCGGTCTTTTAAAAATAGGAATTTGTTTTGAAACAGTTTATTTTAGCCAGTTTGGCACTTTTGGCCGCCAATGCACATGCTAACCTTGATACGCGCAGCGATGCTGCGGCGCAATATGCGGTCAATATATATCAAAGTGCACAAATTCATACCTTAGCTAATTTAGTATCATTCCCGACGGTTAATAAAGACGGCATCAATACTCCTGATAATCCCGACTTTATTGGCTTTAAAGCTTTGTTAAAAATGAAAGCTGCTGAACTTGGTTTTGATTACCAAGATTTAGGTTACATAGTCTTAATTGGTATGGGTCAACAAACAGATAAAGTAACCATAGTAACCCATGGCGATGTGCAACCTGCCAACGCAAGTAAGTGGAAAAAAAGCCCGTTTGAAATAGATAGTACCTCAGAGCCAGGTAAATTAATTGCGCGTGGAACAGAAGATGATAAAGGTGCTATCGCAACCGCTTTATATGCAATGAAAGCTATAAAAGATCAACAGATCACACTTAATAATCGTATTGAGTTGATGATTTACTTAGCTGAAGAATCTGATTGGGGTCCGCTTGAAGAGTTTATGAAAAGCTATCAGCAGCCTAAATATGCGGTTACTATTGATGCGTCATACCCGGTGGTTGTCGCGGAAAAAGGTTGGAGCTTAATTGCACCAACGTTTAATGCTACCTCAGCACAAACAGGAGTGTATGTAAGTGAACTTACTGGCGGCGCTTTTAAAAGCCAAATACCAGAAGATGCGAGTGTGGTGTTACATAACGCCGATACTGCGTTAGTCAGCAAACTTAAACATGCAGCGAGTGCGCTTAACGCTGTGGAATTTAACTTTAGCGAGCAAGCTGATGGTGTTGTTATCAGCGTAAAAGGGTTGTCTGCTCATTCATCAGAGCCAGAATCTGGGGTTAACGCCATTGCTTACTTAGCAGAAGTTTTTAAAGGTGTTGAGCTTGAGAATAACAGTGATGGCCAAGTAATTGCGTTTATTAATCAGCTAATTGGTCTTGATATACATGGCAAACAGTTTGGTGATATTGCTTATAAACATGACTTTATGGGACCTATGACAGTAGCACCAACGCTTATTGAACGTAATGGTAATGAACTCACACTCGCTGTGAATTTACGTCGCCCAATGGGTAAAGATGAAGCGGTATTGCGTACGCAAATTGATACCGCACTGAGTAATTGGCAAGTGAGAAATAACGTAAAGTTATCTGGTGTTGATGTGGTGATTGGCACGCCAATGTTGCTCGACAGCGCACCTCATGCACAAGCATTGTTAGATATTTTTAAACATTTTACCGGTGATCAAGAGGCTGGGTTTGTATCTATTGGTGGTGGCACCAATGCCAAGTTATTTGATAATGCGGTATCGTTTGGGCCATCAATGCCAGGCAAGCGCTACACCGGTCACTCAGAGCATGAGTTTATTACAGTTGAACAACTTAAGCTCAATCTTAAAATGTATACAGCAATGATGATAAAGCTGGGTAATATGTAACTTAGGTCGTCATACACACAAAGTAAAACGCCGCTAAATTGCGGCGTTTTTTTACTTCTAAGTCGTTAATTAAGCTAAGTTAACGTTTTAAAGTAGTCGTTCATTTACAATTTTTTATATTAACAACGTTGATTTTCCATAAAACACTTAACATTTACGCGACTAAATGATAAAAAGTTTTATCGCCTACTGCGTTTAAAATAAATGGATAGTTGTAATGATGGAATTTTTAAACTTAGCGCTTACTTTCCCCACCGTTATTTTTTCAGCCCTGTTGTTAGTTGTGATGTTGTTTTGGCTAATAACCCTTATTGGCTTTGCTGATATTGACATGTTTGAATCAGATCTAGAAATTGAAGCCGATGCGTCGCAAAGCTCAGGCTTGAGTTCATGGTTTAGCATGGGGTTTGGTGGCATCCCAATTACTGTATCTATTAGTCTCGTAGTGATGAGTAGCTGGTTGATCAGCATCTATGCCCATAAGTTTTTTGCCTACCTGTTAGGCGATGGTATGTGGTTTTATATTTTTGGCGTGCTAATGCTGGGCGTTTGTTTGCTGATTGCTATGCCAATTGCGGCCATTATTTCTCGGCCATTACAGCGCTTTTTTAGCAGCGCACAAACCTCGCAAAGTTCAGATTTACTGGGTTTAGAATGTGTTGTTGTTACTGGCAAAGTAACTAATACATTTGGCCAAGCACGGGTTAAATTTCAAGGTACTGAGCAGTTACTTGAAGTTAGAGCTGAAAATGACGAGCAATTTACATCAGGTGACACAGCGGTGTTGCTTGAACACCTCAAAGAGCAACACTGTTACATTATTACCGCCAAACCTTGGTAATACCCTAGTTTATTTAGGGGTAAGTAACACATAATAAATCGATAATCACGTTAGGACATAACATGGAATTTTTAGATAATCTCATACCTATATTGACATTTGTAGGTATAGCAATCGCTGTTATTTTTGCTATTTTGCTAATTATCGGCAAGTTTTATCGCAAGGTAGAGCAAGGCCAAGCACTGATCATTAATAAAATGAAGAACGAGCCCGATGTCACCACTACGGGCGGAATTGTTTATCCTGTGATCCATAAAATGGAAGTGATGGACATTTCAACCAAGCGCATGGTGCTTGAGCGTAAAGATAAAGGCGGTTTGATCTGTAAAGATAATATTCGCGCCGATATCGCCATTACTTTTTATATTCGTGTTAACGAAAACAAAGAAGATATTTTACGCGTTGCTAAGCAAGTCGGTTGCGCCCGTGCATCAGAGCACGCCACATTGCAAGAATTGTTTGAAGCGAAATTCTCAGAAGCACTTAAAACTGTTGGTAAGCGAATGGATTTTGTTGAGTTATTTACTCACCGAAATGAATTTCGCGATAATATTAAAGAAGTGATTGGCCAAGATTTATCGGGTTATTCACTTGAAGATGTTGCTATTGATTACCTTGAACAAACGTCAATTGATAAGCTCGATCCGCAAAATATTCTCGATGCCGAAGGTATTCGCCGCATCACTGAAATGACAGCAGTACAAAATGTATCTACCAATCAATTGAAGTGTGATGAACGCGCTAAAATTGAGATTCAAAATCAAGAAGCCACCGAAAAGTCACTGGAAATTGAGCGTCAAAAGCAAGATGCAATGTCACGTCAAGTGCGCGAAATTGAAACCGTGAAAGCCCGCGAATATGCCGAAGCTGAAAAAGTACGCCAAGAAGAGCGCTTAAAATCAGAGCAAGCCCGCATTCAAACAGAAGAAGCGATTGGCATTAGCGAGCAAAATAAGCAACGTGAGCTTGATATTGCCGAACAAAACCGATTACGCGTTTTGGGTATTGAAGAAGAGAAAGTTGCTCGTTCACGTGAAATTGAAGTGATCGAACGTGAAAGAGAAACCGAAATCCTGCGCATCAATAAAGAAAAAGCACTGGAAGTAGAACGTAAAGAAATTGCCGATGTAGTGCGTGATCGCGTGATTGTTGAAAAATCAGTGGCTGAAGAAGAAGAGCGCATTAAAGATGTGAAGGTACTCGCAGGTGCAGAGCGCGAGAAGAGTGCGATGATCATTCGTGCCAAAGCCGAAGCCGAACAGTCATTAGTAAAAGATATCGAAGCTGCAAAAGCGCAAGAGCAAGCCGCAGAATATAAAGCTCGTGAGCTTGAAACAATGGCCAATGCAGAGCTTAGAATTGCTAATCAACAAGCTGAGTCGAAAAAGATTTTGGCGCATGCGCAACAAGTTGAAACAGCTGCTAAAGGGCTTGCTGAAGCGGATGTTATTAAAGCGAAGGCCGAAGCAAATGCAATTCAAGGTGAAACTGATGCTAAAGTAATGCGTCAAAAACTTGAAGCTGAAGCACAAGGTAATCGTGAAATTGGTTTATCTCAGGCGCAAGTACAAACAGCCATGGCTGATGCGAATGAGAAACAAGGTGAAGTGGAAGCGATTAACCTAGAGCGTAAGATGCGCGCCGAAGCAAAAGGCCTTGAAGAGAAGCTACAAGCCTTGAACGCAATGGATCAAGATGCTCGCGATTACGAAAGCTTTACGCTGCAGCTTAACCAGCAAAAAGAGCTCGTATTGGCAAAAATTTCGGCCAGCAAAGACATTGCTGAGCACCAAGCACATATTATGGCGAAAGCCTTAGGTAATGCTGATATTAATATTATGGGCGGCGATGGTCAGTTCTTTAATCAATTTATGAGTGCAATTAGTTTAGGTAAATCAATTGATGGCTTAGTTGATGAAAGTAAAACCGTACAAACCGTATTTAAAGATCACTTAAATGGTGATCGTAATTTAATTGAAGACCTAAAAGGGGTGTTAGCTGGGGCGAATGGCTCAGCCGAAACACTTAAAAACTTCAACATGAGTAAGTTATTAAAGCAGTTAAGTAATACCTCTGCGGCTGAAAAAAGCCAATTACTAAGCATGTTAGGCGGTAACTTAGGTGGTGGGTTAGATGAGAAAATTAAACTAGATCCAAAAGACTAGCTTAATTTCTAAGTTCTCTCGTTGTAGCCGCAATAGTTTAACTATTGCGGCTAACTTCTATTAAATTTCAGGATAGGTTTCATGACGGACGCAACTCAACAAGCGCTAGAACAAGGCTCGTACGATTTAATTAAACGCCGCTTAAATAATTTTGGTGCTAGTTTAAAAACGCAAATAGATGATGTAAATACACAGCGTATTAACGAGTTTGGTAGCACTGATCTACAAGTAAAAGGGCGTGTTCGCGTTCGTACGGAGCAAAATTGTACCCCGCGCGATATCGTGATTATTGGCGATAAAGTTATCTTTGCTTACAACGTATTTTTGGGATTAAAAAAAGAAACCGCAATCAGTGATGTATTTAGTGTACAAAAGTTGGTGGAGCAAGACGACCATTACGAAATTGAGCCTTACCCAGAGACAACGCGTTTTTTAACCGATAGTCGTTTTATTCGTGATTTTGAAGAACTGTATACCTACTACAAACAAACCAGCCTACAGCATTTATATCAACAAAATGGCAAGCTATTTGCTCTATTCCAAATCGGTGACAAGTTATCGGATGTGCGGGTTTTTCGCTGGGAAATTCACCCAGACAACACCATTAATTATATCGATAACCGCGGTGAGCGTGATATTCAACACGCACATGACTATGATTTTGAATGGCTCAAAACTGACCGAAGTAACCACATAGAAGGGCGCCACGCTCATATCAACATCGCGGACCAAGTGTTTGTTGAAACCATTGGCGGTTCACTGACCATTAAAATAGAAAACAGCACTGACACCGGTGAAGGGATTTATCAAGAAGCTGTTGATGATAAAAACCAATCCCTTGCTGACAGCGAAGTTGAGTACGCGCTGGTAGGCGACTTAGTGCTGCTAAAAATTCTCCCATACCGTGAAAAAACATGGCGTTACTTTATTTATAACACCCGCACTCAGCAGGTCATGCGCCAAGATGCAATCGGCAGTGCATGTGTTACTTTACCTGAAGATCACGGCATTATTTTCCCTGGCGGTTACTACTTACAATCAGGGCAAGCACGCTCGTTTGAAGAGCAAATAGAAGATTTAGAATTTCACCGACATATAAAGTCACCAAACGGCGAAGATGTTTTATACGTGTTTTACGAGCCAAGTGAAGGCCGTTACGCGCTATTTGCCTATAATATTATTGATAAAAACCTGCAAAATCCAATTTATTGTCACGGTTATGCTATTTACAACGATGGTATAACGCTGACTTTTAAAGCCGATAAAGACCAAGCGGAGCGAGTACACCCGATTCAAATTTGGCAAAGCCCGTTTGTATCGGCTGAATTTGCAGCCAATGCGCCGCCACTTACTAGCTTTTTTGGTAAAATAGGTAACCCCGATTTAGTTCGCGGTATTTCTGATTTATACAGTGTCTGTAAAGCCATTAGCGAGCAAAGCCCGACTTTATTTCATTACGAAGATTTAATTGCCCTTAGCCGGAATATCTTTGACCGTTACCATTGGCTTAACGAAAGCGAATTTGCTGAAATCGCACAAAACCTACACAGCATCAATGAAACCGCTGAGCAAGTGCTTGATGAGTTTGAAAAAGTCACCGAGATTCAAAACAAAGCCAAGCAAGCCTTGGTGGATATTAATAAGCAATACACTGATGTAACCCGAGAAGTACGTCCTGATAGCTTTAAAGTCGCACCGCAATTTGTGCAAGGTATTGATGCATTAAAAATGCTCAAAGGGCAAGTAATAAGCCTTGAAGATATTAAATATATAGATATTGCTGCACTGAATAACTTACAAAGTGAAATTGATACACGGCTGGTTGAAGTAAGCCAAGCAACTGCCGCGTTTTTACAACAAGACAGCGCGCTGGCGCCGTACCACGAAAAACTTAAAGAGCTTGAAGAGCTAAGCAGTAAAAGCGAAAGCGTTAGCGAGCTGAAGACCTATATCGCACAGTTAGATGCGCAAAGTGTAGAGCTGGATTTACTTAACCACACTATGCTTGATTTAGACATCGACGACAGCCGTGTGCGCACGCAAATCCTCGAAGATATCAGCGCTGTTTATGCGTTGGTTAATCGTGCTAAAGCGAGCATTGAAATCCGTCAAAAGAGCCTTGGCAGTGTTGAAGCTAAAGCTGAATTTGCCGCACGCTTTAAGCTTTTTTCGCAAAGTATTACCAACGCACTAAATAATGCTAAAACCCCAGAGGCGTGTGACGAGCAACTTTCACGTTTGCTTATTCAGCTTGAAGAGCTGGAATCGCAATTTAGTGATTTTGACGAATATCTGACAGAGATCATTGCCAAACGTGATGACGTATACGAAAGCTTTGAAGCGCATAAACAAAGCTTAATTGATACCCGTCAGCGCCGCGCATTGAATTTAGCCAATGCCGCCGAGCGTATATTGCAAGGCGTTAACCGCCGTGCGCAAAGCTTTACTGAGCTTGATGCATTAAATACTTATTTTGCCGCCGATCCTATGATCAGCAAGCTTCGTGCATTGACTAGTGAGCTTAAAGAGTTAGGCGATGAAATTCGTGCCGATGATATCCAATCAAAGCTAAAAGCCAGTAAAGATCAGGGCATACGTTCGTTACGTGATAAACAAGATATTTTCACTGACGGCGGCAATACAGTCAGTATTGGTAAGCACGCTTTTAGTGTTAATAAGCAATTACTCGATTTAACCTTATTGCCGCGTGACGAGCAGCTGATGCTGCACTTAACGGGTACTGATTATTTTGAGCCAATAACAGATGAGAAAAGCTTACAAACGTTACAGCAAAGCCGTCATTTGTGGCAACAAACATTAGTTTCGGAAAGTGAGGTGGTTTATCGTGGTGAGTATTTAGCTGCGCAAATATTACTCGCTTGTGAAAACAGTGAGCATTCGCTGACTTTTGCACAATTAGAGCAGGCACAGCGAGATAAACAATTATTGCAGCTGGTGCAAAAATTTGCTGAACCGCGCTATCAAGAAGGCTATGAAAAAGGCATTCATGACCACGATGCATGGGCAATTATTGACACCTTATTGACGCAAAAAAATAGTCTGGACTTACTTATTTATCCGGCTAGTTGTCGTATTATTGCGCAGTTATTTAGTGCGCAATTGTCATCTGCACAACTGAACGAATATTTCCATCAAGCGAGCAATGCTATTTTGATGGATAAACACTTTGCTGCGACCAGTTTTATCGGCACGTTAACTGCGCAGTTAAGTGAACAGATCAATGCCTTTTTAACTCAAGTTAGCAAATTATCTGCACGTTTTGCTGATTTATCCACTGACTTGGCCGCAGCTTATTTAGTGCAACAATTAGCGCAACAAAAAACGGCAGAGCAACAGCTATTTATCGTTTCTCAACAAGCTAAAAATTTAGCTGAACAGTTTAGCAGTGACGCTAAAGCCAAAGGTTATAGCAACGAGCTTGCTCAGGCCTGTGAAAACGTAAAGCAAACTGATGAGCGGGCATTATTATTTTTAAGTTGGCTTAATGCGTACTGCATGCAAAATCCTAAAGTGTCGGCGATGGTGCAGGCGGAAGCGGCTAACTACTTGCATCTCAGTGCCACCACAACATTAAAATACACTGTGTTGGACGTCACCCCAAACACCCAAGTTGAGCGTTTAATGGGGCAGCATAAACGAGTGCAAGAGCAAACTTTACATGTTGATTATGCAGAGTTTTATGCCAGAACTCGTAAATACATCACTGAGCAAGTACCGGCTTTTGAGCAGTATCATGCACTGCGCAGTGATATTTTAGCGGCGCAAAAAGAGCGCCTGCAACTTGAGGAATTTAAAGCCAGGCCACTTAGCTCGTTTGTACGTAATCAGCTGATCAATAAAGTGTACTTCCCAATTATTGGTGATAACTTAGCAAAACAAATTGGCTCAGCAGGTAAAAACAAACGCACTGATTTAATGGGCATGCTATTACTGATCTCGCCGCCAGGTTACGGTAAAACAACCTTAGTTGAATACGTTGCTAACCGTTTAGGGCTGACTTTTGTAAAAGTAAATTGCCCGTCGATAGGGCACGATCAGGTGTCACTCGATCCTGCTCAAGCCATTAATGCTACTGCTGAAAAAGAGATTGCAAAAATCAATCAGAGCTTTGAAATGGGCAATAACGTGATGCTGTATTTAGATGATATTCAGCATACTAACCCTGAGTTTTTACAAAAGTTTATTTCTTTGTGTGATGGCTCAAGACGTATTGACGGGGTGTGGAACGGTAAAAGTAAAACCTATGATTTACGCGGTAAAAAGTTTGCCGTAGTGATGGCAGGTAACCCGTATACAGAATCTGGTGAGAGCTTTAAAATTCCTGATATGTTGGCAAACCGCGCCGATATTTATAATCTTGGCGATACCTTAGCCGGGTGTGAGCAAGAGTTTGCCATGAGCTTTATAGAAAATGCGCTAACATCTAATGCAGTATTAGCGCCATTGGCTAACCGCAACATGGAAGATTTATATAAGTTAGTGCGGATGTGTCAAGGCGAAGATATTTCATTAAATGAGCTTGAACACGGCTATTCACAAGCGGAAGTTAACGAAATTAAAGCGGTACTTATACGACTAATCACTATTCGTAATACCGTACTAAAAGTGAACGCCCAGTATATTGCCTCAGCCGCGCAAGATAATAATTACCGCACAGAGCCGCCATTTAAATTGCAGGGCAGCTACCGTAATATGAATAAAATGGCAGAAAAAGTCGTTGCTGCCATGAATGACGAAGAGCTAGAAAACTTGATTTGTGACCATTATCGTGGTGAAGCGCAAACACTCAGTAAAGGCTCTGAAGAGAACTTACTTAAACTCGGTGAACTGCGTGGCACCTTAAGCGCAGAGCAGCAGCAGCGCTTTAGTCAAATTAAAGGTGACTTTGTACGTTTAAATAAACTTGATGGCGCCGGCAGTCCGGTGATGATGGCGGTGGAGCAAATGGGTTATTTGCATCAATCACTGGAAGAGATTGCCGGTAAACTCAGTAAAAACAACCTAAGCCACGATTACAGCCAGTTATTACAAAGTGTTGGTGTGAATATTCAAGGTTTAGATAATAAACAAGCAATTAGTAGCATAGCGCAATCGCTTGATAATGGTTTTGTGCAAACGCCTTATATGGCAAGTTTAGAGCAATTAAGCCTTGCTATAGCTGGTAATAACTATCAGTCACACTTGCAGGCGTTAATTGAGCAACTTGCAGCCCTTGATAATAAAGAGGCTGTGAATGCGCTAACTGCAGCGGTTACCAGTAACAATAACCAAACGTCATTTACTGAGCTTGTTAATGCAATTAACCAACAAACTCAAGGTATCAATAATAACAATGTGCAGGCTCAGTTTGAAAAATTGATTGCTGCATGGGGCGCGAAATAGCATTTAAATTAACCACAAAGGAAGCAATATGGATATCAAAGTACCTGAACTACAAGGAATGATGGGTAAGGCTACGATTTCGGCAATTTACGTTAATGAGGGGGATGCCGTAGTACGAGACCAAACTTTATTTGATGTTGATTTTGATAAAGTGGTGTTGGAAGTGGTTGCTGCCTCTGCCGGGGTTGTTCATAGCTTTAGTGCCAAGCAAGGCGATTTAGCTATATCAGAGCAAGTGGTGATGCAACTGAGAGAAAAAGTTGCTGGTGAGCAAACAACATCAGAACAATGACTCTTACAGATGAACTCGTCGAGCAGGATTAGCTGCTCGGCGTGTTTATTGATGTTTAATAACTAAAGTGCATTATAAGGCGGGTTTAATTGGCGCTTTTGAAACGCTAGAATCGCAGTATTTTTGATTATACCGTCTTCAATATTAATCGCACGACGGATGGTTTCATTTTTTTGCCATTGTGCCTTGCCTGCTAATACTGTAGGTAAGTATACAATCATTGCGGCTGAGATTGAACGTGTTGCGCTTTCCCATAAATAACTAGGTGTATGATCAACCGCGTAATAATCAACGGTTTCATAGCGAAACATCGGATTTGCAAATGTGGTCGGTTTAGCAAAAAAGAACCCCATACCTTCGTCACAGCTTACATCTATAATTAAACTGTTTGCTTTTAGGCAGTCCGCTTCAGATTCAATAACAAAATTAACTGGGTTTGCAGTTTCTTGAAAAGTGCCATTTACGATAATATCGGCTTCGCTAATGAGCTCCGTTAGTGGTCGTTGCGTCCCATCGTGTTCAACCACCATCATCCGTGCTTCATCGTGTTGGCCTTGGCGAACTTTAACGTAATGGCAGTCGAGGATCTCTTCGCGTACTTCGTGATCGGGGCGCTGGATGCAAATCGTAATATCTCTAAAACCATGGGCTTTGAGTGCATAAATTGCACCGCGACTAACAGCACCAAAACTAAAGATGATGGTTTTACGCTGATCACCATAATGTCCATCAATACCTTTGAGCTGCAGTGCGTGTAACACCGCACAGTAGCCGGCCATTTCGTTATTTTTATAAAAAGTATGACGACCAACATTGCCTTGCGGCGACCATACAAACATATCTTCAAACGCAATGAGAGTGAGTTTTCTATCAAGTGCAGCTTGGGTTATTTCGCGTTGTTGTACGCAATGTACGTAGCCCCAAAGGGTTCCACCTTCACGTAACTCCTGTAAATCAGCAAGCACCGGTTTGGCGATGATCACGGTGCCTATTTTGGTTAAAATATCACTGCGACTTGCAACACCACCGGTTAATGCGGCTATTTGCGCATCGCTCACATTAAAAGCTTCGCCGTAGCCTTGTTCAAAGATCAGTTGTTTTCTAAGTTGTTCTGGAATGCGCTTAAGGTGGTCTGGGTGGATAGGGTAACGTCGTTCATCTGTCTTGCGTGACGTACCAATTACGCCAATAGTTAATTCACTCATGCTATCGCCTTGTTTAAAGTATGCTGAGTTCATAAACGAATGATGCTACTTCGCCAACAAACTGTGGGCTGTTTTTCAGGCAAGCGAAACACTTGACTGTAAACAATGGTCTCAGTAAAGGGTTTTGTTATTTACTAAATTAGTATTTTTAATGTAAAGCGGTTTTAAATCAGGTGGTTAACTTGCATAGAATGACAAGTTGAAAGTAAATATGACATAGCCGCGATTGGCTTCTGCGTATTAGCGTTTGAGTATAACAGTAAAACAGTGGCGCATGCGGTTAACACAGCAATAAGAAAATTAAACAAGTACAATGACTGTGGTATTTTTTGTGATAAAAGGACTCGATACAGCGAGTCCCACTTTTTCTAGCAGCTTACTTTTCTGCAGAATATGGGTCTTCAGCCATTAGGTAGGCTCTCAAATCTGCTTTTTGCGGTTGTGCATTAAGCCATGTTCTGAGTTCTTTCACTTTTGTATAAGTGTCTGCGCCGAATTTATCAGCATATATGTCACTAAAGTTTTGCTTGGTACTTTGCTCTCTAATTTGGTTTTGCCATTGCTGTGTTACTACTGCATTCAATGTACCAGCTAAGCCTTCTTCTTTTAGTAATTCCCATTCACCTGCATCTAACCAGATCCCACCTACTGGTGCGCTGTAATCAATACGGTGGTCAGTTGCTGATGAAATACGAAACTTACGCATAATGACCCCCGATACTGGGCAAATTAACGCTTTTTTAGTGTCTTTAGCGTCGGCTTCGAATGAGATATTGTCAGCAAATGCAAAGTTTGGGTTACGCTCTTTCCAAGCTGCAAAGTCTTCGATTAGTATCCAGTGGCCATTACAGTGCGTGCATGTGTGCGAACGAAATTGACCTTCAATAAAACTCGGTTTAAGTAAACCTTTACCACAATTAGTACAATTCATAGTATCCCTTAATTTATTTTACTTACCCTGAAAAACCACCGTTAGGATAATTATTGCTATTTATTATTAATAATAACAATGATGTTACCGTATTTTTAGAATCAATAACAAAGCTTTGTTCTGTTTAACTGCAAATTTTAGCTAGCGCGTTGACTCTTCGTTTTTACTGCGTTTACAGCGCTGCGAGCAGTAAATAACGTTATCCCAGTCGCGCTGCCATTTTTTACGCCAAGCAAAATCACGTTTGCAAGTGGGGCAGGTTTTTTGCGGTAAAGTTAGTTTTTTATGAGCCATTGTGATGGTTTGTCTTGGTACTTTTTGTTCTAGGGGCGATGCTTACATGCTTTTTTAAAATCGCAGGAATAGCGCGCTTAACCTCAATACGTTCGCGATATTGCCAAAGCCGTTCTCTCGCTTCTTTAGACGCTTTGGTTAAATCAATCATCGGTGCAGGGTAATCGTCACCTAGTTTAAAGTCGTTAAATAATGCTTCCATGGGTGTTTGCTCCCAAGGTTCATGCAAGTATTCTACAGGCAGCTTTTCAAGCTCTGGGCACCATTTTTTTATAAATTCACCGCTCGGGTCTTGATCCTCAGATTGTTTAATCGGGTTGTAATGTCTAATAGTATTAATGCCCGTAACCGATGCTTGCATTTGTATTTGCGGGTAGTGGATCCCCGGTTCAAAGTCTAAAAAATAGTTAGCCAACGGCAGGCTTGCATGTTGCCAGCTGATGTTTAAATGATGCGTAACAAAACTAACTAACATAGCGCGCATTCTAAAATTAATATAACCGGTGGCTTTTAAACAGCGCATACAGGCATCAATAATAGGAATACCGGTTTGCCCCTGTGCCCAGCGTTCAATATCGCTAGTAACTTGTGCGTCATCACGATATGGAAATGCATGGTACCCCGGATTTAATGCTTTTAATTCCATGCTGCATTCGCTTTCAAACTTTTGCATAAAATGGCAATGCCAGTGCAGGCGAGATACAAATGCAGCAAGCGGGCGCTTCCAACCTTTTTTATCAGCATGAGTGCTATGGTATGCGTCAATCGCCATTTGATACACTTGCCTCAGGCTGATATTTCCCCACGCTAAATAGGGCGATAGCCTAGAGCAATGAGTACGGCTTAAACTAGGGCTAGATATTCCTTTTTGATAACCCTTACCGCGTTCAGCAAAAAAACTTTGCATTACTTCACGGGCAAGTCGTGGGCCCCCATGCTGAAAATGTTCATTATCTTGCGTATAGGAACTAGGCAGCTTGGGTGTTTTATAGTCAGTAAGGGTGAGTGGCTTTATTTGCTTCCAATTAGGTATAGCAATAGGTGCTTGCATGGTTTGTTGCCAGCGTTCGTTCCAATTGTGGCGATTTTTTTTGCCACGTATCACAGCCCCGGTTGGCGACTCTAACCAGTTAATATGATGGTGTTGGCACCATGTTTTAATGGTTTTATCACGTTCAAAAGTGTTGTTTAGCCCTATTTCTTGATGGCTAAACATGTTTGTGATTGCAAACTGCGAGTGAAGCGATTCAAGCAGGGTTTGCATGTCTTCATTAAATATATACACGCGGCTATTAAAGCGAGCTAGTTGGGTATTTAAATCAACAATTGATTGATAGACAAAGCGCCAATGCCGCTCGTTGTAATGCCCATCGTCAAGCAGTAAAGGTTCAAAGTTATAAATTAATAGTGTGGGCAGGCCATTACTAAACGCATTTTTTAAAGGCTGATGATCGCTTAGGCGTAAGTCACGTTTAAACCAGACTATGTTTATTTTTTCTTTCATACTGGTGATATCAAAACCGTATCGTTTATAAATAATTAGGCATAAATGGTTTTATACGTATTAAATGTAAAAGTAGTTTAAAAGCGATTTTGTTAGACGACTAAAACTAAAAATATGAGTTTTAGTCGTTAGTATAGAGGTTACAAATAGGCTGGTTGATTGTAAGTGCTCAGGCAGACAGGTCTTGCTGCGTTGGTAAAGCGTCGAATGCACCAAACTTTGCGACAGTTGAGGCGCCACACTTAGTTGCAAAGTTGATTGCTTTTAATACGTTTTCAAAATTATTGGCCCAATCGGTAAATTCGTTTTTATCACTTACTAGCGAAGCTACTTGGTATAAAAAACCGCCTACAAAAGCATCACCGGCAGCTGTGGTATCTACGACATTCGCTGGTGGACAAGGATATGTACCACTAAATGAGCATGAGGAAAATGTAATTGGCTCGCCACCATTAGTCATTAAAACCAATGACACGCCATTGTCTACCCAGCTTTTTATTGTGGTTTCAATATGCTCAATGCCATACAGGGCTATCAGCTCATCTTTACTTGCTTTAATAACATCAACCGTTTTAGCTATATCATTAATAATGGATGGGGCTGTAAGTGGTTCATCCCAAAAGGCAGGTCGAAAATTAATATCAAAGCATGTAACCGAGTCTGCTTCTTTAAAGTGTTTTAGTGCATTTAACGTAGTATTTAATATGTGAGCCTTAGCTAAAGAGCCTGAGCAAAAGCTCACTATTTTAGGGGCTGCAAATAAAGAGGGGGTTAAATCGGAAATCTGCAAATCATAATGCGCGGCGTCTTTATCGTAAAAATCAAATGTACGTTCACCGCTTTCATCTAATGAGACAAAGGCTAGTGCAGTTTTACCCTTTTTAGAAAAGCTAACATGTGATGTTTTAACATTATGTGTATCGAGTGCCTTTATTAAAAAACGACCAAACGGATCATCGCCTACCTTACCAAGCAGTGAGCTCAAACCGCCTAACTTTGCTACGGCGACAGCTACATTTGCGGGCGCACCTCCTGCAAATTGAGTGAATCCTGACTCGCTGTTTAATACTGTTTTATCTATACAATCATTTGAGAGTAAATCAATTAAGGCTTCACCAATTGCAACTACTTCCATTACGTTATTCCTATA
This sequence comes from Pseudoalteromonas sp. SR41-4, assembly GCF_014163985.1. Taxonomy (NCBI): domain Bacteria; kingdom Pseudomonadati; phylum Pseudomonadota; class Gammaproteobacteria; order Alteromonadales; family Pseudoalteromonadaceae; genus Pseudoalteromonas; species Pseudoalteromonas sp. SR41-4. Next base: position 20,703 of record NZ_JACJEI010000020.1, on the reverse strand, counting down.
AAAATTGTCAGGGTATCGTCTCGTTTTAAACGATACCTTTGGTTAAATCTAAGCCTTGACCACCAAGACAGTTATTGATTTTGGTGTCAAAAAATACGTCGCTTTATGTATCTTCTCGAATCAAGCCAGCTAACTTAGCTGGGTTAATGGCATTGATAGATTCACTCTTTCTTGAGCAGATGTACCCGTTACGATTATGTGCCCAAATCCTAAACCATTTTTTGCTTTTGTTGCGTGTGATTAAAAACTTGCTGTTTTATCAACCCGCCTCACCAGTTTGGGCAAATTTGTAAATAGAATGTAGAGAACTAAAAGTAATAAATCAACTATTATTACTTATTTTTTTGTACAAGTTTATGGAGTTATTTAATTGAATTTATTTGCGGGTAATCCAGGATATTAAAGCGCCGGCGAATAGCGCCGGCTGCTTGATAAATTTATTGGAAGCTAGTTGTGGGAAAGGCTGACGTTATCTTGAGAAAAGTTTATAATTAACGGTAGGTTAGCGCAACCTATTGATTGAGCTTTAGCACCAATAGAGCCGCTTTGTACGGCACAGCGATAAATGCCACGATGATCGGCTTGGCTTAATTTTGACTTTGTTGCTAATACTATTTTCTCTCTTACATTGATAGGGATTGCACCATCAATCACAATGGCTTCAAAATCAAAAATAGCCAGTGAGCACAGTGCTGCATAGGCAAGGCCATCTGCAACTTGATCTATCCATTTATCTAAAACAGGGCCTAAATCTCCCCAATATTCTTTTGAACTCCACACTATGTCGGTATTGTAGCCATCATCTTTAAGCATTTTTTCAAGGATATACAGCGAAGACTGCATGATCAGCTGTTGCGATGTTAGTTGGCCTTCACTATTGAGTACAGGCCTTGGTAATGAGCCAATAGCTCCCGCATTGCCTTTTTTACCGGTAAATAAGGTTTCATTTATAACGACTCCACCACCAATAAAAGTGCCAATAAAAATGTATAAAAAATCAGTAAAGCGAGCTGGGTTGCCAAAGCTCAGCTCTGCTGAGCATGCTGCGGTATCATCATTACATACATAGACAGGAAGAGAGATGATCTGATTGATTCTTTGTTTAAAATCGAAAGACTTCCACTCATTCATTACTTTCTTTGGTGCGCCAGCTTCTTCAGTCCAATTCCAAATTTCAAAAGGAGTTGCAACACCAATACCTAGAATACGCTCGGCTAACTCGTCACTTAAGCTCATTTTAAGTACGCTGATACCTTTTTCTAGAAAAGTGAGCAGACTATTTACAGTAGGGTAGGCACAGTATTCATTTAAGGTTGCGCGAATATTTCCGACCAAGTCAATTAAGGTTAAATCATAACTTCGGCGACCAACTTTTAAGCCGATGCCAAAAGCACCATCAGGATTTAAGGCAAACGGAATCGTAGGTTGGCCAACACGGCCACGCTGTGGCTCTTTTCTTATTAATAACGACTCGGCTTCTAAGCTATTGATAATAACTGTAACGGCTTGTGCAGAAAGACCCGTTTTTTGTGCTATCTCGGCTTTTGGCGCACTCCCTTGTTGACGAATTAAAGACATAATTCGACGTTCATTGTGAGCACGCAAGCCAGATTGGCTTCGGCCTTCTTGTGAGACGAGTCGAGGGTTTTTAGCTTTGATAATGATTCCTGTCTAATCTGTTATTGTCTTGAATAACTTAACTAATTGTACACTGAGCGGACATACTTGGCGACAGCATTGGTTTTATTACTGTGCTGATCATTTAATATTAAATTAACGACAGAGTACAATTAAGTATTGTTAAATGTAATAAATAACTATAGTTGATTTATTGACGAGGTGATATTTACCTGTTTAAATGCTTTACTCAAAGTTAACAACTGAGACATGGCAATGACCACACACACACATACAAAAACACCTCTTGTCTCTAAGGAGATGGTGGTTCCCTTTATTTTGCTTGTACTTTGCTTTGCAGCATGGGGTGCTGCAGCAAATATGACTGATCCGTTAGTTAAAGTATTTAGTAAAATATTTACTATGTCTTCAGTGCAATCGGCACTTGTACAGTTTAGCTACTATGGCGCCTACTTTTGCTTAGCCATTCCTGCCGCTTATATAAATAAACGCTTTTCTTACAAAACGGGAGTATTGACAGGCTTAGGCATGGCTGCGATGGGGGCATTTATGTTTTATCCCGCAAGCCAAGCAATGACTTACGGCTTTTTTTTAGCCGCTTTATTTGTGTTAGCTGGTGGTCTATCTATTTTAGAAACTTCAGCAAACCCCTATGTGATGGGAATGGGAAATCAGCAAAGTGCAACCCGTAGATTAAATTTAGCGCAATCTTTCAATCCTGTTGGTACTAATATCGGTGTGTTTTTAGCCGCAACCCTTATTTTACCTAGCCTAAATATAGCTTCCTCAGATGAGCGTGCAGCTATGAGCGCTGAGCAACTAACTCAGGTAATAAAAGCAGAACTAGATGCGGTTATGGTGCCTTATGTGGGTATGGCTTGCGTACTTGTGCTTATTTGGCTGGCAATTGCATTTACTAAAACACCTAACTTTTGCAAGCAAAAAAAGGTATCTAAGCATGTCGATTTTCGTGCAACCTTTAAACGATTATTTAAAAATACACATTATCGCTTTGGCGTTATTGCGCAGTTTTTTAATGTTGCAGCGCAAACCTGTGTATGGACCTTTACCATTCAATACGTTATGGAAGCACTTGATACAAACGAAGTGACCGGTGGAACGTTTTTGCAATACAGTATGATCACTTTTCTGTTCTCTCGGTTTGTGATGACATGGCTTATGGGATTTATTAGACCAGCAAAACTATTAATGGCAACCTCTGTAATTGCGACGCTACTATGTTTATATATGGTGCAAATGCCAACTATAAGTGGGGTTTGGGCTTTAGTTTGTATATCGGCTTGTTTATCGTTAATGTTTCCCACTATTTACGCAATTTCATTACATGGTTTAGGCGATGATGCAAAGCTAGGTGCTGCCGGATTAGTAATGGCTATTTTAGGTGGAGCGATAGTACCCGTGGTACAGGCTGTATTTATTGATACCTTCAGTGTCGCTTTTTCTTATATTGTGCCAGCAGGCTGTTTTATTATTGTGGCTGGTTATGCAGCATTTGATTTAAAAACAAAAATTAGAACATTTAATAATGTGGCACCTTGCTAAAATGTACAAAACCGAGTCTAAAAGGCTCGGTTTTGTATGCTACAACTTTTATTCTCACCACCGCTATTCTTTAAGCATTATTAACTGCTTAACGGCCAATCTGCGGCATCTAACGAGTCTATGGCGTGTACCTCATCACCTTGCCAGTGATTAATAAATTGATTATTAGCATCGTAGGTTTGGGTTTGCTTTACTAAATTGAAATGCCTACCCGAGCGAGGATCCGCGCCAACACCTGCAAGGTATTGCCAATTTCCCCAATTAGATGCCACGTCGTAATCAATCAGTTGTTGTTCAAAATAAGCAGCGCCAAAGCGCCAATCTAGCTTGAGCTCGTTTACCAAGCAGCTTGCAACTAATTGCCGGCCACGATTTGACATATAGCCGGTTTTATTCAGCTGTTTCATACATGCATTGACAATGGGATACGGTGTTGTGCCTGTGCACCATTGCTTAAATCGCTGTGGGTAAAAACTGGTTAGTGGCTTACGCTTTGTAATTCCGGCAAAAGAAAATAACTTATTGCCATAACGCAGGCTGTATAGTTGAAAGTATTCACGCCACAGTAATTCAAAATAAATCCAGTAAGTTGAGTCGTTTGCGCCATGAATGTGCTCATAATTACGCAAAGCGTTGACTATTTGCCGAGCACTAATGCAGCCATTAGCAAGCCAAGGAGAAAACTTGGTTGAGTTTTCAATACCAGCTAAAGCGTTGCGAGTTTCTTTGTAGGTAGATGGATTAGCACTTGAAAAGTAATCAGCTAGATGATCAGTCGCACTTTGTTCACCACCTGCGAATAACGTTCGTTCTTTACTGACATTAGGCAATGTAGTTGGCCAAGGCATTGGAGCAATTAAAGGTCTGGCTATGTACACTGGAGGATCTAAAAGTGTATTTATAGTGGGCGTTGTTTGCTCAATTAGCTTTCTGAATTGGCTAAATGTTGCTGGCAGTTCATTAATAGTAAAAGGAAGTTGCTGGTTGTCATATAAGGTAAATGTATTAGCTTGTTTAATAACAAGATCACCATGATTTTTCGCTACATTGAGTAGCGTTTGCTGCTCATCGTAACCAATTTGTTCACTGCAATATAGAGTACGCACGTTGTGATGGTGATAATAATGTTCAATCACCTCATGAGCAGCTTGATGGTAGATCACTAAATGTTGCCCATAGTCTTTCAGAGTATTGTTTAACTGTTGTAAAGATTGCGCTAAAAACTGCCAGCGATGTTGTCCCATTGATTGGCAATCATGGTGATTGCTTTTAAACCATTGAGGGTCAACACAATATATAAAGCTAAGTGCTGTATCTTGCTTTGCAGCAAGAGAGATTAGTGCGTTATCGCTTAGTCGTAAATCGTTAGTAAACCAGTACAAAGAGTGTGTCATAGTAATAAAGCGTTTTTTCCATTTACTTTGTCTTTAATACGTAACAAAGTGAAAAGGCGTTTAGTTTAATGAGTTTAAATTTAATGAGGTGATGATGTATTTTGATTTAACTGATCCTGACGAGCAAAAAGGGGCATACAGTAAATTGGTTGGTGGGATCACGCCAAGGCCTATCGCATGGATAAGCACGTTAAGTAGTGATGGCGTGGCGAATATTGCGCCGTATTCATTTTTTACCGTGGCAAGTGTAAACCCGCCAGTGTTGAGTGTGACTCAGGTAAATCCAGCTGAGAATCAAAACAAGGATACCTTAAACAATTTACTGGCCACAAAAGAGTGCGTTATCAATGTGGTCAGTCATAATCTGGTGGAGCAAATGAATCAAAGTTGCGGTAATTTTTCTTCGCAAACTAGTGAATTTACGGCTGTGGGGATCGCATCATGTGCAAGTCAATCAGTAACTCCATTGGGGGTGGCAGCAGCTAAGGTTCGTTATGAATGTAGCTTACGTGACGTGGTCACTATTTCTGAACAAGCAGGTGGCGGGCAAATGATGTTATTAAATGTAGTTGGTATTTATATTGATGAAAGTGTACTTGTTAACGGCTATATTGACCCAAGAGCTTTAAATACCGTTGGTAAAATGGGCGGAGATTACTTTACGACAACGCATGATTTATTTAGCTTGGCTAGGCCAGAGATTTAGCTGAAATTTTACGTTATTTTATGTTTATACCTTTTACGTATAGTAAAAACCGTGCAGTAAAAAGCCAAGTAATAATTACTTGGCTTATATACGGTTAATTTTTTAGCTTAGTTGAGTGCCATAGTGAGAGATATCTCAGCATTCATTAATTTTGAGATAGGGCAGCCTTGTTTGGTTTGCTCGCACAGTTTTTTAAATTCTGATTCAGCAATACCGGCAATTTTTGCCTCTACACTTAAGGCTATATGACTAACCTCAAAGCCATCATCCACTTCATCTAAACTAACCACTGCACTGGTAGTGATATCATCAGCAACGTAATTTGCTTCAGTTAACGCAAGTGATAGCGCCATACTAAAGCAAGCACTGTGCGCCGCAGCTATTAGTTCTTCTGGGTTAGTGCCCGCTTTATCTTCAAAGCGCGTATTAAAACCATAGGGCTGATTGTCTAAAGCGCCGCTTTCGGTGCTAATTTGACCTTTACCAGATTTAATATCGCCAGACCAATGTGATTGTGCAGATTTCTTAATCGTCATACTCATCTCCTTTGTAATAATTTCGCTAACTGTGAAAAGATTTCACCTTTGCATAGCGAAATGGGCGGTTTATAGAGAGTGTTGCAACATAAGCACCAAGTTTACAAAAGTATTGAATGTTGAGTTACACGGATCCACTGACGATCAGAATGTGTAATAAATGAAATCAGCATGGCTAACTAAAAAGCGGTCCTTACTGACCGCTTGTTTATCAAAAAATTAAAGTGCCGATACGTAATCTGAAATTTCTTTACTAGCGGCGTTTTTGCTGTCATCACCACCTGGCATATTTAGGCCTTCAGCATAAATAAAGTCCACATCGTTGATACCTAAAAATGCAAAAAAGTCTTTTAGATACTTAGTTTGCGTATCCATATCAGTACCTAAGTACATACCGCCACGAGCAGCAAGAATAACTACTTTAGTATTTTCAACTAACCCAACAGGGCCTGTTTCAGTGTATTTAAACGTAATGCCAGCGCGAGCAACACGATCGATCCACGCTTTTAATGTAGATGGAATACCAAAGTTATACATAGGGACGCCCATCACGATGAGCTTATTATTTTGCAGCTCAGTGACCAACTCATCAGAAATAGCAGCCAGTTTGTTTTGCTCATCGCTGCGTTGTGCAGGCTCTGTCATCCATGCGCCCATTTCAGCTTGAGTTAGGTGTGGTAATGAGTTTTCGGCAACATCACGACGAGTCACTGTAATGTCAGTTTTTTGTGTAAGCTCAGCAATGAACTGCTCACTAAGCTGATGTGAATTACCGTTTTCACCGTTGAGTGATGAGTTGATTAATAATACGTTCTTCATAGCCGTTCCTTTAATTGTAAATTACTAATAAGAGCATATCCTTTTATATTACAAATTAACAATGCAATTTAATGGCTTAACCATTCGATTTAAGAGAATGTTTTAGTTTGCTGCTGAGTGGTTTTTGGTTATCAAATTGCGCTGTTGTTTTGCTACGACTGAAATGATGGCAGATTACACTCTGCGATATTTGTTTGTCGTCGCCTTTTACTATTCTCTAAGTTAGCATCGAGATGGCCCATTAAGCTTACTACGTATATAAAGGTTAAAAAAATGTAATTGTAACTTTATTAATTATTTAAATAAGATTAAGCTCAAGGCACTAATACAATAAGCAATAACAACAATAAAAAGGAAGTTTAGTGATTGATATAATTAAACATACACCGCTGTGGGTGTTCGCGTTATTTGCCGGCCTGATTGTGCTTGGTGTCAAACAAACCCGAGCAAGAGAGGTCACGTTACGCAGTGTTTGTGTGTTACCTGTCGCAATGGCTGGCCTGTCAGTTTTTGGGGTGTACTCCGCATTTTCTGGTGTAATTGCATTAGCAGTTTGGTTTGTGTGTTTAGTACTTGGTTGGGGAGTCGCTCGTCAATTCGGTTTGCCAAAGGGAGTGCGCTACATAAGTGAGCAGCATGTGTTTCATATACCTGGTAGCAAAGTACCATTTATACTAATAATGGCCATTTTCTTTACTAAATATTGTGTTGGAGTGATGTTGGCAATACAACTAGCAGTTACGCAAAGTACAGAATTTATGGTTATTGTCAGCGCGATTTACGGTATTTTAAGTGGCATATTCTTAGCTCGCGGCTTACAGATCCTGCAGGCGCGAAATAACCAAATAGATTTACAGCCAGCATAAGTAACAGCGCGGTTAGTCATACTAATCGCGCTGTTAGGTTTTCGTTAAAAGTCGCTTTTACTGTGGCGCTCGGCTAGTTGCTCATCTTCTGGGCCCCAAGTCCGGTTAACTCTGCGACCACGCTTTACTGCAGGGCGGCGTTCAATCTGTTTTGCCCAGCGCATCACGTGGGTATATGATTCAACATCTAAAAACTCGGCGGCGTCGTATAAATATCCCAATACCAGCGAGCCATACCATGGCCAAATAGCAATATCTGCGATTGAATAGTCACTACCAGCCATGTAATCATGATCACTTAAATGGCGGTTTAATACATCTAGCTGGCGTTTAACTTCCATCGTAAATCGGTCAATAGGATATTGCATTTTGTGTGGTGCATAGGCATAGAAATGACCAAAACCACCGCCTAAATAAGGTGCTGATCCCATTTGCCAAAATAACCAGTTACGGCATTCGGTTTTACTGGTGTGGTCGCTTGGCACTAGCGCATCAAACTTCTCTGCTAAGTATTGTAAAATAGCACCTGATTCAAACACCCGCGTTATAGGGGTCGTACTGTGATCCATCAGCGCTGGAATTTTTGAATTAGGGTTAACACCCACAAAGCCTGAGCCAAATTGATCGCCATCGCCGATTTTAATTAAAAACGCATCATATTCGGTTTCAGTGATACCAAGCTCTAATAGTTCTTCAAGCATGATGGTGACTTTTTGGCCATTAGGGGTTGCCAGTGAGTAAAGCTGAAGAGGGTGCTCACCAACGGGTAAATCTTGCTGGTGCGTAGCGCCTGCAATTGGTCGATTTATTTTTGCCCAGTCACCGCCACTTTCCGCGTCCCACAGCCATACTTTAGGCGGGGTATAGTTTTCGCTGTTACTCATCAAAACTCCTTAAACGTTGGTTACTTTAATTAAGGTTACGAACAACCCATCCTAGTTGATCATTTAGAGCAAGGGAAGCAAAGATAACTTTCATTGGTAATATGAAGATCATTTAGATGAGGTCATGGATGGCCTTATCCACGAGGGTATAAAGCGCTAACCGAAATAGAGAAAGCGCAAATTTATTTAATCCGAGATAATGACGGTTAATATTTTATCTTTAACCTTGCTAACTTTAAAGCTTATAACTTGCGCTTTTCTTATCTTGTTTTGCTAAATAATAGCCAATAAGAATACCAGCGAGTGCGCCAAACAGGTGGCTTTCAAATGACACATGGGGACGCTGTGGCAAAACACCCCAAATTAAACCACTATATAAAAATACCACCGCGACACTAATAGCAATGGCCTTAAATGACCGATGCATAATGCCGTAGCAAATTAAAAAGCCCCACAAGCCATAAAGTACACCGCTCAGGCCAACGTGAATATTAGCGCGACCAAATAGCCAAACCAGTAATCCTCCAACCACAGCAGTAAAGATAAATACAGCCCAAAACCGTTTGACGCTATATTGGCAGACTAGCCAGCCAAGCACTGCAAATGGGATTAAGTTACTAAGCAAATGTGCCCAGCCGCCATGTAAAAAAGGCGCGAAAAAAATACCCGTTAAACCACTTAGACTGCGAGGGTAAATACCTAATCCATTTAAGTTAACGCCTGGTAAGCTATTAATAATTTGCAGTAAAACACACAATAAAATAATACCAATAAGCGTAAAGCGTTTACTGACTAGAGGAGGAATGCTCAAAGAGCTTTTTGGGTTTGCCATACATCACTTAATTTTAAATATGTTTGACTGAGTATACCTATCCTGATGCTTAATTGAAAAGCCTTGCTGGGTTAAGCAAGGCTTTAGTTACAATATTAAAGAATTAGCCTAATTGGGTCAGCAGTTTTTGCGCTGCAAGCTCAGAGCTGGCAGGATTTTGACCGGTGATCAATAAGCCATCGACTAATGCGAGCACACCCCAATCATCCGTTTTTTGGTAATCACCGCCTTTTTTGATCAGCTCATCTTCTACCAACAATGGAACAATGTCAGTAAGTTGCACTGCGGCTTCTTCACTGTTGCTAAAGCCAGTTACTTTCTTACCTGCAACCAATGCACTGCCATCTGAATTTTTAGCATTTAAAAACACGGCACTTGCGTGGCAAACAGCTGCAACAGGTTTTTCTGTTTTGATAAAGTCTTCAATCAATGAAATTGAGTCTGTATTGTCAACTAAGTCCCATAATGGGCCATGACCGCCTGGGTAAAATACGGCGTCAAAGTCGCTGGCATTTACATCACCAAGCGCTTTTGTATTGGCCATCAATGTTTGTGCTGCACTGTCGTTATCAAAACGTTTTGTAGCATCTGTTGCGGCATCAGGTGCGGCGCTATTTGGATCAATCGGTGGTTGCCCGCCTTTTACTGATGCGAGTGTAACCTCAGCACCGGCATCAATAAATGCATAATAAGGAGCCGCAAATTCTTCGACCCAAAAGCCCGTTTTATGACCGGTATTGCCAAGCTCTGCATGAGAGGTAAGAACCATAAGTATTTTTTTAGCCATAACCATATTCCTTCTGATGATTTAAATTTTTAATTTATCTTACTAACTACTATATGCACTAAGGTTACTTTAAACAACGATGATAAATTCAACTTTATTGGTTTAATAATTGATACAATAAAGTAAGTCAGTATAGGAGATCTTATGAAGGTATCGTTTGAGCAACTCAAAAGTATGGTGGTATTTGCACAAATTGTAGAGCAGGGCAGTTTAACGGCGGCCGCCAAACAATTGGGGTTTACTCGTGCAGTGGCAAGTTATCACTTAAAAAAATTAGAAACCCAACTGGAAGTGACGCTGCTTAATCGTTCAACGCGAACTATGGCACTGACCGAAGCGGGGATTGCTTATTATGAGCGCTGCAGAATTATTACTGAGCAAGCTAATGCGGCTAAACAGCAAATAGAAAATATAAAAAGCGAACCACAAGGCTTACTTAAAATTAGCTGCCCGGTGAATGTCGGTATGCAGTTGGTTGTGCCTGCAATCAATGATTTTAAACGTCAGTATCCCAAAATCGATATTGATTTACAGTTAAGTGATGAAGTGATTGATATTATTAAAAATGGCTTTGATTTTGCGATTCGCGGTGTTGCGCTTAGTGACTCCAATTTACAAGCGACTAAACTCACTACGATGAGTACCTGTATTTGTGGCTCGCCAGATTATTTTGCCCATTACGGTAAACCTAAAACTCCAGCGCAATTAAGCGAACATCAATGGGTGGTGTATCAGCTCGGCAGTAAAACATTAACGCTACAAAAAGATGGTAAAAAGCATAACTTAACTATGCAAGGTGGTTTAAGGACTAATAACGCTGCTGCGCGAACTGCTTTTGTTGAAGCAGGCCATGGTATCGGGCGTATTCCACTTTACGATGCATGGCCAAAAGTTCAAGCTGGGCTATTGGAAATTATACTCGATGACTATAAAAGTAAAGATATAGAACTTTACGGCGTATTTCCACCCGGCGGCGCCGATTCTAAGAAGTTGCGCTTATTTATCGATTATTTAAAGGATTATTTTATAAAAAGGCATACCGCATTGGGTATGCTTAAAAATGTCTAATTTATGGCTTACAAAGTACGGTTAAATAATGCAACGGCTTGCTGGTACATGGTGATTGCTAGTGCGCCGTCGTATCGCTCACCCTCATCACGCATAAAGGCATGTTGGGCGTTAACTTCTTGCCATTGGTAATTAATACCCGTACTAACAGCTTGTTGATAAATTTTGTCGCGACCTTGTTGTGGCACATGGGGATCTTGCTTTCCCCAAATAAAGTGAATCTCACCTTGTATATCAGCCATGCGTTCAAACGAGTTATTACCGGCTTGTGCGGGGAGTGTATCGCTATGAATGTCGGTGGCATATAAGCAAAATGCGGCTTTTATGTGTGGGTTTAATGCGGCTCTATAAGCTAAGTGACCGCCAATACAGACACCCATAGTACCTACAGAGCCGGTGCAATAATCTTGTGTTTGTACAAAGTCGATTAACGCTTGGGTATCGCTGTCGTGAGATTCAAGCGGTTTTGCCCATTTATCGTTATTGCCTTTATCTTTACCCGCATCATCATAGGCAAGCACTGTCCCGATAGGGTTTAGCTCATGAAACACTTCTGGCACAAGTACTACAAAACCATGGCTTGCTAAAAGTGCAGCGCTGCGAGCAATAGGCGCGGTTTGCTGAAATATTTCAGAATAAAAAATAATCGCGGGAAATTGCCCTGATATTTCGGGGCGGTAAACCGTGGTGCGCATTAAACCTGTTGGGGTAGGCAAGTCTGCATGGTGGTGTTGGATGATCATAAAAGCGCTCAGTTAAATAATATAAAATATATGGTAACTGAGCGCGATAAAATAAACACGCCTTAAAGTTTAAATACTTGCAGGCATTTTATTACAGCTAGCATAGTAACTTACGGTTGCTGGCCAATCGGAAAATATCCCCATGACCCCCACTTCTTGTGCTAAAACATCAACCACAGTTAACATGTCGCCATCGTTATCTATAACATCACTAATAGATTGATAATAATAACCGCCGCCTTCATTTAGAGGGCCAGAGCGTTCAAGGCTCCATGCAATAATATTAAGCCCTGCGGCCTTAGCATCTATAGCGTACTGTGAGGGTACAATATTACTGTCGTTATCTATGGTTAGCAGCATCCAAATAGGGGGCGCTATAATTTTAACGCCATCAGTAGCTAGCTCTGCCATGCTTGGCTGCCATGTTGCTGCGTTATTAGGATCAAACCCTGCATTGCTGTCGCGACCATCCAAATACACACTTTGCGCTGCAAATTCAGGATTAGTGCTAATCCAATATTCTACGTCGGCTAGGTTAAATGATTGCGGATAAACATGGTTTGCGGGTACGTCCATTTGCGTGTATTCATCCAGCATTTTTTGTGCATATTGCGCTTGAGTCATACCATTAAAAGGCATGCTCACTTGAGGCGATTTCAGCTCCGGGGTCATTTTTACACCCAGCTCTTTAAATAGCGCAATACTTTGTTTATGGGTCATGAGTGTACCTGAGGTGGCGTATAAATCAGTGCGCCAACTCGGTGTTCCATTCATATAATCGTTAACATTGGTGGCATTGGTGTTCGCGCCATCCATTTTACCCTCAAGGGTTAAAAATTCCGCCAGGCTAATATCGCTGGTGCAACATTTAGCTGCAGCGGGTGTACCACTGTTAGGATCCGCTGGCGTAAATGGCACGCTGCATTTAGCGGCAAGTTCTGGGATCGCTAAAATATTAGTGGTGGTATGTAAATCGCATTGTGAATGGCGGCATACAAGCTCTTTATCATTTGTAAACGTCACATCGCACTCGACAATGCCAGCGCCCATACGAGCTGCTGCAATGTAAGATTCTTTAGTGTGCTCTGGGTATTGCATAGGTGCACCGCGGTGACCAATTGAAAAATCAGTACGATAAAAAGGGCCGTCTTTGCACGATTCTAATTTTGTTTTTAGTGCGCTGGTGGCCATATCGTCAATTAAGTAGTCGGGGCGAGCACCGAGTTGAATATTCGTACCTTGCGCTACTTCAACAATAACCGGGGTAGGAACTTTAACAATTTCAACCTCAGTGTTGGTAACAACCACTTCTTTTTCGACTATTTCTACATCGTCATCGCAGCCAGCTAGTGTAATTAATAATAAACAACTAGTCAGTAAAGGTATGCGCTTCATTATTTGTCCTTAAAAATCAAAGTGGACGCTACCTTACTAATTATTAGTGACAGTTTAACTACAGAGTAATTAATTTACTCTTTTAGCCATTATTTGGTTTACCACTAAGGCAAATAGCATAACCCCCGCGCCAATACTTAATCTGAGTATGTCCGCGTCTCTATTCCAAATAAGTACATTAACAACAATGCCTGCAGGAATAAGCAAGTTGTTCATCACCGCCAGTGCGCCCACATTGACAAGCGTGGCGCCTTTATTCCACATAAAATAGCCAACACCAGATGCCACAACTCCTAAATAAATCAATATGCCCCATTGTGTTGAGGTGCTTGGTAATTTGTTTGAGTTACCAAATAAGACATAACAGCTACTTGCAACAATCAGTGCACCAATAAAAAACCAGCCAAATACAGTTTTATCATCAAGCTGCTTACCCAGCATTAAGCGTTTGTAGGTTACTTGTCCTACAGCAAAACTAATATTAGCCCCTTGTACCAGTAATAATCCGACTAAGAAGTTACTGTCTAAGTTTTCATAGCGAATAGTAATTGCACCCAGCACGGCAATAAAAGCGACTATAAAAAACTGTGGGTTAAAATACTTGTTGCACGCATCGTTTAATAACGTGATGTAAAGCGGGGTCATTACGGTAAATAGCAGTACTTCAGGCACACTTAAGAACAAAAATGAGTGGTAATAAAAGCTATACATAATACCGAGTTGTACTGCGCCTATCAGCATGAGTTTGCAAGCAAGTGGGGGAGGTGTTCGTTTTAAAAACGGTAAAAATAGCAGTGTGGCTAGGGCTACGCGAATTAATACACTAAACCAAGCATCAACTTGACCTGCTAAATATACGCCAATTAAACTAAATGAAAACGCCCATAATAGAGTGACGGCAAATAAGTAGCCCATAGTGCTTACTCCAAATTAAAAGCGCGAGTGTATACTACAACGAGTATTAAAGGGAGTGGCTCAGTCAAGTAACCTGAGCCCGGTGATTAATTTACTGTTGTGAACTAACGAATTGCTTGGCATCTACTTTTAGCTGTTCAAGTGCTGCTTGATTGTAATAACGACTATGAGAAATAACCCCAGTGAGCTTTTGCGTGTTACGTACATCAATTAATGGGTTATCAGTTAAGAAAATGATATCGGCGGTTTTGCCTTCTGTAAGTTCTCCAAACTGCGCCGTTTTACCTAAAAACTGTGGTCCAGCAAGTGTTGCTGATTGCAATGTTTGTAATGGCGTTAAGCCATAATCACTAAAAATAGCCAGCTCTTGATGAAGAGATAAACCAGGGTAAATATACGAATTTAAAAATCCAGCGTCGGTCCCAGCAATAATTGATACGCCAGCCTGTTGTGCTAAAGGTAGTAATTGAGCTGTTTTAACAAAGCGTTCTTTACGTTGTTTGATTTGATCTTGGGTATCTTTATTGGCTCTGTCTACACGCCATTGGTAAGTGGCTTTAAGACCTTTACCTAAATAATTTAAAAACTCATCATCTTGATGGTTATCTTCATCAATATAAGCGGTGATTTGACCACCAATTAAAGTAGGTACTACGGCCGTGTTATTTTGAGCTAACACGGCGTATTTATTTAAAGCTGTTTGGTTATCAATATTTGCTGTAATAATTGGCAAAGCACTGCGGTAACTCAGTTCACCTGAAGCCACTTTTGCTGATATTTCAGGTTCATTAATTGCTGCGGCTTTTAACAAGTAGGTCATATGCTCAATGGCATCTAACCCTGCATTTGATACATCTGTAACTGATAGCGAAAACGGAATATGACCAGATATTTGGTAGCCACGTTTTTTCACTTCTTTAACTGCTTTTAAATAAAGTTCAGGTGTTAATGCACTATCGGTTATTTTCACAAAATCCACATTCATAGCATCAAGCGTATCAATAGCAGCATTCATTTCCTCGACAGTTTCAACTTCTAAGTCGCCAGGCCAAATAGAGTCTTTACCTTCGAGTTTGGGCCCTGATGTATAAATGGTCGGGCCAACTAATTGGTTATTATTAATTTGCTCTCGCCAGCTTAAAACTGACTCACTTAAATCAGCAGCAGCATCACGTACTGTAGTAATGCCATACGCGAGGTAAAGTGGTAACAGGGCTTTGTTTTCGGCTATAAGCGCTTCACCGCCGCCAAAATGGACATGCATATCCCAAAGGCCTGGCATTAAAAATTGATCATTAGCATCAATGTAATTATCAGTAATGTAGTTATTTTTTAGTGAGTTGTTAGCGCGCTTTATGATCACACCATCGCGAATAGCAAGGGATTGTTCAACGCTGAGTTGTCCGGTTGTTACGTCGATGATCGTCGCATTAGCGATCACTATATCGGCGTGCTCAGTTGGTTCTGTGGCACATGCAGTCAGTAGTAAGCAAGTTGAAAATAAAAGTATATTTTGCATTGTGTAACTCTAAATTTTTTATTTAGATTAGCATATATATCTTCTGTAAGGTGTTGATTTGAGTTAGAAGGTAACAAAGTAAGGATGAATAATGGCGATAAAAAATGAGAGTCCATTACGGACTCCCATTATAATCATTTTGGTTTACTTAACTAAACCACGGCGCTTAAGTAGGGCGTCGGTAGTTGGCTTTTGACCACGGAACTCAATATAGCTTTGCATTAAGTCGCGGCTGTTACCTTTTGATAAAATCTCTTTGCGGAAGCTATCACCGTTGTCACGAGTTAAGCCGCCTTGCTTTGTCATATGTGCAAAGGCATCAGCTGCAAATACTTCAGTCCAAAGGTATGCATAGTAACCTGCTGAATAGCCACCAGCAAAGGTGTGGCTAAAGTAACAAGACTTATAACGCGGTGGTACTGGGTAGTAAGCAATGCCGTGTTTCTCTAACGCATCATGCTCAAATTTTTGTACATCAGTTATTTTCTTATCAACACCAAATGAATGCCATTCCATATCAAGTAATGCTGCAGCTAAATACTCAGTGGTGCCAAAACCTTGATTGAAGTTTTGTGACTCAAGTACTTTGTCGAGTAATTCTTTAGGAATTGGTTCACCTGTTTTGTAATGCTTCGCGTAGTTAGCAAGTACAGTTGGTTCGATGTTCCAATCTTCGTTCGCTTGTGACGGGAATTCAACAAAGTCACGAGCTGTTGCAGTGCCTGCAAGGCTTGGGTATTTTACATCTGAGAACAAACCGTGTGCCGCATGACCAAATTCATGGAACATAGTCGTAACTTCAGAGAAGGTCATCAGTGTTGGCTGACCGTCTGCAGGTTTAGGGATGTTTTGTGCGTTATAAATTACAGGTTTTGTGCCCTTTAAGCCACTTTGGCTAACATATGCACTCATCCAAGCACCACCACGTTTACCTTCACGAGCATAAGGGTCCATGTAGAATAAACCAATAGCACTACCATCGGCGTTGAACACTTCAAACGCCATTACATCTTCGTGATAAAGTGGTAAATCTTTACGCTCTTTGAAAGTAATGCCGTACAGTTTTTCCATCGCAAAAAATAAACCGTTATGGATCACTGATTGCATTTCAAAGTATGGCTTAACTAAAGCAGGATCTAGGTCGTACTTAGCTTGGCGCACTTTTTCAGAATAGAATGCCCAGTCCCATGGTTGTACGGCAAACGTTTCGCCTGATGCATCAATTACTTTTTGAATTTCAGCAGCTTCAGCTTTTGCTTTATTTACAGCTTTAGGTGCCAAGTCATCTAATATGCCATAAACGTTTTCAGTGGTTTTAGCCATACGTGTGGTCATTACATATGAAGCCCAATCTTTATAGCCAAGGAGTGCTGCTTTTTGAGCGCGCAAATTGGTTTCTTTGATAATGATAGGGCCATTGGTATTTTGCGCACGAGTCGCTGATGCTTTAAAAATACGTTCACGTAACTTACGGTTTTTTAGGCTGCTGAGAATCGGCTGTTGCGTGGTGTTCACTAACGTGATCATGTAGCCTTCTTTACCTGCTTTTTTAGCGGCAGCGGCAAGGCTTGCTATTTCAGCGTCAGAAAGGCCAGCAAGTTCGCTTTTATCGGTTACTAATACTACGTCCTCTTTAAACGATTTTAATACGTTTTGCGAGAAGGCTGTTGATAACTTAGCAAGCTCAGCGTTGATTTCACGCATTTTGGCTTTTTGTGCTTCATCTAATTTTGCACCAGCGTTAACAAACTTAGTGTAGTAAAACTCAACTAAACGCTGATCTTCGGCATTTAACTTCGCTTTATTGCCATTAATGGTTTCAACACGTGAAAATAATGCTTTGTTAAGATAAATATCATCAGAATGCGCAGATAACACTGGGGCCATTTTTGCTGCAATACGTTGATACTCATCATTAGAGATCAAACCAGATAAGTTATAGAAAGCGGTTGAAACGCGATCAAGCAATTCGCCCGATAGTTCTAATTCAACTAAGGTGTTTTTAAATGTAGCTGGAGCTGGGTTGTTTGCGATAGCCGTGATTTGCGCTTTTTGCTGGGCAATACCTGCATCAAATGCCGGTTCATAATCACTGGTACCAAATTTATCAAATTCTGGTGCCATATATTGTAATGGGCTTGGTTTCATCAATACGTTGTCTACATTGACTGTTTGTACTTGAGTCGTTTGCTCTTTTGTATCAGCATCGTTTTGCGAACTACAAGCAGATAATAATAATGCACTAGCAATTGTAGTTGCTATAAGGGTCTTACGCATGAGAACTCCATAAAATAGGTGAGCCTTGAAAAACAGGCGAGACATAAAACACCCATAACTTAGCAAATTTTCATGTATATACAATTAAGTTTATCGGTTTAAGGTGGGGATTAAGCGCAAAAAACGTGTTTTTAGGTAAAAATAGTGCAAATCGAGAAATAGTAGCCTTAAACAGTAGGACGTATTAAAGCTACTACAGGTTGGTACTTAATTGGGAATTTTGGTTTATGTTGCATGCGCGAAGTAGCAAAATTAGTTGTAACCTAAAACAAACTTTTTTTCGCTACCAAAACTAGCCGGTTGTTGGTGACCAAACTCTTTATTAATGCAATTAAGAGTATGTTCTTGCTCTGCAAGCACAGACAAAATTTTATTGCGGTATTCAATACTTGATTCAAACAGTTGCAAATCAACTAAAGGTTGTAACGTGGCTAATTTTTGATTTAAGGTCAGTTGTGACATCATTCGTTCCTCGTGCTTTATTTAAGCTTACAGTTCTTATATAGCATTACCTGTAAGAAAATGTTAATGATTTGTTCATAAAAAACATATTGAACTTTAACTTCTCCGTAAATGCCATTATGGCGTGCTAAACTTACTTAACCCTGAATAGCTATTTGTTTTATTAATTTTGGAAAAAGTATGACGTTAGAGTCAATCTCTCATTATTTATCGTATGTAATTTTTAGTTATAACAATATCGAAATTACTGTAGCTAAAGTTATTCAAGTGCCTTTGATACTCTTTGCCATGTGGTTTGTGGTTACATGGATTGGTCGATTAATACGAAAAACTCTGCTCGCACGTAAAATGAACCCTGATGCGGTGCATTTATTTACCCGTATTTATTTAGTGTTAAGTATCGCAATTTTAATATTTACCTCCCTTGAAGTGTTAAATATTCCGTTAACAGCATTTGCCTTTGTTTCTGGCGCTATAGCTATTGGTGTAGGATTCGGGGCACAAAATATCATTAATAACTTTATTAGTGGCTGGATTTTAATGTGGGAGCGGCCAATTCGTATTGGAGATTTCTTAGAAGTGGGCAACGCTAAAGGGGTGGTTGAAACGATTAATACCCGTTCCACGCGCATTCGTCGCAACGATGGTGTGCACATGCTTATACCAAACAGTCAACTACTCGAAAACACAGTGACGAATTGGACCTTGATTGACCGCAATGCTCGTTCGTCTGTCAGTGTTGGTGTGGCATATGGATCAGATGTATTGTTAGTTGAAAAACTGATCAAACAAGTGTTGAGCGAACATCCTGCAATACTCCCGACGCCGGCATCTTCAGTGTTATTTGATGATTTTGCTGAAAGCTCTTTAGTGTTCAATGCTATTTTTTGGGTTTGTGCTGAATCAGAAACCATGTTGCGCCAAGTCCGCAGTGATATTCGTTTTAGCGTATATAAAATATTTGCTGAGCATAATGTCGTTATTTCTTTCCCACAACGCGATATACATATTGATGGTGAAATTGCATTAAGGCGGGGACGAGCAACGAAATAAGTCCAGCGGTACCGGTATCGTCTTGCAGAAGTAATTTGCTGCAACGAGTAGCAAATTACTTCGTTTTTATTGATGAGTTATTGCTGTTGTGCCATCTTTTTTAGCTTTAATGAAAATAATACAATTAAAGCACCAAATAGTACGGCGTAAGTGGCGACTAACCAAAGTAAAGTATGGATCCCTGCGCTAGGATTAAAGATTAAATATAAACCAAATAATACTGATATTGCCCCAGTAATAATTAATATCCACTCATTAGATATCTCCGCTCTTAATTTAAGCGCAATTAAAATTTCAACAGCGCCAATCGCTATGGCCCACGCAGCGACATAATAAAGTAATAGTATCGCGGTAACGTTTGGTGCAAATAGGGTAACTAGTCCTGCGATGATTGATAACACCCCACCGGCCAATAACCAGCGCCAATAGGGATTGTGTTGCTTAGAGTTCCAAGCAACCCATGTTCTTAGCATGCCATCAAATAAAAAATAGCCCGCAAAAAATAACAACATAATACTCAGAGATGCATTGGGTGCAAACCAAGTAATAACGCCAAAAATAATTGCAATGAGGCCGCGTACTAACAGTACTGACCAGTTTTTTGAAAGTGTGGTGGTTAGATCCATTCTATTCCTTAATGACAGCGCTAAAATTATATTTAACAGCATAAATACTGCATATACGTTAGCTTGTGTAGGTACTTAGGTCAAACTCCACGTTATGTGTATAGCGTTGGGGCATTTTGACCTTTGGGAGCTAAAATTCATTCCATTTTAGGGGCGAGTAGATCATGACGCTAGATTTGTAACCTACGTGGGCTAAGTGAAAATAGAGCAAAGTTTGTGCATCTTCCCATGTTTCTAATCTACATCTATGCGGGCAACAAAAAATTAAACGTCCTAGGCAAAACCGTTCGAGCTGATAGACCCTGATTTTACCTAATGAGCGCTTTTATTCATTCAAAATAAAGTTTTTGAGACTTTTCCACGTCGTTTTGTAATACGTTTCTTAAATAGCTTAATAATGTGTTTGGCTAAGGTTAAAAATGAGAGAAACCGACGTCTCTTGACAGGGCAAGAGCATGAAAAAAGTCTATTATTTCAATACCTTTTCAAGGTAATCTGTACTGCGCATAGCTTTTTTCTGTTTTGCGGGCATGCCTTTATTAAAGCTTGTTTCTGCTTTTAGCTGATTAAATGCGATGTGTCTCAGCCCCGCAAATACAGGTGCTGCACCTTCACGCCTA
>NZ_JACJEI010000001.1:89384-465076 GCF_014163985.1 Pseudoalteromonas sp. SR41-4 | reverse complement strand
GTCGAAAAATCTAATGCTCTGGCTGAATCGGCATAAAAGGTAGCCAGTTTAGCAACTGGCTGATATGCTATTTACGACAAAGTCGCTCGGTAATTAGACCGACATAATCCCTTGGTAATCACACTTGTGCATGGTCGTAGCCAAACTGGTCAATCTCATACGCCAGTGAAGATATGTCCAATTCAAAATCACTGTGACTCATTTCACTCTCTATGTATTTATTAATACTAAGCATCTTATATTTCTTAGAAATTTGATAATCCAGCTTTTGTGAAAAACTCTCATTTTGAGGATCTGTCAGAATATCAGGAAACTGACCACACCTTTGTGGTTTTGGCAGCCCATTACGAGTAAAATACTTTGCCGTATCTTTTAGTAACTTTTGATGGTTTTTAGCGTCTGTGGAAAGTGTGTCTCCTCCTCCATCAATACAATTAATTTGCCTATTTTTGTTTTTAATCCTTAGCAAGGCAATTTCAGAGTATGGTGATAAGACCTGATCTGTAATTTCCTGAAGAATTTCAGAACTCAATAACTCATTGGGTGTGATTTTATATACAGGTTTATTAAGTAAAGGAAAACCAGCATCTTCATATATAGCAGCAATAAGATGGGAGCAAAAGTATTCCCCATTCGTCTTGTCACCTCCTGCTTCCTTCAGTGATGTGACAGCCCCTTTATAGCTATATTTTCTGCCCTGATATTCAGCAAAATGATTAGTAATATATTCGAGGATGTTAGCTTCAGTTAATTTATTAGGAAAAATACATCGCAGAACAACAACGTTAGCTTTGTCCTTAAATGACACCCTCAATGCACTTGTAGTCTGAACACCTGAACCTGTAATTGCTTCTAAGAAAATATCATTTTCAAGTGCAATCATTGCATGTGAAAAGTGGCCGCTTGTCAACTGAGCGATTATTTTGCTATGTTTTGCCGCACCACGAACCAAAATGATATCTCCGACACGGAGATCTGAATTAAACAAATACATAGAATATCCTTATTAGAGTTCTTATTTTTTGTATTACTTAATGTACCACTTACCATTCTCTTTCAGAATCGGATAATCAAAACGTTTGGTACAAAAATAAGTTATCTTGCCATCATATTCCACTTATTGCCTTTTACTTGATACCAGTAGTAAATAAGCTTCGGGTTAAGTATGTCTATCTGCAGGGTCAAGTCTTGCATCGTGCAATGTGTTAGCACTCACCGTCTGCAATTGGCACTTTGGCGAAGGCCGCCTCGAGCGAACAGCGGTCATTGGGGGTGGCTAAATATAATTGCTTAATGGTTAAACATTAGGTTTAATGGATACATAATAAACGCTGAGTTACGCAGGGACAGCTTAGATACGATAGACACGCCAGTAAACTTGGCTTGATTTCGCTTAGGCCATAAAAAGCCTTTCTATATATGTAAGTCCATAGCATAAGTAACACCAACTCTGCACACTGAGCAGGTAGCGCCTCAGTCCAACAAGCGATTATGCAACACAAACTGCGTGTCGCATAAATACTAAAATGTTAGCACCCGTAAATTTTAACCAAGGTAATACTTAATGGAAGTAAGACGAGATCTTAATGATGTAGAACCCCTAATAAGTCGATTGCTTTCTATAGGCGAGGAATATAGAAACAAAGATAAGTGGTGGTCTCACTTAAAAAACAATGAAGATTGGGAGCAGACTGTTTGGCCTATTAATGACGGGTTAAAAAAGGCGAAGATAGAGAGAATCTATGCTGATGGTCGAGACATGGGATTGTTTATGTCTGATGCTTTGGCGGCAATAAACTTTGATATAACAACATACCCTACTTTAACCAGCATTATTAAAAGATTTGAAAATACCTGGGTCTACTCTGACCTGCAATATGTGATTGACGAAGCTCAACAGGCCTTTAACGAGTTATCTCTAAATTCGTGGGCATTTAATCAAATGGTTACTGCTTTCGAGGAGCAGATGAATTTAGCAGAAGTTGTTAAACAAACACTTTTGTTATTAGAGCAATCAAATTTGTACAAATTAGAGAACGGACTGCCCGTGAATAATGAAAAGCCAAGCATTAGTATTCAAAATGTAAGCAACAGCAATATTGCTGTCCAATCTGAGGGGGCGCAACAGTCGATTTCTATAAATGAACAAGTTTTTGAAGATCTGCTTGCTGTCATCAAAGCTTCTAATATTGAAAGCAAAGAGCCACTAATTACTGCTGTCGAAGATATGCAGGCGGAAAGTAAGTCTGGCTCAATAGGCAATACATACAAGGCATTTATTGGCGCTGCAGCGAACCATATGACACTGATAGCTCCATTTATCCCTGCGCTTACGGCAATGATGTAAGTGCTAACAAGTAAAGGCAGCGGACGCATAAATACGCCGCTGCTTTAAGCGTTAGCCCATAGAAATTCACCTAATACAGCCGACGACCTAAAACGTTTTGTCCAAAAACGTGTTTTGGCGAATGCCTCAAAAGAGCGGTAAGCAGCCAAACAACGGTTTAAAGTACTACTAAAAATACAAGACAAGTAATGCTCAGTTTTGGTATGCTGTGGGCAGTAAAGAACGGATGATTTTTAGTTCATCTAAGTTATAAAGGAGTTAGGATGGGGTTAGGTGGAATTAGTCTATGGCAAATATTTATTTTGCTATTTATTTTCTTTATGGGAGCTTTGCCTTGGATTCTAGCTTTAGTATCTAAAAAAGCAAAAGGCACGGACAAAGTCGTTTGGTTCTTAATGTCATTCTTTATTTCTTGGTTAGGGTACCTCGTTTATTACTTTTTAGTGATTAAAAAACTGCCTGAAAATAACTAATACAAGTAATTGAAGCAGGAATCGTAACATAGCAGCGTGATTTTGTTTTGGTAAAATACTGCTTCAATTATTGCTCATGGTAGACTTTAAAGCCGAGCTATTTTGGCAGGATACTCAAAGTTATCGCGTGATAGGTATACATATATACAGCGCCTCGTTATTCTAAACTCTGTCTAAATCAAAATGCTTAAAACTCCC
Source organism: Pseudoalteromonas sp. SR41-4 (assembly GCF_014163985.1). Taxonomy (NCBI): domain Bacteria; kingdom Pseudomonadati; phylum Pseudomonadota; class Gammaproteobacteria; order Alteromonadales; family Pseudoalteromonadaceae; genus Pseudoalteromonas; species Pseudoalteromonas sp. SR41-4. The sequence continues at coordinate 462,058 of NZ_JACJEI010000001.1, read as the reverse complement.
TCTGCTTAAAGAAAACGCCTAAGCTCCTCCAACTTTCAGATTTAGAGTGTACATTTGATTATACCTTCATTAAAGATTCCAAGCTCATTGACCTTGTCAGTAATCATAGTATGAAGGGCGTAGAGATATTATATTAGCTGTGTAGGTCAACAGAGAGCGATCAGCGGTCACTCAGATGAGTCGTTTTTAAGATGACACTTTCCTCTTTTTTACATGTTTATATAAATAACACAAAGCATAGTATTTATAGCTGGCAATGACTTAAACTGTTTGCTATTAATATAAGTTCACAAAATAAGGACGTTTTCGCGCTAAATAAGGGAAAGTGTCCTCTGGTAAAGTTGTTATGCCCTATCAGGAGTAAGCAGATTTGCAATTCATTCATAATGATTTAGGTCAAAGGAAGGCGGGCGAAATTGTTGAGGTTACTTTAACCAGTGGCGCTAATGTTCGTCTAATGAATAGTTCTGACTTCAATAATTATAAAAGCGGAAGGCGACACCGCTATATCGGTGGCTTGGCAAAGAAATCGCCTTTAAGACTTCAGATTCCTAATTCTGGTCACTAGCATGTTGCAGTTGATATGCAAGGGTTGAGGGGGAGTGCTAAAGCATCTGTACGAATACTGCCGGGTGCACTTCCCGCAATTCAAGATCGTCCACTATCGGAAGTTCCAAGCTTAGTTCGTGACAATATCCCACCTCCGACAGAATCTGGCGGAGAGACTCATGACGTTTTTATTTCACACGCGTCTGAAGATAAAGATGATTTTGTTCGTCCTCTAGCAGATGCGCTTATAGCTCAAGGGCTGAATGTTTGGTACGACGAAATGACGCTTAGAATTGGAGATAGCCTGAGACAAAAAATAGACAAAGGACTTGCCAATAGTAAAGTAGGGCTGGTTGTTCTATCACCTTCGTTTATAAAGAAAGGCTGGACAAACTATGAGCTTGATGGAATCGTTACGAGAACTGTTTCGGGTGAACAAGTTCTTCTCCCCATTTGGCACAACATTACAAAACAGCAAGTAGTAGATTTTAGTCCCTCAATCGCAGATAAGGTCGCCCGAAGTACAGCCACTCATACAATTGAAGAGATTGCTTTAGAAATTGCTGAGCTAATAAAATCAAAGGCATAACAAACATGTCAACCGGACAGTTTTTTGCTACGCGCTTTTGTGAATTCCGCTTTTGGCACTGAGCCGAACTTCGGCAAAGAGCGGAAGCTGACGGTTGGGTAACTCGTTTTTGGACAGAAACGAGTTAATCATGAATGACTGCTCATGGCATAGACTGTGTAAAAACTAATTTTTAATAAATTGTCTTGGTATGTTCTTAGTTTGAAACTATCTAGGATGGTTGCGATCGATTTTTTCCTAAATGAGAGCCTGTCGCTTTTTATAAAGATTAGCTATTCTTAATTATCTTAGGAAATTTAATTATGAAGAGTGGTTATATGGCAGAGCTCTGTAAAATCCTTGTTATAGATGATGAAGAGATCAACACCTTGCAACTAGAGCATGTTCTGGATGATGTTGGGGTTATTTGTTCATGTAATAAAAGTGAGGATGCCATCGCTCTTATTGAAGAGTTTATACCAGATATACTTTTACTCGATCTAGAAATGCCCAATGTTAGTGGATTTGACATATTACTCGAAATACAAAAAAGACCTCACCTTGTTGATTTACGCGTTTTGGTCATCACTTCTCATAATGATCCTGAAATCGAGCAAAAAGCGCTTTCATTGGGAGCTATTGATTTCATATCTAAACCTTTGAATTTAACTTTATGTCGAATGAGGGTTGAAAACCATGCAAAAATTCGAATTCAAGAAAAAACTATTCAGCGCACTAAAGCAGCTTTGGCTGCTGAAAAAGAGCACTTACGGATCACGTTAGACTCTATTGCTGATGGTGTTATTTCTACTGATGAGCATGCGTGTATAACTTACCTAAATCCAGTAGCGCAACGTCTAACCGGTTGGTCACAAACCGCGGCTAGAGGGCGGCATATTGAAGAAGTGATGATACTCAGAGATGCCTCAACAAAAATACCTTCTATAAATCCTTTATCAGTTGCTCTGAAGGAAAATCGGCCTGTTGCTATGGCTATAAACACACAGTTAATTAGTCGGCAAGGTATGCTGCACCGAGTCGAAGATAGTGCGGCTCCAATATTAGATAAGGATGGTAATAAGCGTGGTGCAGTAATGGTTTTTCAAGATGTTAGCGAAGTCCTTGCTATGTCAGTTCAAATGACTTATTTATCTCATCACGACCAACTAACTGCATTACCCAATCGCGTATTGTTGCATGACAGATTAACTCAAGGAATAGCTAGAGCCTCATTTAATAATACTAAGGTGAGCCTGATGCTTCTTGACTTAGATAAATTTAAGTACATAAATGATGCTTTAGGACATCATATTGGTGATGAAATAATTGCCCATATAGGTCATAGCCTTGATAAATTTGCATGTAATGATATTACTGTTGCAAGAGTGGGCGGCGATGAATTTGCACTTGTTGTTCCCTATGAAAAAGACACATTCGGTCTTGAACCGCTTATTAGTCAAGTGCTAGATGTCATCGCTAAACCTTTCAGATTAGCTGATGAGCAACATGTCCTTTCAGCAAGCTTGGGGATAAGTGTGTATCCTGATGATGCATCAAGTGTAGAGGAAATGCTTCGTCATGCAGATTCAGCAATGTATAAAGCAAAACAAGAAGGCGCTAATAGCTATTATTATTTTAGTAATGATCTCCAAGTTGAAATGACTAAGCGATTAAAAGTGGGTAATTGCTTACGCAACGCGCTAGATAACAATGATCTTGTTGTGCTTTATCAGCCAAAATATGACTTAGTGACCAACGACGTTATTGGTGCTGAAGGATTAGTGAGACTAAAAGATGACACTGGAGAATTTATATCTCCACTTAATTTTATTGAATATGCCGAAGAATCAGGACTAATTTACCGTTTAGGTGAACAAGTTTTGGAGCAAAGTTGTGTTGATGCTAAAAAGTGGCTTGATGCAGGATACCCAAAGAAAGTCGCTGTTAATATTTCAGCTAAACAATTCACTGGTATTTCGCTGGTTGATACGGTTGCATCAATATTAGAAAAAACTAAGTTACCAAGTCGTTATTTAGAGCTGGAGGTAACCGAATCAGCACTGATTGATAATTTCGAACAAACGATAAAGCAATTACAGGCGATCGCTGATATGGGGGTTAGCCTTGCGCTTGATGATTTTGGCACGGGGTATTCTAGTCTGTCATATTTGAGACTATTTCCTCTTGATGTGCTGAAGATTGATCAGTCTTTTGTGCGTGATATGATTAGTGACTCTCAATCGCTTGATATTGTTACTGCAATTATCGACTTGGCTAATTCATTAAGCCTACAGATCGTGGCGGAAGGTATTGAAACAAGCCAACAAAGAGATAAGCTACAATCTCTAGGCTGTGCCATTGGTCAGGGATACTTACTTGGTAAACCAATGCCCTTTTTAGAGATGATGGACGTGCTTACTCAAGCCAAAAATAAAGGAAATATATGCACCTAGCTCTTAAGCCATTAACGCAATGTAAAATATTAATAGTTGATGATGATGAAATAATTCGCTTTTCACTACAGGCTATCATGGAAGATTACTTTGAAGTCGAAACACTAGCTATGGGCTTACAAGCGTTAGATTATTGCAAATCCAATATCCCAGATCTCATTTTACTTGATGTAAATTTGCCAGACATCAGCGGCTTAGATGTATGCAGAGCGTTAAAACAGGATATATTGTTTGCGCACGTTCCTATTGTATTTATTACTGCAACTTATGATACTGATTCTCAGAATGCTTGTTGGGAAGCTGGTGCAGCAGATTTTATTGATAAACCAGTAATTGCCTCAACGCTTATACATCGAACTACAAATCACGTAGAGAATAAGCTGCGCTTAGAAGTGTTGATGAAGTTGACTTATAAAGATTCTCTTACAGGACTTTATAATCGGCACTATCTAGAGAAGGAAGTCAGTAATGCGCTGAAACAATCAGAGCGTGAAAAAAAGCCATTTAGTGTGTTAATGATCGATATTGATCATTTTAAACTTTATAACGACCATTATGGTCACCTTCAAGGTGATATTTGTTTAAAACAAATTGCCGATGTGTTTGCCAATAGTATAAAAAGGCCTCATGACGTAGCGATTAGATTTGGAGGTGAGGAGTTTCTGATTGTTCTGCCTTATACCGACATTGAAGGGATGTCGCACGTATGCAAACAAATAATTCTACAACTTAATGAGTCAAATATTGAGCATAGTCAATCATCCATTGGGCACGTTACTGTTAGTATTGGCGGAGTAACGTGTGAGAAACAGGGCACAATGGAGCTTAATGAGTTGATCTCATTGGCTGACGAAGGATTATATTGCGCCAAGCGAGATGGCTGTAATTGCTATAAATTACAGGTTTTTTAATTTGGCTCCTTAGTAATTTTAATTAATTATGTGATCTAATTTGCTGTTTTTTTTATTGTTTAGTCTATACTTTTTCTCTTAGGGACATTGGTATTGGATAAATAATAATGAGTTATTCACCTGATCGTAGACACTTCCTGCGTACAGTTGGTGCCGGGGCCGCTGTATCAACACTCGCATTCAAAGCGCCTTATGTATTTGCTAAAAAAGTAACAACTTTGCGCGTCATGGGCACTCACGTTACATTGCAAGAAGAGCTTCGGCAGCGAGCAATGCGAGAGCTAGGTATAAATTTACAATTTATACCTATGGGTAGTGCAGCTGTTTTACAAAAAGCTGCTGCGGATCCAACTTCTTTTGACCTTTATGAACAGTGGTCAGACTCAATAAATATCCTATGGCAAGCCGGTGCTATTCAACCAATAGACGTCGATAGGCTTGTCTACTGGAATGAAATAAATGACCTTACTAAAATAGGTAAAATAACCCCCTCGGCCAAACTAGGGGCAGGTGATGCACCAAACAAAATTTTATTTGTTCAAAATGATGGCTCATTAGCAAGTACACCTACAAAAAAAATAAGCTTTATGCCATATGTCCACAATGTTGACTCATTTGGCTATAACACAGATTACATCGAAAAGGGGCAAGCCTATGAAACTGAGTCTTGGTCTTGGTTGCTGGATGATAAAAATAAAGGAAAAGTGGCCCTTGTTAATGCACCAACAATAGGCATATTTGATGCTGCGCTTGCTGCTCAGGGCCAAGGTCTGATGACATTTAACGACATTGGCAACATGAGCATTGGCGAATTAGATAAATTGTTTGCAATTTTATTATCGAAAAAAAGGCAAGGCCACTTTTCTGGTTTCTGGACATCAGTACCGCAGTCAGTGGATTTTATGAAGACAAAGCGCGTTAATATCCAAAGTATGTTTTCACCGGGTGTGAGTGCCTGTAGAGGCCAAGGTATCCCTGTTGTCAATGCATCCCCGAAGGAAGGGTATCGTGCTTGGCATGGTGTTATGTGTTTATCTGCTAATACCTCGGGGCATGTAAAAGATGCGGCTTATGAATATATGAATTGGTGGCTATCTGGTTATCCTGGAGCCTTTATTGCTCGACAAGGTTACTATATATCTAACCCACAGCGTAGCCAGCCGTTAATGTCTAAGCCTGAGTGGGATTATTGGTACGAGGGAAAAGAAGCAACCACTGAGCTGATTGGAACGGATGGTAAAATTTCTGTACAAGCTGGCCAGACTCGCGATGGTGGAAGTTATATTAAACGTTTTTCAAATATAGCTGTGTGGAATACCGTAATGCAAAATTACGATTATAGTTTAGATAAATGGTATGAACTACTTAATGCTTAAGGACGTCGTTTGGTACATTTAATATCGCGTTCTATTGCAGCGAAAATGACATTAGCGTTAGCACTGGTGGTAATTACACTCAGTATCAGCTACATCGTCATGGATAAACGCTTAGAAGCAATTGATACATCGGTAAATAATATTACGGATATTAGTAGTCATGCCATTGGTATTTTGCGAATAAACAAAGATATTGTTGAAATGCAACGTGATATTTCGGTCTATGGCGCATCAGGGAGTGATGCGGTATTTGCTAAGATTGAACAGAACTACCAAAGTATTGACCAGCGTTTAAAAGCAATAGATAAAAAAAATAATGAAGTTGACGATAAAATTTATATCGATGCCATGTCTGAACTCGTGCTTAGGTATGGTGATAATCTAAGCGTGCTAAAAAAGCGCTATAATATAAAAACAGCATTGATAGATACAGAGCTGCCACGTATTTATTTAGGCGCTGTTGCCCATTTAACAGGCTTACTACAACTGACCGCAGATTTAAAAGATAAGTTGTTAATTACGCAAAATATAAATATATGGCACACATTACACCACAATGCGCAGCTTTATTTAACTAAAAAGGACTATTCTAAGCGTCAACAAGTCATTAAGGCGCTGCTAAGTCTCTCAAGCTCCAAATTAGCTTTGCAAAAGCAGCAAAACAGGATCGAAAACCCAACAGTTCAGTTAGCTGTAGATTACCAGCAAGCTTTTACTAAAAGCGTCCAAGCAAATCGTAACTATTTAAGTCTAGTTAATGTTGTTATGGCGGGTGATGCCATTGAGTTTAGTGCATTAGCAAATACACTTAGAGAGCAGTCACTGTCACGTTTAATTACAATAAAAGAAACCGGCTCAGTTAGTATTTCAAAAACAGAGTATGTTTTACAGCTACTCGGAGTAGGCGCTATCTTGTATATCATTGGACTAGCGTTATTTTTTCACTTTCATATAGCACATGCTATTAAACTATTGACCAAAAGTTTTCAAAGCTTTCTTAATGGTGACCTATCGGCGCCCATTCACGATTTAACACGCAAAGATGAAATCGGTTTGTTAGCGGGTGCTGCAAATCGTTTCAGGGCGTTAAGTAAAGACTTTATTTCTGCAAAAAAAGCAGCGGAACATACTTCTAAGGTCAAATCTGAATTTTTGGCAAATATGAGTCATGAGATCCGCACTCCTATGAATGGAATTTTGGGGATGGCGCGACAGCTTGGCAATACCTCTTTGACAGATAAACAAGCAAGAATGTTAGAGATTATTCAGTCTTCAGGCGCCAGCCTGCTAGTTATCATCAATGATATTCTCGATTTGAGTAAAATTGAAGCCGCAAAAGTTGAGCTTGAAAACCAATCAATCGATTTACATAAAATGCTAGATGAGTTAAAGCTACTATTTAGTGAACAAGCAAATGCAAAACAAGTGCAGCTTTTTGTTTCATCGCCGAAAGACGAAGAGAATATTATTTTTGCAGGAGATGAAACACGCATAAAGCAAGTACTTATAAATTTGTTAGGCAATGCCATTAAATTTACTGAAAGAGGAAGTGTTGCATTAAATGTAAATGTTCAGAAAGAGGCGAATAATGAGCTTATATTGTCGTTTGGTGTGTCGGACACTGGTATAGGTATATCACAAGAGCATATTGATACACTCTTTGAGGCTTTTTCACAGGCAGATACTTCGATTACACGCCGATTTGGCGGAACAGGCCTCGGTTTAGCTATTACCAGTAAGTTATTAGCGCTCATGGATGCGCCTTTAAAGGTAGAAAGTGAGCTTGGTAAAGGCTCGCTCTTCTATTTTGAATTAAAGACTCAAAGGGGTCATAAACAGGCGAGTCGACAACATGACAATACTAAATTATCAGCACCGCAAGAGATTGATCTATCTAACTTAAACGTATTAGTTGTTGAGGACAATGAAATTAATCAAATTGTTATTGAAGCGCTTTTGAAAGAGTTTAATATTACTTTTATTAATATAGCAAGTGATGGTGAACAGGCGATTGCGCAGTGCGAAATGTGTGCGTTTGATATTATTTTTATGGATATGCAAATGCCTGTTCTTGATGGACCTCAAGCAACACTTAAAATTAGAACGATGCCAGCTTTTTTAACAACACCGATAATAGCTTTAACTGCAAATGTACTAGGTAGCGATAAGCAGCGTTGTTTTGAATCTGGTATGGATGATTTTATCGGCAAACCAATAAATTATGAGTGTTTAAGAGCGGTACTATTAAAGTGGTGTAATCCCTAACTAAGCATTAGTAACAAAGGGCTAAAAATGAATATTTCCATGAAAGCAAATGAGTCAGTTGTATCTTCAAAGACGTTTCTTAGGTGGATCACGTTCTTTTTTGGTCTGTTGTTGGTTTTGGCGGTTTTACTATTTGAAACGCATGTAAAAAAAGATGTGTTAACGCAAATAGACAGCGAGTTTTCAACAACAAATCAGCGATTAAGGGAGGTGGTGACTTCATTTATATCTCGATCAAAATCAGATATTAGTTTTTTACACTCTACACCGCCGATTTCAGGGTTACCAAGAGCTCATTATAACAATGGTATAGACCCATATGATGGAACCACTTATAAACAGTGGAAAGAGCGATTAGAAACTATCTTTATTGGCTTTATGGAAAATAATTTAAATGTTGAGCAACTACGTATTATTGCTATTACAGCCTCAGGGGAAGAGCTTATTCGTGTGCAGCGCCGAGGTGCTTCAGTTGAGGCTGTAGCAGATTATTCGTTACAACCCAAAAGTGGGGAGCTGTATTTTTTACCGAGTTCGCAGCTTGAAGCTAAGCAAATATATTTATCGCCTATGTCGTTGAATCGCGAGTTTGGAGAAGTGACATTTCCATATAAGCCGATGTTACGGTTTTCTATCCCTATTTACAGTGAAGAAGGTAAGCGTTTTGCTTTCTTAATTATGAACGTGAACGCAAATGCCTTAATTGAAAAATTAACAACCACAGTGTTTGACTATTCTCAGCTTATAATTAGCAGCTCTGATGGTGACTTTCTTTATCATCCTATCGAAAAGTATCGATTTACAAGAGATTTAGCACCGAACATCACATGGGATACGCTATATGAGCAGCCGATCCAATATCAAGGACTTTATCGTGTTGATTCGAAGCAAAAAGCGGGTGATCAATACTATGTGTTTTCCGATAGTGTGCAAATGCGACCGGGAAAAAAGTTTAGTTATATTGATTTAAGTACTGTCGTTTCAAAGCAGTATATCGATACGATGATTAGTGATAAACGGCTTTTGACTTATGGCTTTTTATTGGTAATTATCTTCTTTACTGTAATACTGCTTATTACTTTTTATCGAAATGCAACCAGAAGCCAAATGCTAGCTGAAGCACGTAGCGAGTCTTCTGCCATTGTCGATGGTTCAATTGATGCCATTGTTGGATTAAATCTTCAAGGTGAACTAACCAGCCTTAACTTTAGTGCAGAGCGATTATTATCAACGTCTAGAGCTTTATCTATAGGTAGGCATACCAATGAACTGATATTACTCCAACAACTGCCGATAGATACGTATATAGCCGATTTGGAAAACTCGAAGCCACAAATCAAAGATGAACGGTCCGTAGAGGTAAATGGGCAATCCTACTTTTTTGCTATTTCTGTAAGCCCGGTATTTTCTGAACAGCTTGTACTCAATGGCCTCGCGCTTATTATCAGGGATATTAGTAAAGAGAAAGCGGCTGAAATTAAGGTAAAACGTTTGAACTCTGAGCTTGAGTCAAAAGTTAGAAACAGAACGCAAGATCTTGCTGAAGCGAAAGATCTGGCTATCAAAAATAGTGATCTAAAAAGCGCGTTTATTTCTAATATCAGCCATGAGCTAAGATCGCCTCTTAATGGTGTGATTGGAACATTGAATATTTTAAAGCGTGAAGAATTACCAGAAAAATCACGTAGGTTGATTAGTATGATGGAGTTAAGTGCCACTAATTTAAACCTGTTGATAAACGATATATTGGATTTATCTAAGATTGAAGCGGGTAAACTTGAATTAAATTTTAGAACATTTAATCCTAAATATTTGATTGAAGGCTTAGTTGAATCGTGCTCCATAATGGCCTTTGATAAAGAGCTTGAGGTTTATCTTGATACACGAGGTTTAAATTGCCAGCGAGCTGTATCAGACCCATTAAGGTTAACCCAAATAATCAATAATTTAATTAATAATGCGATTAAATTTACAGAGCGTGGTTTCATAAAGATCAAAGTTGAATCAGAAAAGATTGATGATCAAAAACACAAATTAATTATTAGCGTCCAAGACACCGGCGTAGGCATTGAGTATAGCGCCCAGCAACAACTGTTTAAAGCATTTAACCAAGCTGATAGCTCTATAAACGCTGAGTCTGGCGGTACGGGACTTGGATTATCAATATGCAAAAAGTTATGCCTGATGATGGGGGGCGATATAAAAGTCAGTTCGGTCCCACATAAGGGCAGTACGTTCAGTTTTGATATAATAATTGATAGTGCAAGTAGTGAGAATACACCACAGAACAACCATTATTTGTCTAAAAAAGTCTTAGTTATTAATAATAATAAAGAATCTCAAGAGCTACTAGGGCAGTTAATTCGTCATGAAGGGGGCGATGTCGAACTCTCAAATTTTGAAGATTTAGCCGATATAACTGCTGAACCCTATGACATTATTTTCTTAGATGCAGAAGACAATAAAAGTGGTGAGTTAGAACAAATAATTGATGACTTCATGCACCATAATTCAAACGTTAAAATTGTTGTGTTACATAAACCCGGATCGCCATTACCTGAAGTTATTTCAAGTAAGATAACGACAATTAGTAAACCATTCACGCAAAGTGATTTACTAAGAGCGATTGGATTAACTCTGAGTAAGCTTGATCAATTGCAGTTGCTTACAGTAGAAGCAAGCGAAAACAGTGATATACCAGTACGAACTTTAGAGCAAATTGATGGGTGTAGTATATTAATTGTTGATGATACTGAGATAAATATCGCTGTAGCAGTAGGTGCACTTGAGTTTTTACCAATTCACGTAAAAACAGCAAGTAACGGTGAACAAGCTATAGAAGCATTAAAGCTTAGTCGCTTAGCAGGAAAGCCAATATGCTGTATTTTGATGGATTGTCAAATGCCTATCTTAAACGGTTACCAAGCCTGTGAGAAAATTCGTGCAGGTGATGCTGGTAATGAGTTTATAAATATACCTATTATTGCTATGACAGCTAACGCCATGATGGGTGAAAAAGAAAAATGTTTATCGGTTGGTATGAACGACTATATTAGTAAGCCCATTCAAGCTAATGAGGCGCAAGCTAAAGTAATAGAATGGGCATTATCTAATTACGTAAAGGATGGGCATCCTGTCCCTGAAATTTTGGTTGAAAAAGAAGTGTTATGGGACCAAAGAGCTGCACTTTCTCGTTTACTTAATAAAGAAGCATTGCTTACTAAAATTTGTACTATGTTTATTAAAACAGTACCTGAAAAATTTAAACAGCTAGCTGAATTTGTCGATGATTGTAATTATGAACAAGTTCGTCAAGTTGCGCATTCTCTTAAAGGTTTATGTGGTGAGATAAGCGACGATAGGTTAAGAAGTTTGTTTGCAGAGATTGAATTACAAGCAAGTAAGGGGCAACTAGATATTGAAAAAGAGTTTTCACTTTTAGAAAAGCTGCTTCCTGTATTATTAAATGACATTAATGATTGGCTCGAAGAAGATAACGGTTAGATATGCGTTATTTCATGTGTTCTTACTGTAAAGAACTGCATAACTATGATTTTGTGGAATGACGCTTTTAAGAGTAGATATGTGTCACGATTACGAATAGGTTGGCTATTTTGAAGACGCAGTGATATTTATGGATTATAGCTAAGCTTATTTTAAGGTTTTTTACGTTTGAATGACTAGAATTGGCACTGAGCCAAAACAGGAGGGGCTTCAAGCTCGTTTATGGACAAAAGTCACTTAGAGTCAAAACTCAGGACGTGATTATTGTCATTAGATATATTATGCCTATCAGATATGCGATAATACCTCGCTCAGCGGTTTTTTAGGTCGCAGCGGCTAGGGCTTATTGTACAATAACTCAAATACAGTCAGACTAGTTATTCAAATCGCTGTTCTCGCTGATTGTATTCATCGGACTCGTGGTCTCTATTCTCTCTTATTGACTTATTTAAAAGAGAAAGTTTAGCTTTTACAATCTCTTGCACTTCAGGCGAATCATTGTTAGATAGCTCTGCGAATGCCTTCGCTCTAACTTCAAGGATGTCAGCAAGTGAACCTGACCACCCACTCGGAAAGGTTCTGGAGAAAATAGTTTCAACTATAGCGACTTTGTCCTCTGCGGCATCTAAAAGTGATGTGATATGTCTACTAAGAGCAACTTCCTTTGGATTCTCTAAATACTGTGATTTCTTGTCTATGGACGTATATGCTGAAACTGCACCTGCTACTTTTTGGATCTTGTCTTGATTTCCATTACACCAATCTAACATCCGCTCAATTGGAGCTAAATTCAATGCAGATCTACTACGATTGAGACTATCTTTGAAAAGCAAATACACAAGGTTTTCGCTGTTCTCACTATCAATGAAAACTCTATCCAATACATATTCAGGATAGGTTTTCACCAAATGCGCTATGATATTTTCTAATTCGAAGCCATATAAGCGATACGTCTTTAACTACGCTTGGATATGGTGATATATCTCCTTTAGGATGCGGGCGAATAGTAGCTATATTTTTAGCGGTCACTGGATTGACTATTGTTGCCATATTAATTGGCAAGGTCTCATCGGAAAGGCAGTCAAGCTTGCTTTTGCTTTTGCATACCAGTGACGTAGAAAGAAGGATGTCTTCGTTTACGAAGGAAGTAGACGAATATATGGAGAACATACGAACACTGTCTTCAACTCAAGAGTTGGATAAATTGCACAAGAATATTAAAGGGCTGCGCGCACTTATAGAGAGCATCAGTAAGTATATGGTCTTTCATATAAATCAGTCTCTCTTTATTGAAATTGGAACAAATACCTCTATAAAAAAACTTATGAATAAATTCTCAGAGTGCCACGATGTAATATTTAACCTGAAAGAGATATCTAAAAATAATAAAAAGGTTGAATCTGCTTCGTACAGTGTTTCAAAAAAAATGAGTTTCATAGCAGACATGCTTGAAGCGAATAGCGCAGAGAGGAAAAGTAACCCAGATATTTTTAGCGATAGGAACTTGAGGTTAAAGCATTATGAGTTCACCAGCTGGAAGAAGACTACTATGACTGAATCGCTGCTTTTTGCTGTTCAATTAAAACTCCCGGACGTTCCAAGACAAGAATGGCCAAAACATGTTCACAAGCCTATCGCGAAAGAATTGGACGTTTCTAATAAGCTAGTTGTTAAATGTATTGATGAACTTAAAAATCGAAATCTATGCTAAGTGAGCGGGTAAAGCACCTAACACATATGAGCCTTAACTCTGTCAATAGGCACTAGTATTCTTTTTGACCGTTTTTATACAGTGACGGTCAATTCTAAATCAATAAACAAATTCGTTAACTTCGTCTGTCGATGCGGCTGTTAAGCGGGTAGCTTACGGCAAACACATCTATGGTGCGTTACGCAGTAATCTCTTATTGCGATCTCATCACAGCCATTTTTTTCCCCATATCCTTTTGCTAGACGCTTACTTTGGTTCTACAGTATTAGCCTTTTTGATTCGTAGCTAGAAGCTATGTAGTCAAAGCTGAGCATCTAAATAATGCCTGACCTCGCGTAAATGCACTGTTTGCCCTAGCAACATGTAATTTAGCGCTGAATCCCCATCAAAAGCTCTATTTAGCTTGTGAGGCCACTCATTAGCCTGCCTTTGCTCAGAAAACAGCGTCGCTAAATTTTTATAAATACCGAGCACATAAGAAATGCGCACTAGCACATCATTCTCTAGCACATTTACGTTACCTATTTTCCACCTCTTAAATGTTAAGTCATCAGGTTTACCGAGCAAAATACGCTGCTCTTTTTCACTAACGCGCCACTGAGCCATGATATTAAAGAACGCTTTTAAAGCGACCAGTGCTGATTCTGTTGATTCTAAATTCACATTTGAACGTGTCATATTTATTTATATGTTTTGATGGATACCCTTCTTTATAGCTCAAATATAAAACCGTCGCACACAAAGTGAGCTGTTTTTTACTTGCTTATGTGTTTGGAGGAAAGTTGAGCTGTTAGTACTTTTTGTACCTCTAATGGGTTAAATGCGTTTTTTCTTTACTAACTTTTCTGACTCGTTAGCATACAGTTGTTAGATTTTATTCCTCTAAGCCCATTTTTATTATATCCAATCGCTATAAAGTTATTATCTTAATTATTTATTCCATGTGTTTTTATACATATTAAAATCAATATCTTAAGGTGTGATTTATCTTATTTTGTAGCTTATTATTTGTTTTTTGTATCAAACCACAAAATAACTGCGTTTTTTCTTGCTTAAATGATATTTGACGCCATCATAACTGAATCTAAACTTGTAATTCATTAAAGGGGGTATTCAGTGTGAAGCAAAAAGATAAACATGTAGCCATAGATAAAGCTTATCGCAAAAAATACATGCGTCGTAATCTTCCACGCTTTAGTCGATTCAACATAAGTGGTCTTTTCCCAACGGATAAAGACACAAGCCCGCACTTTTTCGAATCGCTCAACGAATCAAATTTTGCGCAGGTTTTTGAGCTTGATTCGAATATTAAATTTGTGAGAAGTCAGCCCTTTTCAATCAACTACACAGATGATGGTAAAAAGAGGCTGTATACACCTGATTTTTCTATAACCGATTGTTTTGGTGGTATTTGTATTGTCGAGGTGAAAGCGGGTGAAGCGATAGATAATGAGGCGAAACGTCTGCATAAATTGATTGAAGAAGAGTTTGAAAAGCTCGGTTTTGAGTTTGTTGTGATGACAGAAAAAGACTTACCATCTCGCACTACGTTGTCGAATTTAAACATGATAATGCGAAATGCGCATGCGGTAGGAAGCGTTGATGATGAGGTAATTAATTACTTGCTTGATGTGTTACCTCGCGAGTTTTCATTGCAATCTGCGCTTGCAATTTGCGATAGCTTAAACTTAGACCGAGATTTGATCTTTTACTTTATTTTTAAAGATTATATGAAAATAGATGTTTCGAGCGACATTTGCAATGAAACTATGATAACTAGCAATGTTTTTGAGGAGGCTAAATGAACACTTTAATCGAGCAGGGGACAAAGTTTCGACTGTCAAATATGTCTTATGTTGTTCGCTCAGTAGTGCAGGAGCAACAGGGTAATACAATTTTTTATTCAGTGTTTGATGATGAAAATCAGAAAATGGACAAAAAGAGTCTTAATTCAATGTCGGAGTCTCAACTTGTTGACAAACTGGTTAATAATAAAGCTTCTTTTTATGAGGGGCTTTCAGAGATACCGATTAACAAATTACTGGCTGAAAATCAGTTGATGAAGCTTGATATGTGGAGTGCCTTTATGGATTTGCACTTTCAGAAGCACAGTAAGAATTTCACTTCAATTAACAATATCGATGAAACCATTTTCGAATTTGGATGGGATGAATATAAATCAAAAACTTATTCACGCAGCACATGCCAAGCGAAGATAAAGGCGTATTTAGACTATCAAGGTGATATCCGCGCTTTAATCAATCGCGGTTATCACGAGCGTAAAAATACAACGCGACTGACAGAAGAAACAGATGATTTAATTTACGACTATTTCTGTAATTACTACCTTGTGCGTAGTGATACAACTGCAAAGTCAGTCAATGAAATTGCGAGCATGATAAGAAATGAACTGTCAGAGTTGCGCCATAAAGAGCCTACATTATACCCGGTCATTCCCGCTGTCGATACGATTTATCGACGTTTTCATGCGATGCAGGCGATGATGGTGACTGAAAAAAATCTCAGTAAAGCGGAAGTAAAAAAACTGCGCTATAAGCTGGGTCGTCAGTTTATAGCTGAAAATCCGCTTGAGCGTGTTGAGATGGATGCAGTCTATATAAACCTTGGGTTGAAAAATGAGGCTGGGGAGTATTTAGGCACTGTTGTAATGATGGTTGCTCTTGATGTATGCACTCGAAACCTGCTTGGTTACTCGATTAGTATCGGAAAAAATGTGTCTGAATCAAGTGATTTAGCGACTGAATGCTTGAAAAATGTTGTCATGCCAAAAAACAATTCTCTATGGATTACGGGCGGCATACCTGCGACGATTTACACTGATGCAAGTACCGCGACAAAAGGCAGTAGGTATAAAGCACTCGCACTTCTGATGAAGATTAAGCCAATCGTGGTGCGTGTCGGTGAAGGGTGGAGTAAACCCTTTATTGAAAGTTTTTTTAGAACTTTGCGTCGCGAGTTTTTGAGTAAACTACCGGGTTACATGGGGTCTAAAACACGTATTAATAATCGACACTTAGAGCATGCTGAAGGTGCAGAGTTACATGCAACTATGACACTTCAAATGTTCATTGAAGCATTTGAAGACTACGTGTGTAATGTCTACATGAAATCAGCGCACCATGGACTTAACAAGCGCGCCCCGATTGATGTGTGGAAATCCAAAATAAGCAAAAAGCCGTGGCTTCAGACATTCCCAAGTGAAGACAAAGACTTGTCTGAATTTCGTGGATGCTACCGCCATACGCTAACACTTTATACAAACGGCTCAATCAAGCTTAAAAATGAGCAATATGTCAGCTCAGAGTTGAAACAGCTCAGCTTAGCAGGTGTTAAAAAAGTCGAATGTTTTTACAGTAATATCGACACCCGGAGCGTTGTTGTGAAACATAAAAATGACACATTTGTCGTGCCGTTGCGAGAGATGAATCATCATGAGAATGCTGGTTTTCAGCAAGCTGAGCTTGATGCCGCGCGTAAAGCTGAATTCAGTGAATGCCCTGAATCTGAGCGTAAGCATTATAAATACAAAGAAGACGGTAAAAATGGCCTTCCAAATTATAAAGAAGCTAAAGCAAAACAAGCTGAAAAAAATGAGCTTGAAACGGGCCGCAAGAAACGTACAAGCTCTAAAGTCGATAACACGAAAGTTATTGATGTGGATGCACCCAACGCGCAAGAGTTGATTCTAGCTTCGCTTAATTCGTCTGTCGAATATGATGATTTGCCTGTGAGTGATGATTGTGATTATCAGTTTTGCGCAGGAGGTGAGTTGTGAGTGCATCATTAAAAGTTAAAGCCATTATGCTTTATGAAAAGACAGTTCGTTGCGCTGATAATGTGAAAGAGCTCGACGAGTTACTGCAAGAATCAGAGCAAGTATTGACACTGGGTGTCGGCAACTGCTGTGTTATTGCTGGCGATTCCGGAAGTGGTAAAACAACGTTAGTTAAGGCGTTTATTAAGCGCTTTAATGCAAAACAAGTTGATGACGCTAATGACTCTACACCAACTAAAGCGTGTTATATACGTTCACCCTCCAACATGAACCCGCTCGACCTTTTTCGCTCAATTTTGTCAGGAATGGGCGAGCCGGGTATTATCCACGGCTCTGAAGTCGAGCTTCGCCGCCGTATTGTCCAGCAATTAAAAAATAAACATTATCGCGTACTTGTTTTTGATGAATTTCAACAAGTAGTTGAAAAAGTCGGAGTTAAATCTGCGCGGCAAATTGCAGATTACTTGAAAGAGCTTGTTGATGAATTTGGGCTGTTTTTAATTTTCGCTGGCACGTCTAATGTATTGAACTTACTCAAAATCAATGAACAGTTTGCGTCGCGTGGCTCGCTTATTATCGAAAAGAAGTTACTGTCTTTATCAACGAAAGGTGATTACACAACATTCGTGAATTATCTACTATCACTGAATACTGTGCTGCAATTTACACAAGTTGATTTCACAAAACCTGAAATAAATTTACCCATTTTTGCAATCACAAAAGGTGACTTAAGACAGTTAAGCATCCTGATACGAAAAGCGATTTTCAAGGCTGAAAGCGAAAATAGAGATCAAGTATTAAAAAAAGATTTTGTTGATGTGTCTTCTACTGTACGTGTAAACCAGCGAAGAAAATCAAACCCTTTTTCGAAAAATGTTAAGGCTCTAAAAATAGACCTAGGAGTGAAATATGAAGTCTAATACAACAATAACGCCTTATGGCGCTTGCTCTGTCATTGCAAACTTCTATGGCTTTTCGAGTGTACAAAAATTATTTAAATCAAATCAGCTAAACTCGTTAGCTCGCTGGCACTCTTACACGCGTGAACATGTAGATATGCTGCTTAATATTGAGCAAATTAGTTTAGATGTAGAAACATATCGTTTATTCGAAAATGTTGAAATCTTGCATTACAGTCTTGCTCACTTTTATTCTAAACAATTGAAAGTGTGTCCAATTTGCTTTAAAGAAAATGGCTTACATAATGATGGATGGCAGCATACTTCAACTACAATTTGTGAACGACACCATACACCGTTAGTCAATACAGAAAACGTACTGTATGTCGATTCGAACGCTCCAGCCCCAGAGCAAACGTCACTGTTATTTGAAAAACATATTCTAAATTTAGATCGTAGCGAAAGGTATGTCTTTACAGATGCGTTGTTGGAGTTTGCTTCATATGTATGTAGACCATTTGACTTCATCACAGCAAAACTTATGTTACGTGACGCAAGCATTGAGTATATTCGAACGTTACTTGAAGATACTTTTATTCTTTTATGTTGCGAGGAGCTATTCAGTGTGTGGGAAAGTTTACTTTTAAAGCACAGAAGTAACCTTGATGGGATGGGAGTATTAGTTACTCGGTTAGGGATCAATGAACTTAAAGCGCATATTGGCTCATTTAAGGTATTGAAAGGGGCGACCACTTTAGTTAGGGCTGAACAAATTTTAATGAAAAATCATAGTGCTGATATTGATACTGAGCTATTCGTTTCAAAACGTAGGTTTGATAAGAAACCGGATGTTAATGAACTCAGCTTTCAAGTTGATGGGGTTATGCTATCGAAATTCCTCGGTGTACATATGAAGTCAATTAGTTACATGGCAATGCAAAATACATTGCAAGCTGTGTATTTGTGCAAGCAACCAGATAAATCTTTCTTTGATATCATCGCAGTTCAAGCGTTATTAAATAGGACATATGCGCTAGCAAACGGCACGGTGAAAGCGAAAGATAAATTTATAAATATAAATGATGTCCCTCGTGGCATGTACAACTTATTCGATTTAACACCTGAGGAGCTTATTGATCATGCACTCGCTGGGCGCATGGAATCTCAATTTAAAGTTGGTGCCACTTTAAGTTATATCAATCAACTTCTAATATCAGAAAAAGGGTTTAAAGAAGTGCTGAAGCTGAAGTGGCAATCACAAGAAAATATTTGCTTTGGGGAAGCAATAAAAATGCTAAAAGCGAATGCTAAGGTGATAAACATGTTGATAGAAGAAAACTATTTAGCACTTACACCAGATAAAACATTAATAGATATAAAATCAATGCGCATTCTTGTAAGTGAACATTTAATACTAAACAGAAAAGCAAATTTTGAGAAATCACGGAGGAATGAAAAACGAGTTACAGCATGCTGTAATGTTAAACCAATTAAACAGATTTATATGGGGGGTCACTTTACTGACTTTGTAATGTACAAAAGAGAAGATTTAAATAGTTGCTGTATCCGGCAGTTGCAGTCTCGATTTATGCATTTTAATAAGCAAAAAGTAGACTTATCAAAAAATGTAATCACATACCAAACAAAGCGAACTTAAAATCACAATGTATAAAAACTGAATAAGTGTAACACCACTACATATAAACCTTCTCACATCGCCTCAAAATAATAATTGCAACAAGCCTAAAAACTCAGCTAAGATAAATATAAGTTAACTCCAAAGTCGCAGATTTTGGTTTTTCTTTGCCTGATTTTTGGTATCTAAAAGGTATTGAAATTCTGGCTCGCTAAATTCCAAAGACTTTTCGTAAAAATGACTAATTCCAGCGTTAAATCAGAAACTTGGATGATGTCTTATCAGAAAGTGACATGTAATTTCCCCGTCACTAGTAGTTCTAAATTCCAGCTTTGGAACAGAAAGAACAAGTTGTGTTAAAAATAACCTTTAGATAGATGTTGTTAGCGAGGGAATGAAATGAAAATACAACTGTTGGTTTTACTGCCACTGCTAGTCAGTGCTTTTGTGAGCGGTTTGGTAAAGGCAAATGATGAAGTATTGTCGGTCGATCAAGTTGCGTTACAGGGAATGCAGTTTAGTTTTGAAAATGATGCGAAAATTACTCCAAAAAAAAGTGATTTTACAGTGGTTAATTCCGTTTTTATGAGTAGTGAGCAAGGCCGACGAGTCGCAGTGGTGACAATTCGTAATGACGCGTCAGGTTCACGCATTTTACAAGCGGAACATATTATGGCGTTATTTGCTGATGGGCGGCGAGTTGCCCCGATTTCCTTGGCTGAAAACGTTAAACTAGAGGATGGCGAGCAACGCTCATTAACGCTGTCGTTTGGCGAAGACAATTTCCCTATTTTGAGCATCTTCACCAGTAATAATTTAAATTAGGAATAATAATAAAATGAAAGCGATGATCTGTGGATTGAGCTGTGCAGCACTTTTTAGTGCCACCAGTATTGCGCAGCACAGTAAGGAGTTTGTGCCTGATAATGTGTTTACTCAAGGCGTTGAAGGACCTGTTTTTTATAAGCAGCATTTATACGCAGTTAATTTTGCTGAGCAGGGCACCATTGGTAAGGTTGATAACAATGGTAAAGCCAGCTTATTTTTAAAGTTGCCAAATGACAGCGTTGGTAATGGTTTGCAATTTGATAGCCAAGGTAATCTCTATATTGCGGATTATATAAATCATAATATTTTAAAAGTGCCTGCTAATAGTAAAAGCGTTGAGGTTTTTGCTCATAATAAAACCATGAATCAACCAAACGATATTGCGATTACCAAACGCGGTGTATTATTTGCCAGCGACCCTAATTGGGCTGATGCTACCGGCAAATTATGGCGTATAAATACAGATGGCAGTACTCAATTATTAGAAGATAATATGGGCACCACCAATGGTGTGGCGGTTAATAACAGCAATAGTAAACTCTACGTAAACGAAAGCGTGCAGCGGGTTATTTGGCAGTATGATCTTGATAGTGAGCTAAACATCAGCAATAAGCAGCCGCTGATCACATTTGACGACCATGGTATGGACGGCATGCGTGTTGATAACCAAGGTAACCTGTATGTTGCCCGTTATGGCGCAGGTGTTATTTTAAAAATTAGCCCCGCAGGTAAGATATTGCAAACCTATACTTTAACAGGGCAGCATCCAACCAATGTGGCATTTAATGACCAGCAAACCAAGCTGTTTGTAACTATGCAAAAACGCGGTGCGATTGAAGTGATTGAGTTTTAAGTAAATTGGAAAATTTGAAGCATTTAATATCAAGTCTTTTGCATCAACAGAGAGTTTTATGCTTGGCTTGAAGAAAATCATTTTGATTGTGCAGAGCTATGGATTGATGGCATTAAAAAATCCTTAGATGGTGATTCGTACTTACCATGTTTTACTCTTCGCAGATCAGATCTAACAGTGTTTGGTCAAAAACTAAAACTATGTGGCACAGTTAATTGAATCGGGCTTAATGTAATAAGCCCAAATGATCCCAGTGTGTTTGGCAAAAGCTTATGAGCGCTGGGATACAGCGTATTCGATATCAAACGAAATGCAGTTCCCTGATGATTTTTTATTAGCGTTAGATGCAAAACCCCAAGCTAAAATGTTTTGTGGCGTTGAGTAAAGCAACTAAACATATTATTTATCATGCGCTGCAATTAGCCAAAAAACCAGCAACGCGGGAGCCGTCGAGCTGCTAAATATTTACTGAAGCTCGAAAACCAGCAAAAACCTCAGTAGCTACAATAACAGATCAGTACTACTTGCTTACAAGGCCCCCTAAGTTATCGACAAAGTAGTCCAATTTGCCAATTCTGCGCCAACCTAATTTAAATTACGGTATCTTACTACTGCGTAATTTAAATTAACCTCGAAGTTCACTATATCGTTAATCTTTTGTTTTAATTGTACTTATTTATAAGGCTCTCATTTTTCATAAATTTAAGTGCTTTATTTAGATAGCGACTAAAGGACATTTTGTGTATTTTTGGAATTATAAATTGAAAACATTTATTAATTTTGGAATAAATTATATTGATCTTGTGTGTTTTTTTGACTAAGTTAACAGCAGGTAACAAAACTATAAAATATGTCTTGATTTAGCTATTTTAAATTAGCTGAAGCCGTACAAGTACTTTGCAATATAAAAAGGTTAAATGCTTATACTATGAATAATAAATTCCACACAATTACAGCTCAATTCAAAAAATCATTACTCGCCACTTTGGTTATTTCAGCTTCTAGTACGGCTTTTGCTAATGATGCAGAGCAATTAGACAAAGAAAACTTAACAAAAGAAGATATCGAACGTATAGAGGTAAAAGGCTACGCTGCGTCTGTCGAGAAGAGCCTCAATATGAAACGGTTTGCTAACAGTGTTGTTGATGCGGTATCTGCAGAAGATATCGGTAAATTCCCTGACCAAACGGTAGCCGATGCCCTGCAACGTATTCCGGGTGTGCAAGTTGAAAAAGACTTAGGCGGAGAAAGTGACCGAGTAAGTATTCGTGGTACAGCACCCCATCTAAACATTACCTTATTAAATGGTCAGAGTGTTGCTTCAGCGACGGCATCAGCGTCTATCACTCGTCCATCACGTGGTTTTAACTATTCACTTTTGCCTGCAGAGTTAGTCGATACTTTAGAAGTGTTTAAGTCAGCTGAGGCTGATGTTGATGAAGGTTCAATTGGCGGCACTGTGGTGGTTAGAACACGCAAGCCACTGGACAGTGAATCTAACTATGCCGCATTGTCAGTGAAAGCATTTCATTTTGAAAATGCCGATGAAACTAAACCCTATATTTCAGGTTTATATTCTTGGAAAAATGAAGCAGAAGACTTTGGTTTTAATGTGGGCTTTGTGCGCAAAGAACTCGCAACCCAAAGAGACAGTAAAGAGGTAAGATTTGGTTACCGAAGTACAGATGCCAATGGTGATGGCAATAATGAGTATTACCCTGGGGCAGTAGGTTATAATCGCTATGCCAGTGACTCTGATTTAAATACAGTGACGGCTACCTTGCAATACGCGCCTTCAGCAAACTTAGATATCGTATTTAATAACTTGTATTCAAAATCTGAGCATGAGTCATACGGTACTTATTCGAGTGGTTTTATATTACAAAACATTGGCAATATTGAGCAAGCTGATATTGTCGATGGTACTGTAGTTGCTGGGACTTTACCTGCCCATAATAATTTAGGCTATTACGGAAATGCCGGATACCAAGGTGAATTTAAAACTCAAGCTCACGATATTAAAGTTACCTATGCAAAAGATAACTACACTCTGACAACACAGTTTGGCTATAGTAAAGCTGAAGGCGCAGTAAGTGACGTATATTCAGAATACTACGCAAACACTGACGCTTCGTACAGCATCGAAAATGGTATGCCCGAAGTTGTATTATCAGATTCTCTTACGCCTGCCGATTATCGCTTAGACTACAATCATAAAAATGATATCGCGAATGATTCCGATGAGAAATATGTGCAATTTGATTTTGAGTATCGACTCTATAATGATTACTTTACGGCGATAAAAACTGGGGTCAAATACCGAGAACACAGTAAAGCCGCCAACTTAATTAAAGCAAATTATCCTAAAAAGGGGGCTGATGGCAGTACGAATAATTTAGGCCAGTTTGCAACTACCACAGTTAATGATTTTATGGGTGGTGAGAATGCCATTTTATGGCAATTTGATAATGCCGCTTATAGTAATTGGATTGCTTCTACCGAACCATCAACAGCGCCTTATGAACATCTAGATTATACATATGACTTGCAAGAAACCATTACTGCCGGTTACGTAAAAGCATTGTTTTCATTCAGTGATATTCGCGGTAACTTAGGTGTTCGAGCTGTCAAAACCGATGTTGACTCGCAGTCACTACAATATACGGGCCGTAGTTTTGATCCGCAAAATATCGAAGAAGTTGGTTTTTCTACTAGTTATGACGACTTTCTACCGAGTTTAAATATCGCTTATGATTACAGTGATGAGATCATCCTGCGTTTTGCTGCAGCAAAAGTTATGTCTCGTCCAGATTATGACTTTTTATCAGCGCGTAAAAGTGGTTATTGCACTGCAGCAACAGGCTGTAAGGGTAATGAAGGTAATCCTGATTTAAAACCATATCGTGCTTCGCAATATGACTTATCAGCTGAATGGTATTTTAATGAGTCATCTATCTTATCATTAGCTTACTTTTATAAAGATATCGATTCATACATTACAAATAGCACTGTTGATAAAGAGTGGATGTGGACTGATCCAGATACCGGTGCTGAAGAACTGCGTACTTTCTTGATCACTCAACCATTAAATGGTTTAGGCGGCGAAAACTCAGGCTTTGAAGTTAATTATACGCAAAAGCTAGGTTATGGTTTTGGTATTCAAACTAACTATACTTACTCAGATGCAGAGCTTGAGCAAACAGCTGAGCAGGTCGCTGCAGGAGAAGAAGCCGTTCTGCCTAATAATTCAGAAGATACCTTCAATGCCACAGTGTATTACGAGAATATGGGCTTTAGTGCAAGGGTTTCATATACTTACCGTTCTGAATACTTTTATACAACTTATTTAGGACTCAACCAGTACATTGATGACTTTGGTCAATATGATTTGAACCTTAGCTACAATGTGACTGATAATCTGAATGTGGTATTTCAAGCCATTAATTTAACCGATGAAGACCAGCGTTCAATGTCAAGTAACAGCACTGGTATGTCAGATAGCAATCGTCCACTTGCTATTCATAATTATGGTCGTAGATTCTTACTCGGCGCCCAGTATAAATTTTAATTCCCCCCATATACGATATAAATAGCCGATAGTCCTCACTATCGGCTATATTTTTTCACTTATTAGGAAATCAATGATGATCCGAGTAATTTTCTCTGTGCTCATATCTGTTACTTTAATCGCTTGTCAGTCCGCTCCTTTAACACCTACTACTAAACAACAACCTAACCCACTGCTTGCAATTATTCATACCGAAGATGTTGTTCGTGAATTTCGCGCCGCATGGGTTGCGACTGTTGCGAATATTAACTGGCCGCAGCAACCAGGCTTGCCTGTTGATGAGCAAAAACGTCAAGCAATAAAAATATTAGATACGCTGCAAACGAATAATTTTAATACAGTTATCTTTCAAGTTCGGCCACAAGCTGATGCACTTTACCAAAGCTCAACTGAGCCATGGTCTTACTATTTAACCGGTAAGCAAGGGCAAGCGCCGGAACCTTTTTATGATCCGTTGCAATTTTGGATTGAACAAGCGCACAAACGGGGTTTAAAGCTGCATGCGTGGTTCAACCCTTATCGCGTTCATCACCCATCGGGTGGAAGTGTCAGTGAGCAGTCAATGAGTGTGCAAATGGCTGAAGATGTCGTACAGCTTAAAAATGGTATGCACTGGTTTATTCCAACTAATCAGTCTGTTATTGATTATAGTATTACGACGTTATTAGAATTGGTAGAAAACTATGACATTGACGGCCTTCATTATGATGATTATTTTTATCCTTATCCGTCATACAACGAAGGTGAAGACTTTCCTGATCAAAGCCAATATTTAGATTATCAAAAACAAGGAGGTAAATTAAGTAAAGGTGACTGGCGTCGAGCTGCCGTGAATCAATTTACAAAAACGCTCTATGAGCAAGTAAAACAGCTGAAGCCACATGTACAAGTAGGTATTAGTCCATTTGGGATATATCGTCCAAAGCAACCGGCTACGATCCGTGGTTTAGATCAGTATGAAAAGCTTTATGCCGATGCCAAACTATGGCTAAATGAAGGTTGGCTTGATTATTTTACTCCGCAATTATATTGGCCTATCAACCAATACTCGCAAAGCTATCCATTGTTAATTGCGTGGTGGCAATCGCAAAATACTCAAAATCGTCATTTATGGCCAGGTATCAACACACTGATAGCAAATACGGATGCAGGAATCGACGAAGTCGTTAACCAAATTATGATCAATCGGGCGATGCTTAATAACTCGCCAGGCGTTGTATTTTGGAATGTAAAATCATTAGAAAAAGCTGACTTTTCTCAGGTGATAGAAAAGGGCGTGTTTCAACATCAAGCATTACTGCCGCTATCAAATTGGTTACCAGTTCAGGAGGTGAGTAAACCTGCAGTGAGCTATAACCAATATGCACAGGTGACAAAACTGAGTTGGCATCATGCGCAACCTGAGCATGTATTTAAAACGCTTGTTTATCTTAAATATGGCGATGATTGGCAATATAAAATTTACCCATCAATAATGCGCTCAATCACAGTTGAGAATAACAACAATGGACTTGCGCTTTCACATATCCGAGTTGTTGCTGTAAGCCGTGATGAAATGCTTAGCGAGCCGATAGAGATACAGTTTGAGTAATGCCTTGTTTAGCAAGCAAAGTGTAATACAACAATCACTATTAGCAAATCTCACGCGAGCACTGAGCAACTATACAGCATCTTTACTTAACCGTTAAAATTACGGTTTCTATCGCAGCATAGCTTTGATTAACATTGAACCAAGAAAAAGCGCACCGGGCAGGGTGCGCTTTAAGGGTTTAATCCTGTGCTGCTATAGGCAATAGGGGATTAACTAAAAACTCGGTGAGTAACGAACTGCAACCCCTAGTGTACGGCCAATAACGCTGTAATCACTCACAGTATTAAAGTGATTAGCGCCAATGTCAGGTGTTGGTGGTGCTTTGTCAAACAGGTTATCGATGCCAAAGTTAACCGCGATAGTCTCGGTTGCTTGCCACGATGCAGCAAAGTCCATGTAGTCTTGTGCTGAAATTGTTTCTGTTCTATCTACAGCGTAGTCTACTTCACCGATTCTGCGCCAGCCTAATTGGAAGTTCATGGTATCTAGCTGCCAATCAAAGGTGGCGCGGTGTTTATAATCGGCTTGTAAGATACTCGCAAAATCGCCTGAACAAGCACTACCATAAGTACCTTTACAATCAACTTCTGCTACGGTGCTATTATTTTGGCGAGTTTGTTTTGTTACAAAGTTACCTTGGTATGAGAGCCTAAAGCGACCGCCTAAATCCATTGGTGCATCAAATACATAGTTGGCTGCTAAATCGATACCAGCTTGTTCAATCGCAGCAAGGTTAAAGTCATTTACGATCGCGGTGCTAATAAAGCCTGTGTTTGGATCGCGTAATACTGCGCCACACAATGGGTTATTAGGATTTGGATCGTCAATATAACAGCTCTGTAATGCTGCACCTGGCTGGATTTGGCTTACTGCATCAGTTACGCGAATGCTGTAATAATCTATAGATACATCGAAGCCATCGATATAACTGGGTGTGTAAACCACGCCTAAAGTATCTGATTCAGCTTGTTCTGGTTTTATATCTGGGTTACCACCGTAAGTATAAGCGGCAGAGCTGCTATCAAATTCAGTACCAACTGCAGGTGCGCCAAATGCGGCACATTGTGCTGCGTCACCCGTACCTAGCAAACATGGATCACCATTAAAACGACCTGCTAAACGTGGCACGAATTGGTCGCTATCTTGATCAAACAATGCCAGTGAAAGAGAGGTGATTGGGCTGGCAAATTCACCTAAGTTAGGTGCTCTAAATGCCGTAAGTTTATTCGCACGGATACGGATATCATCGTTAATTGCCCAGTTTATGCCCAGTTTATAGGTGTCTTCTGCTTCAGTGTTTGAGTAATCAGAAATACGATACGCGCCCTCAAAACTAAGCTCTTTTGCAAATGGCATATCAACTAAGATCGGCACTAATAGTTCTGCATAGAACTCACTACTGTCAAAACTGGCATCCATATCAAAGGCGCTAACAGCGGCAAAACTAGTGCCATTTCTAAATGCATCTCCCGGTGTTTGCTTGCCCGTTTCTTTGCGGTATTCATAACCAATTGCAAAATCGACATAACCGGCAGGTAGTTCAAATATGGCACTTGAATCACCTGATAAGGTGGCAGCAAACACGCTCTGCGTTCGCTCGCGAGTGGTATAAAGTAGTGGGTCGCTAAATTCGCCTAGATCTAAATTAGGATCAAAAATATCCATGGTATTGGCTATACTGGCAAAGCGACTATTGCCACTTTTATCGGTTTTGTAAGCATTTTTATAGATCGTTGCTACTTCATCGGTTTGACCATACTGACCATAAATATCGTAACGTAAATAATCGTTAATATCGCCTTTTAAACCCAGTTGAAATTGCAATGAATCTCGCACGGCTTCAGTATGCTGTACGCCAAGGCCTAAATTACGTTCAACATTGACTAGCGCATTACCATCAGCATCAAAGGTGAGTTGTTGGCGAAGTTCATCAGGAATGTATTGGTTATCTTGTGTGAGAGTTACTTGCTCATTAACAAAAATAGGTGTTTGGCCGCTGGCTCCGGCGCCATTAACGGTTACTTTAGAATACATCGCACGGCCATAAATGATTGCGCTGTCGCTGGCATCCACATCAAATAATAAACCAGCAGAAAATCTGTCCATAGGCTGAGTTAAATAGCGGTCGCCGGTAAAGTCATTGGTTTGACGATCGCTCACGACTTGGCCTGCATCATTAATCGCTAAACTATTACCACTGGCAACATCGGTGTATAACCCGCCGCTATTAATCATAGTCGCGCCATTCTCTAAGGCATAATCACGTTCACCAGCAAGTAACTCTTTACGTTCAGAATAACCAAGGTAGCCAGTAATATGGCCACTACCATCAGCTATATCGCCACCAAAAATGGCTTCAAAATTAAGTTTTTCATTGCCACCATCAGCTGTTTCATAACTACTTGAAAACTCAGCGCCGGTAAAGTCATCATCAAGCACAAAGTTAACCACGCCAGCTACTGCATCGGCGCCATAAACAGCAGCTGCACCGCCTGTTAAAACATCAACACGTTTGATCAAACCGGCAGGAATTGTATTGACATCAACTGAGTTACGAAAACTAAATGGCACAGCGCGCGTACCGTCAATTAATACCAAAGTTCGGTTTTGACCAAGGCCACGTAAATCAATAGTCGATGAGCCAAATGAGTCACCTACCGTTGCACCTGTACTATTAGCTCCCGCTGCAGCTTGTGGTAACTTTGCGGTAATATCTTCTACATTCACCGCGCGATCTAGGTGTATTTGTGCTTCGTCAACACTCACTACTGGGCTACTTGAAACTAATTCCGTTCGCTGAATTCGAGAGCCAGTAACAGTAATTACTTCAGGTTTTTTTTGCTGCACTTCTTGCTGTTCAGCGGCCAATAAAACAGGGCTAGTAGTAGCAATAATTGCCAGTGCAATTGGAGATAGCAGGTGGAGTGGGCGCATTGAGTTAGGTTTGCAGTGTTTCATGGTCAGTTCCCGTGGTTATGTATTTTTTGCTATTATGAATTTTATCGTTGTCGGTACACTCAGTGTGTTGGTAAGTTTTAAAGCATTTTTAACTTGTTTGCAATAATTATTCTTTCAATATTTAAAGTTAAGGTATAAAGTATTCTTGAGTTTGAAATGCATATACATTAATTAGTATTTTGATTTTTAAGGGTAAAAAGAATGCATCAGCATATATTACAACTGTATAACAGCGCTAAAAAACAACACAGATTAATAATTGGTCTGATGAGTGGAACGTCATTAGATGGGTTAGATGTTGCATTGTGCAAAGTCTCAGGTCATGGCATGAACACCCAAATTGATGTGTTAGCCTTTGACACTGTTGATTATGATGATGACTATAAACAAAAAATAAAAACAGTATTTGCCAAACGCGAATGTGATTTGGAGTTAGTTACTTTACTTCATCCTTGGGTGGGGCAATTACATGGCAAAATGGTATTGCAGTGTTTAGCTAAATGGGAAGTTGCTGCAGCTGATATTGATGTGATTGCAAGTCACGGGCAAACTATTTATCACTGCCCTAAAAGTCAGCATAACCAGAGCGATTTTAATCATGGTACTTTGCAAATAGGTGATAGCGACCATTTAGCGGTTACGACTGGTATTACCACGATTGGCGATTTTAGACAAAAGCACATTGCAGCGGGCGGAGAAGGCGCACCACTTGCAGTATATGGCGACTATTTATTTTTTAGCAGCTTAACTGAAAATCGTATATTACTGAATATGGGCGGCATTGCTAACCTGACTTTTTTACCACAATCTGCTGATGCGAGCGCTGTATTTAGCTCTGATATTGGACCAGGTAATACAATCATGGACGCTTATATACAACGTTATTTTGCGCCGCTTCATTATGACAAAGATAGTTTAATTGCCAACCGAGGCCAGATAAATCAGCCGCTGTTGGATGAGTTATGCCAAGATGAATTTTTTAATTTGGACTTTCCTAAGACGACAGGCCCTGAAGTTTTCAATTTGGCTTATTTACACCAAGCACAAACGACAACCAACACCCTACAGCTAAGCCACGAAGATGTGATGGCAACACTAAATCGATTTTCGGCGATGATGATTGCACAGGCTATTAATCAATGCAGTGAAAAATTAGCCGATGTTACAGTTTATGCCAGTGGTGGGGGAATACATAATCCACTGTTGATGAAGCATATTTTATCTTTGTGTCCACAGTTACATGAGATTAAAAATACCCATGCTCTAGGTATCGACCCAGATGCGAAAGAAGCAGTTTTGTTTGCGATTTTAGCGAACGAATGTTTAGCGGGTGGCCAGCAACGTTTTGGTAATCAAGCGCAGGGCATACCCACCATTACTATGGGTAAAGTCAGCTTTGTGGATTAAAATAATGATAAAAATGAACTACTAAAACTTGTCATATATTGGCGCAGTGAATGACTTTTAGAAACTAGAGCCGGCTCGTATTGTGGTATATAACCTGCGCCATATTCCTTGATTGCGACATCAAATTCAGCACTGTCTTTGAGGGTGGCATGTAAACCATGCAACATTAATTGCAGCACATATTCGTCACTTTCATCACTGAGAGTTATTTTTTCAAGTGTCAGCGTTACCGTACCGGCTTCTATATCGCTCAGACGCAGTGTGTATTGCATAAAGTAACGTGCATCACGCGCTGCTATATGTGTTGCACTTAACGAAATAGTGTCGCCTTCATGCGCATCTTCTGGTAATACACAAAGCAGTCTAATTTCATGCTCTGCGTTTGCATTTAGATGCAGCGTATCGTACTCCATAGTATGTGCCATGGCAGCTGATAGCGGATCTTCAAAAGATTGCAGTGCAAAGTTCAAGCGCACTAAAGGAGTGGTCATTGAGGTCTGTCGTCTTTTCTAGGTTAATTAAATCGAATGGAAATTATCCTATAGTTTAATTGCAGATTTATGACTAATTGAACGTATTTTCATCATTTTCAACTTAGCCGTGCTAAAACAATGTACTTTCTCATTTCGTTTCAAATTGTTTCCCCATTCATAAGGGATAGAGAGTCATACGTGCTTAGATGGGAGGATGTTAAGTTTTTGGCTTGGTATTTTACTCTTAACTAATTTTTTGGCGGCTCAACTTGCTATCAAACATTTACTGATCAAATAGTCTTGCTACTGTGGCGAAATCTTAGGTGTGATTAAAAATAATATATTGTGATTCTACATGTTCAGTGTTATCGATATTTATCATAATTTAAGCAAGGTTTTGGGTCTCATAAATAGGATAAAACAATGGATAGTGACTGTGATTTGCAAGCCTAGGGTTAAATCAAATGACTTGCAAAGTTTTAAGTTAAATATTTACTTAGCCGATATACGTCGATGCTGCACGTGAGAGTCTGTCGTTTACTGCTGACCATGCTTGCTCTTGTGGTGGTTGCTCTACCAGAATAGTTAAACATGAGTGTTTATCGATTTGATGCAGCGAATCATAGAGATTTTTTGCGTAATCATGAGGTTCTTCTGCTAAACATGTGATGTTGTTAATAGGCACATGTTTAAATAGCAGCGCATCGATGGCAGCTTTTGAATACACTAAATAATGTGTTTTATCGTTGTCATGCTCATTAATCTCAGTGATTAATTGTTCAAGCGATATCAATGTTGTAGGAGTATTCGGTTGATAGTGGGCGCTGACATTGCCTGGCACTATTTCGTTATGTTTTAAAGGTACTGCCACGGTTAGTCCTGTTACCTGCTCAATTTCTACTGCGCTAATAGGACCTGGCCTCAAAATACGCAGAGTTTGATCAGTAACTTCCAGTATGGTTGATTCAATGCCATAGGAACATTTCCCGCCATCTAACACCGCCGCAATACGACCATTTAGGTCGTTGATAACTTGCTCTGGTGCTATTGGACTCAATTGTTTGTAGCTATTTGCTGACGGCGCGGCTAAACCGGTATCAAGTTCGGTTAATATTTTTAAAAATAAAGCATTTGCTGGTACTCGTAAACCAATAGTATGCAAACCACCTGTAACAGGATTATTTAATCCTGTTTTTGCTTTAAGGATCATCGTTAAGGGGCCTGGCCAAAATGCATCTGCAAGTGGTTTTACACAGGCCGGTAATTGCTCTGCCCATCGGGTTAAATGACTTTGATCAGGAATATGTACAATCAGGGGATGGCTTTCAGGTCGTTTTTTAGCAGCAAAAATTTTTAATACGGCACTAGGAATTGTTGCATCTGCGGCAAGCCCATATACTGTTTCGGTTGGCAGTGCGACACATTGCCCCGACTTAAGCAAGCTGATCGCATCTACGATACCTTGCTCGCCTGATAACATTTTAGTTGAATTAAATGGTGTCATTTAGTGTTAGTCTCATGGGTTACAAATTTGACAATAAGTTGGATCAGCCAACGCGTTGTTGCTTGGAACAACACAGCTATGTTGGCAATGATCACAAGCGATTAGATGATGCTTAACTTGCTTGGTTGGTAATGAACATTGGCTACAAATTAGCCCGGCTATTGCCTTTTTAATCACAAAATTAGCTGCCTTACACTGGAGGCAAAATGACGTTAAGCGTCTTGCTAAATCTTTCGCTGCGTTTGCGATCATAGTTTGCCGTTCAGGGCTATGCATGGCTCTTAAATCGGGGGTGATTTTCCCCGAAGATGGTAAATGATAAGTAAACCTTGCTAGCAATTCATCTAGGCTTAGGCCTTTTTCAAGCGTATGCGGCAATGTTAATATCCAATGTTGCTGTTCAAACTTGGCTAGCTTTTCGGCTATTGTTTGTGCGGTTGTATGATGTTCAATGGGTAAGCTAATGGGTGAAAATGGCCCAGCAGCATGGCCATAAATAGCTGTGTTTGTATCACGCTGATACAGGCAAAGTAATTCAGTATTGAAGTTAACTAAGCCAAAATAAGGACCACCACCAAAACTTCCTTCGCTGCCTAAGCCAAATGCAGCATTACTGTATTCACACGCTTGTTTTGCTTTAGTTAATGCTGCTTGTTCAGGTGAGCATGTACGAGCAATTTCACCACTAAAGGTGCCCAATGAATCGGTATCAAATGCGTCAGACTCTCTAATCTGATAGCCTAAAGGCTCAAGATAAGGAGCAATCCAGCGTGATTTTTGATGCTTAGTCGCAAGAACGATGTGTGGCATTGTTGTTAACCTTCATTGGCATGAATACAGTTATGCCACCTTCCTTTAAAAAAGCGCTCGATTTCATTGTTATCACCCCACCGAAATAAGCTTAGCCAGTCGTTATCTACCAGGTTTTTGATCATGCTATGTTTTTCATATATCGATGCAATTGCCTGTTGTGGAGCGGCAATATAGACGCTTAATCTTAGTGGTTCATGCATCCATTTTTCACCATTATGTAATGATTGCATAGCAAGGCCAATGCGCAAATCACCGCCATTACCTTCAAAGATGCCTATATTTCCTCCCACTGCATTATGCAGTACTTTGTTACCACTACCATATTTAAAGTTATCTGTGACCGAGATATTGTATTGGGTATTAATCCAGTTGGTGACGATCATCGGTGCAGTCATAATGAGCTCTAATAAACTAAAATCAGTATCATGTTGCCACTGGTAATCATGTAAAAAGCTGCGGCCTTGTAGATCCACCTCGCGAGTCCAGCTTCGCGGAGCAACAATAAATGCGGCATTATTAGCTAACCCCCACTCAGGACGAACTTGTGACCAGTCATTTGCTCGCTGCTGATAGGCTTTGTTTATTTCTTGGTGTGACTTCAATGCTAGGCTTGGTTCGATATGCTGTATTCTTTCGCGCTGAGCTTGTTGAGTCGCCGCTGATAACCATTGCTTAGTTGTGTCGTTCAGTGGTTCATCAAAAATTGTAATGTGGTCGGTTGTGGTGTTGTGTAGCGCGGCAACAAATTGGCAGTTTGTGGGGACAGTGGCTCCGCGTTTTTTTAATGCTTGGCGAACCTGCTGATCATTTAGTAATGACGCTAACACACGCACATTAACTTCGCCTGTTTGTCCTCCGCAGGCTCCGCAATCAAGGCCAGCTGCATGTAAATTATTGGTAGTATGGCTACCGTGACCGACCAACAATATAGTCTCAGCATAGTGTTCTATCGCCATGGCATTTAATACCGTATATGCAAGTTCTGCTTTATCTTGAACATTAAGTTGCTGATCATTTTTGTTTAATTGCCATTGCTCGTTATGGCTTGACTGTATGCCATCACGGCTTGCTAAAAAAGTATTTTTTAGCAGTTTAAACGCGTATAACCAACCCGCGGATTCAACCATTGAAAACGCAGCTGGTGCGGCTTTAGACCAGCTCTGCCAAGCCGCTGTAAGCTTTCGCTTTGATAACGTTTTATTGTTTGTATGTTGTTCACTGACCTGAATTATCGGTTTTAATAACCCAGGAAGTTGTGGCCGCTTAAGGGCACTAGAATGGGCTTGGTATTCAATAGGCAGGCCAAAAAAGCCTGCAAAGCCGAATGTTTCAATGGTTTGGCTTTGTGATTCTAATGCTCGGCGCATCACTTCTGAGCGAACATCAATACAAAATATCGCCTGTAATTGTGTCTTAGTAACGGTTTTTTTATCAGCATTAATGAGCTTTTGTTGCAGTGTTTGTTGATAATTTAGTTCTGCTGCTTTAGCCCACACCCATATTGGACGCTGAGCAATTTTATGGTTATTTAAACGCTCGGATATTTGTGCTTTTTCTTGCTGCCATTGACTGCTTAACAACGCATAACTTGGCTTATCATGGTCCTTAAGGTAACGCCAAATAACTAAATCCCACGCCATACGTATCGCTAATAATTGGTACATTTCATCGTGGGGCTGTTGATATAAGTCCCCTTGCCAACGTAAATACGCCAGCCACGAAGCCCAGCCATTAATATCGAGTAACAGGGCATGGGCATAATACTCTAAGCAGTCCTCGTCAATTCCTAACGTATTGATTGTTTCTACAATTAATTGGTCAGCTGAGTCAGGTAACTGAGCAAAATAGCTGTTGAGGTGTTTTTCATCCATGATGATACTAACCCCTTTGTCTGCTTTGATCACTGTTAACCAATGATGGTAGAGATCACTGACTTGAGAAATATCGTTACGATGTAGCATAGGGCCAAGCTGTTGATAATGTGCCGCACAAAATTGACTGATTTGATGAATAATTTCATCGTGCCAAGCCATCTTATGTGGATCTCGTTGAGTATCAAGCAAGTCAGAAATGTTATGCCAGTGCATCAGTGGTAAATCAATTTTCAGTGACTCTTTTAGCTGTTCAAGTGTTAAAACAACTCCTAATATATGGGTTGCATCACGTAAGTTTTCATCGGTGATTGCTTGTTGTTGATATTTTGCTTGATAATAAGCTTTAGGCATTTGTAGTTTGGCATTGGTCAATACGCTTATGCGAGCACTGACTTGCTCGATGGGCATATCGCGCATGTGCCAAAAGGGATTCACAGCAATCATTTGATCAAGTGGCCAACTGGGTGCAATGTAGTCACATACTTTTGCTAATATCGCTTTTTCTGTATTGTTAAGTGCTTGCTCAGTGTTACAGGAGGTAGCGGTATTCATAATTGTGACTCCTTTGCAATAAACGTCTGGTTGTGGTGCTTCGTATTTGTTTGCTTATCAACGGGAAGGCGAATAGGCCAAAGTTTTAAGGTTAACCGAGTGAACCATTCATCAAGATACAGCCCTGCAAATAACATGGTTGAGAGTGCTTTTACTTTAGGGTGTTGGCTTTGATTGCGAAGAAAGTAACTTAATGCCATTAATGTTGTAATCAGTACGATAGCCCAGATATCAGCGATGCTAAATGCCGCTTCACGCCATGCTGTGGTATCGACAGCTAAGCCAAATAGTGTTTTTAATCCGACGTAGCTTAAGGTCGCAATAAGAGCGATAAAAGTGATGGGTATTAGCATACTCCTCCCTGCAATACCGTGCTTTGTAGCAATCAGTATTGTGAGTGCTAATGTTAGTAGTAACCAAACACTGATAGCGCCACTGTAACCACTGATAAACCATGCCGAAGAAACAATAACTGTTGAAATAATCATGCCTCTGAGCCAATCAGCTAATGAGGGAGTATGTTTTGGTGCATGACGGCGATTAATATCTTCATTAATTGCGTTACCTGCATTTAAAAATGCGTATGCTTTATACATAGAATGTGTCACTAGATGCATGAGCGCCAGTTCGAAAAGTCCTAATGCACATTCTAAGAGCATTAAACCCATTTGTGCGCTGGTTGACCATGCGAGTCGAACTTTAACACTGACCCGAGTCGTCATGACTAAGGCGCTAATTACAGTGGTTAACCCTGCTACGACCAGCACTAACCACTGGGCAATTGTTGCTTGCATAAACAGTGGCGCAAATAAAATTAATAAAAAACCACCTAGGTTAATCACCCCTGCATGTAAAAGCGCACTGACAGGAGTTGGCGCTTCAACAACTTGGATAAGCCAACCATGTAACGGAAGCTGTGCGCACTTGATCAGCGCAGCCAGTGCAATAAGACTGCCAGCGAGTTGTTCACTCAATGTTAGCTCGACGGTATTATTTATGTAGGCCGCAGTGATCTCAGTGATCAACCAGGTATCGTGTACGTTATATAGCAGTGCAAAAGCGATGAACAAACATGTTTCAGCTAAACGGGCGACAATGAATTTTTTATGTGCGGCCAGTGCTGCACGTGGCCTGTTAGGATAAAACATTAATAACTTGTGTAGCGCGAGACTAATTGATAGCCAGCCCAGCCAAAATAGAATTAAATGATTACTTAATACAACCAGAGTAACAGCCGATAAGGTCGTCAATAACCATCGCCAAAAGTAATTAATACGTGGCTCACCAGCCATATAGTTTTGACAAAACCTTACCAAGCAAATGCCGATAAACACGATTAGCGCCAGCATAATGATTCGAGTGGTTGTGAAAGAAAGGGCTGATATTAACGACAGGGAGAAAGTGGTCTGAGCAGTTAACGCACCTATAAGTAACAGAGCATTTGCGATTAGTACATAAAAGATGGCCTTGCCATTATTGGCCGTGGTTTTGTTACCGATAATGTAAGCCGTTAGCAGCATGCTAAGGGGGATAGCCAACATTAACAGTGAAATAATTAACTCACTCATTTACTGCTCCTTTTAATTGATGCAATTAGGGGCTGTTTATTTTTCGAGGTTACTTTTGCAGCCGTATGTTTAACTTTTAGGCAAGGCAGAACCTATCTCGTGTGGTTATTCCCCATAAATAGTTGATAACGCAGCGTAAATGCCAAACACCCGCTGCCCGAAGGATTCTGCCCTGATAGAACAAATTTCAATCCTGAAAGGTCAACAGGACCTAGTATGACAAAGTTGAAAGGCGAAAAAAAATAGATATAATCTATCTAAACGTTCTATTTAAGTTAACTATTCATGAGCCGACTTAATTATCATCATCTTTATTATTTTTGGCGAGTCGCGTTGCTAGGTAATCTAACGCAAGCTGCTAAAGAGCTGCATATTTCGCAATCGGCTCTATCAACCCAAATAAAGCAACTTGAGCACACGATTAACGTTAATTTGTTTGAGCGAAAAGGCCGAAGCTTAGAGCTTACAGATATGGGTAAACGTGTATTAGCCTATGCCAACGACATTTTTAGCACTGGTGAAGAGTTATCTTCGTTTTTGAGCAAAGGTGCAATTGCTGAAAAACAACACCTTTCTATTGGAGTCTTAAATACGCTATCGCGAAATTTTATTGAAGAATTTATCAATCCATTGTTAAGCTCTTCCTCGGTCACTTTTTCTTTAACCGCACGGCGTATGGATGGTTTGCTAAATGGTTTGGCGGAGCATGAATTAGATTTAGTACTGACAAATAAACCCGTAGGAACAGAGCATCATAATGAGTTATGGCAAAGCCAGTTAGTTTCGCGTCAACCGTTGGCTATCGTAGGGCCTGCTGATGGTAAAATCAGTAGTGAGTTTCCAATTGGCTATGAAAACGCACAATGGGTATTACCCAGTAAAACGTCGGCAATAAGGGACTCATTTAATGCATTGTGTGCTCGCTGGCAATACAAACCAGAAATTAAAGCAGAAGCCGATGATATGGCGATGCTGCGATTACTGGCACGTGATAGTGGGGCATTATCGGTATTACCATCGGTGGTCGTAAAAGATGAAATAGAGCAAGGGGTATTAATTGAGTACCAGCGCTTACCTGATGCTTACGAGCATTTTTATGCCATTACAGCACAGCGTAAATTTGTTCCCGATAGTTTAAAGCAATTACTCGCAGTAAAGTGCTAATATTACTCAAGCATCGTTATGCTGCGTGATTAGGTTTTCAATAACGGTATCTTAGTTGCTAATTTATCCACATCTCTGAAAATTTAGTCAATTTTTAAGTGCTCAATCAATAAGAGAAAAGTATGTTGAAACAGGTTGTAATGATAGGGTTTTTGTTGCTATGCAGTGTTAGTTTTGCCGCACAAGAGCCTTTAGTCGGGCAGATCAGTGCTGCTAATTTATTAAAAAATTACAACGGCTTCGAGCAGCAGTACGATAGTTTTAAACCGTCTCAACACGAATTAAATACAATCAAAAAACTAGCTGGTAAAGATATACTAGTGCTGTTTGGTACTTGGTGCCATGACAGCGAACGTGAAGTACCAAGATTGTTAAAGCTGATTAAGCAATCTCAGTTAACATTAAAAAGTTTAAAATTAGTGGCGGTAGGATTCGATAAGCAAGATGATAAAGGCATTGCAAAAGCACATCAGTTAAAGTACACCGCGACAATTATAGTAAAAGAGGGTGATATAGAACTTGCCCGCATGATTGAAAAGCCCAAGCATTCATTAGCAGTTGATCTCACTCAGTTTAACTAATTTAGACACAGCTTTGCTCAATGAATTAATCTTTTAGTAAATCTATTAACTAAAGAGCTGGTTTATTTAATATGGCGCTTATCTATGAATGAAAAAATTATTGCTGCTATTTTGGTATTTGTTGGCTGTATTGTTTTAAGTTTAGTTTTTCACTTGGCACTGAAGAAGGTTGAACGTCGTTTTGATGGCCATGCCGCGGAATCGTTTCGTTTAATTTCAAACTCACAAAAAGCGATTTTGATTTTTATTGGCACTATATTAGCGCTCTCTAAGCTTGATTTTGATGTAACTGGTTTAGTAGCTGGCTTGGGTTTAACAGGGTTTGCGTTAGGGTTTGCGCTTAAAGATGCAATTTCAAATCTCGTTGCAGGGATAATGATTGTGCTTTACCGTCCAATTAAATTAGGCGACAACATCGAGGTCGCCAGCTGTAAAGGTGTCGTGGTCGATTTAAACCTCAGATATATTACTTTACAGATCGATGGCTGTCGTCATTTAGTACCTAATTCGCTAATCCTGAGTAATAAAGTCACAATAAATAACCCGTAGCGGTTTCATTGTTATTACACCGCTACGGGCGCCCTTTAAGCTTTTTGCTTTTGGGTTGAACGAGCTATTTGCGCAATTAAATAAACAAATAAAGTGCCCGGAAACCCAAGTACAAACGTTGCAACTTTATAGCCATTTTCCACATTTTGTTTTGGGTAAAGGTAGGCAAAGAGCACATTCATTATTATCCAAAAGACTAGTGCCATAGGCGAAACAGGCACATTAGTTGCGGTTGATAAATCACAGTGTCCTACTTGTAAACTAAATGACAATTGTTCACCCAGTATCATACACTGCTCATTTAGGCTCAGTAATACACTACAAATAACTAAAATTAAAACGACGCTGATCAGAATTAATTGTTTCATGGTTTTTCCTTTTTAAATTTGTAAGTTTGAATAGGGCGCTTTGCACCTGACCAATTCAAAGTACGTTTAAGTGAGAAAAAGCACGATAACTAAGTCATTCATTAATCATGACTTAGTTATAATCATGGTTATAACTATGATTATAACTAAGTGTGTAAAATATAATTTGTTATTATTCAGTGCCTTGTTGTTTAACATCGGCAATAAGCTGATAACCGCGTTTCATAATTGATTTTATATATTTAGGGTTTTTTGTATCAGCATCATCAAACGCTAGACGCAGTTTGCTGATCATCCGGCGCACTGCCGTATCAGTTACTATCTGATTTTGCCAAATATTGTTGTGTAATTCCTCTAAGCTAACAATGCGCGGTTGTTGCTCAATTAAATAGCTTAGAACTTGTAAGCACTTGGGCTCTAAAATGGTGCTGTGTTGGCCATTACACAAACTTTGTTCTGTTTGATTAAATTGAAATTGACCGATGAGTAATTGTGGTAATGCTGCCGATGTTTGCGCTGATGCAGTTGTTGGTGGTAACGCTGTGGTTGTGTCTGCAGTGGGTATCGTCGGTTTATTGCGTTCGCGTAACGTTTCTAATCCTTTATTAATACCCAGTCCTAGGTAGGTTACCCCTAGCACAAGTGGGCTTAATGGAAGCGCTAAAATGAAAAGCACACACTTCACGACAAGGTGACATCGCGGCGCTAATATTAGCTGAGCGAAAGCCGTGTTTATTAATAGCCATACTAGAAGGTAAAGAGTAACGGGCACATCCTTTGCGTTATCTTCACTGCACGAGCCAATACGAACCCCTTCAACGAAATATGCAAGGTCAAAACAGGTGGCATCAGCGTTAAAACTAAAACCAAAAAAGAGTAGCAAAGTCATAAGGGCGTATAGCATAAAAGTCCTTTTTTATCATGAGAGCATTTTTGGCTAATTGTACCAAGCTAGGTTTGCTTTTGTCTTTCTTTCAACTAGCTAATTACTATTGAGCTGATTAAAATAGCTTACAAATTTAATTGTAGCGACTAGCCAAATGTTTGAGCATGTAATAGCGTTAATTGATGAAGCAAATAGCCAGGATCCTAATCAAGAATACTATGCAGGTAAAGTGTGGCCTAAAGAGCGTTTATATTCAGATCGTATGACGCAGATGTTAAACCGTTTTAAATCTGATGCTGATGAGCTAATGCATATTGCTGTGAGAGCACAGCACATAAAGCGTTGGTGTTCGCCGCGAAGTCACTTTCCAATGGATAAACAAGGCTATCATCAGTGGCGCAGTGCGTTGTATGTTTTTCATGCCAGTACTGTGGTTGAATTAATGCAGCAAGCTGGTTGTTCTGATGTTGATAAGCAACGAGTATATGCAGCGGTTGCGAAAAAACAAATCAAGCGTAATCCTGATAGTCAATTGGTGGAAGATATCGCAAGTTTAGTGTTTATTGAGTATTACATGTTGGCATTTGTGCAAACAAAACCAGACTACGATGAGCAAAAGTGGATTGGGATTTTGCAACGTACGTGGCAAAAAATGTCTACTGAGGCACATGACTTTGTGTTGGCGGGTAATATTACTTTACCAGCGCCGTTAGTACCGCTAATTGAAAAGGCGCTTGCACCGAGTTAATATCTCACTGCGATGAGTAATAAAATGCAAAGGAACTGGATATGCGCTGCCCAAGGACAAATATAGAACTCACTAAACTAATGGTCGGGGGGATCGAGGTTTTCTCATCCGCCAATGGCGGGGTATTTTTTGATAATCGCCAGATTTTTAATTTTAGTGATCCATCTTTAAAAAGAGCGCTGGTGCTTGCTGAGCACTTGGCTGCTTTACCTGACACAGACGTTGATTTAACGGCACGAATTAATTGTCCTAAGTGCCCGAGTATCGTGATGATGCGGCGCTTTTTTACACCTCTTCATGTGGTCGAAATTGATGAGTGCCCAAGTTGTGCGGGTATTTGGCTAGATCCAAAAGAACTTAATAAAATTCACGACAATCACTTAACAGCGAAAGAAAAACAATTACTAGTGAACCAGCAAGCCAATAATCATGGTTTTATACATTTTGAAATACCGACTAATCGATTTAGCCAGCGAGGTATTAAGAAAAACCACAACAAAAATACCGAGAGTTTAGTTGAAATCGCTTTAGCTTCGTTTTTGGACTAACTCTGCAGAGCAACTTAATCTTGGTTAAGTTGTTGTTTTACGTTTTGTACTTTCGCTAAAGTTTGCTTATCAACAACCACAGGCAATACCAATTCTATATTTTCTAATGTGGCGATGACTTGTGTTTTCAACTGTGTCTGCTGTTCAATTTGCATAACTTTAAGTGTTTCAGCGGTTTGTAATTTTACTTGTTCAGTCACTAGCGCTTCAGTTGGGCTTAGTAGCATCAATGTTAGTAGTAATGTATTCATATTAATCTCCTTATTTAAATTACCGCTAAGATAAGGAAATTAGATGACAGTTGCGTGTGGCTTATATTGCTACAAAGTTAAACTTTAATGCTGTTTTGATGAAGAGCTAGGCTTGTACTAAGCAGATCAAAGTACCTTCAATGGCTCGTACGTAGGCATAATATTGAGTTCCTCTACAGCTAGGGGGGCAAAGAGGCTCTGCGCCAGCAAGCACCGCTTTATCGTAACTTTCACTGAGATTAGTACAGCTAAAGCGCAGCTCAAAACCTAGCGCTGGTTGCTTTGGGTGAGCGCGTATATAACCTTGTTTAAAATGGGCTTGAGCAGATGGGTGATTTGCAAACGCTATTTTGACAGCACCTGTTGCAAGCTCACCATATTCGGCATTATCACTGATTGATGAGGTACTCAAGCCAAATGCTTGATAATAAAAGTCTAAGGTTTCTTCAACGTTATCAACGTAGATTATTTGGCTTATGTATTCCATTAACACCTCTTTGAATATATTTAACCTAATAATAGATGATTATTTTGTTAACACTTAATAATTTATTTAATAGCTTGAATAGTTTTTGGAATTTCAATTGTTAATCATATTGCAAATGATAATTCTTTGCATTATGATCCCGGTAATTATTAACGGGGAATTGACATGAAATTAAAACTTTTATCTATTGCGATTAGTGCAGTAGTGCTCGCTGGCTGTGGCTCTAGCGGTGAATCGAACTCAGCACCAACATTTTCACAAGCTCAGTATTCTGTATTTTTAAATGAAGATGCTAGTGCAAGTTTATTAGTGAACGCCTCTGATAAAGACAATGATAGTTTGACTTACTCTCTAGCAAATGCTGCGAGTAACGGTTCGGTCTCAGTAAGTGCTAGTTCAGGCGAAGTGATTTATACGCCTGATACAAACTTTAATGGAGAGGACTTTTTTGCAATAACGGTATCTGATGGCGAAGATACAGCGACTACAACTGTCAGTGCAACTGTTGCAGCGATCAATGACTTCCCTGTCATTACCATGGATAAAGTTCAGGTTAGTGGTGGAGAAGTTAAAGTTGGTCAAGTTAGCGCCAGTGATGTTGACGGCGATACACTCACTTATTCTATAACAAAACAACCATTTAATGGCGAGCTCGTTATAGACGCGCAAAGTGGAGAATTAACTTATACCCCTTCAACATTAACAAATGCCATTGATAGCTTTGAATTGACCGTAAATGATGGAAATAATGGTGTTGTAGCAAAAACGCTAGAAATAGCCACTAACTTGGCAACTAATGCTGACCGTGCTTACTATTATTATGCTTCTGAACAATCTCATCTTAAACGTTCTGAAGTTCTTACTGCCAATATCGAAAATGATATTAATCTTGGTGGTATCTATACAGCTTTAGCTACCGGATACGCTGAAGCAGGGTTAGATAATGAAGTTGAACGTTTCATCACTGCTGACAGTATTATTCGTGATGACCTACGTGCTGTTGCACTTGTTAATGTTGCAAATCAGTACAATTTGCAAGGTAAACTTGAGCGAGCAAATGAGCTCCGCTTAGAAGCGAGTAATTTGTATTCGCAATACATCGCTGCCAAAGGCATTTCTGCATTTGCGGTTGAAGATCAAGATTTCTTTTATGAGCTTGCTGATTCTTATTTAAATGCCGGTGAGCCTGCACTTGCACTACAAAGCTATAATGTTTTAGATATATTATTAAGTTCAGCCCTTAAAGCCGAGCAAACAACACAAGCATTACGGCTGTTCTTTGGTTTTAGAAACTCAGTTGATGAAGTGATAGCAACATGGCAAACCAGTCGAGAGCAAGCTGATTTTGACTATGCGCTTAGCATGGCCGACAGGCTTTATGAATTTGCTAACATGATAGGTTACCGATACGTATCGAATGACCGAAATGGTAATGAAGGAAAACCTTATTTTAGTACCCGCCAAGTTGCATTAGGTGATGTGGTTGAAAACTATCGTTTACTAGGGCAACTTGATAAAGCTAAAAGTGCGCTTGCTGATGCACTGGCGCTTCATGGTGTAGTCAATTATGACGAAGCTTATACCCGCGAAAAAGATGAATATGCTGACGT
Organism: Pseudoalteromonas sp. SR41-4; assembly: GCF_014163985.1. Taxonomy (NCBI): domain Bacteria; kingdom Pseudomonadati; phylum Pseudomonadota; class Gammaproteobacteria; order Alteromonadales; family Pseudoalteromonadaceae; genus Pseudoalteromonas; species Pseudoalteromonas sp. SR41-4. The sequence goes on along the minus strand of NZ_JACJEI010000001.1, from coordinate 417,209 downwards.
TACAATGGTCGAATATCCATTTGGCTTGATAAACTTTGCAGGGTCCTTTGTAAACTTATACCCAAATTTAGACTTAGAAACGAGCTTTTTAACCCCATTTGAACAAGGAAGTACATATTACGATTGGGCTAAGGAAGATGCTGAAGACGCGCGGTTATTTGCGTACGTTAGAAATATTGAAGATGCAGATGAAAGCTTAGCGTTAATTTTGGCCGCAAAAGATGATAGCGATCTAAGACGATTATTTACTAATATCATTGCGTTTAATAGTTCAAATCCTGGTGGCTCACGTATTTTAATCGACCAGGGGCGCTATGCTGGTGCTGCAAAGTATATCGCGGAAGGCTTGAAATTATTGAGTTCTGAGCAATATATAGCGCAAAACATTGGGGATCAAGTTTTCGTAACAGGTACTACTGGGTGCCAGCTATTGCTTGAGCAACTGTTCGAAGTTATTCGTTTAACTGGCGAACAAAGCTATCGAGAGCAAGCGAATAAAACACTGACTACATGTCGTGAAATATCACTAAATAACTATGCACAAGTCAATGGCACAGAAGTAACAAAAGAGGATGTCGTTGCTTCGAGTGTTGATCTTATTAAATACCACAACCCATTGGGACAAAATGAAGCCGCCACGCCACTTATCGAAGTAGCTAAAAGCTTTTTAGCAACTTATGGTGAAGAAGATCTTGCACGAAAGGTTTCAGATACAGGCCAATTAGCTGCTGCGTTTGGTAAAGGTGGCCAATTTGAATTAGCAAACCAATACTATTCAGACTACGCAAATCTAATTAAACAAGTTGAAGAGGCGGTGACAGTAGACAGCCAGTTTGCAGTGACACAAGATTTTTTTGATGCATCAAGCCGAAGCACTTACAACTTTTCGCAGTATTACCGAACGCTAAAATCACAAGCCGGAAGAATCAATAATTACCAGCAACTTATTAGTGATGCAACGGCAATTTGGGTTGATTTGATTAATTGGAACATCAATCGGTTGGATGAAGCTTCGCTACAATTACAATTACAGTATTACCCTGAATTCGCTAATCAATATTTAATGTTAGGTCAATTTGATGCGGCATTAGCATTAAAAGATAAAGCCGCATTAGGAGTGGTAGAGCATGACTCTATAGTTACAGATGTCATTAATTATCTGAGTCAATATGATGCTTTTACAAGGGTGACTATCGCGACAGTTGATACTGATAATGACGGTAAGGCTAACTTCTTTGCACCTTATGCTAGTGATGAAATGATTGCTCAGTCTGGCATCGAACTTGATTTAGACAGTGATGGTGACGGTGTAAATGATGACGCTGACACTTATCCTTTGGATGAGACTCGTCAGTAAAATGAATATACGATATTTTACTTTTGGGCTGCTCAGCATAATGCTGAGTACGCCTGTATCCTCAGCCGAACCAAGTGAACAGCTTGAGAAAGAAATCACAAAGAGTCGTTATGAAACTTGTGAGAAAAAAGAGCCAGATTGTATTAAAAACATTGAAGTAATAGAAGTGAGGGGGCAGCAGCCAAATCCAATTTCAGTGAGTAGTCAAGGTGTGTATACCTTAAATAGAAAAATGATTGAAGATTATCGTTTTGGTAACGGTAATTTAAATGATTTGTTGGGGATTTTGCCAGGAGTTCAGTATGGCGAAGCTGCTTACTCAGCCGAGCAAGTAAGTAATATTAAACCATCTGAAGTGTCTATTTCTGGAACTGAAGGTAAGGCAACCGCTTATTTAATTGATGGTGTATCGAATAACTCTAATTTAAACAATCAACTAGGGAATACCGATAGAAACTTGCTGCAAGATGTGTCGGGGCATAGCCAAGAGTTATTTCTTAATCTTGATTTAGTTGAGAGTATTGAGGTTTACGATAGCAATATTCCCGCTAAGTATGGCAATTTTAATGGTGGTTTAGTGCAGGCACAAACGCGTAAAGCAAGGGATGAGGTTTCGCTTGGGATTAGCTACCGGCAAACAGCTGACGACTGGGTGGATTATCATAATTTTTATGCTCCAGATTTTGATGGCTCAGACACCTTAGATAATGCCGTGTTTCAAAAGCGTAGTTTTAGTACTCATATCGCGGCACCTCTGACAGATAAGCTTGGAGTGATTGCGCAATTTCAATATTTAAAGTCCCAAGAGTCACTCGAACAATTAGGTCATTTACGTTTACAAGAGCAAACTAATTATAACGGCATGGTTAAGTTTGATTATGCTGTAACCACCAATGACGATATTTCATTTAATTATTTATATGCACCTTACGAAGGAAATTACTTTGATGTTAATGCCATAAATAGTGATTACACAGTGAAAGGTGGGGGAAGTACCGCCATTTTAACCTGGCAAGCTAATCGTCATTGGGGCTACATGGACTCGCAAATTAGTTGGCGTAGCAGTAGAAACTCAAAAGATGCTAGTTCAGCTTGGTATAACTGGATAAATATTCCTGGTAAAAACTGGGGTGATTATGATGGCTCAATGACGAGCAATGAAGGTGGTTTCGGTGATATTACCAAAACACAAGAAACCTATACAGCAAAGCAAGATTTCGAACTCCCATTAGGGGAAGTATTGTTTGCAGACTCTCAGTTATCACTGGGTTATGCAATAGATCATCAGGTTTCAGTCTTTGATCGTTTAGAAAACGCGACTATTTATAACGGCGCTATCGTGTCACCTATGATCGATTGTGCCGGGTATCAAATTGACTGTGTTGAAACTGTTTTCAACCAGCCGATAGCTGATATTGAAGCTGAATTAGGTCGCCCTTTGGATTTGTCAAACGGAGATGATTTTTTATTGTATCAAAGCAACATAAGTCAGACTGGGCAGTATTTTCAATATCGACAAACTACACCAAAAGCACGAGCTGAAGCCAGTGTGAATAACTTTTCAGCTTATGTAGAAAATGAATTTGAATGGCAACAATATTCATTAACAATTGGTGCCCGGTATGATTATAACGACTTTTTTGAAAACCATAATGTGGCTCCAAGATTACGAGGTAGTATCTCGTTGTTTGAAAATACCGGTAAATTTATTTTTGGTGCAAATCGATATTACGCAAGCGATGCAATCAATTATAAGCTTAATGAAGCTATGGTACCTACGTTTACAGAGGTGAGAGCGATTTATCAGCACCGCCCACAACAATGGCAGGCCGAGTTATCTAATCGTGGTTACCGTTATGTTTATAAAGATTTAAAAACACCATACAGTGATGAGCTTTCAGCAGTATATCGTCACCAAGTACTAGGTGGGACGTTAGAGTTAAAATGGTTATACCGTGAACAGCATGAAAGTATTAACCGCGTAAAAGGAACAAATGAGTTAGGGGAAGCAATTTTATATGGTGCAAACTCTGGAAGTAGTGAATATCAGCGTCTTAGCTTATCCTGGATGGCTACTTTTGATACTCAGCACGTTGAGTTTAATGTTTCTCACGCCAGTAATACAACAAGTGCAGAGCAATTTGATGGTAGTACGCAAACCTATGTCAACAGCACTGATTACTTCTTAAATTTTTCCTATGACGATAATGAGTTAGTTTATATTAGAGGTGATAATTATGACTTAAATAGCCGTGAAAACGATTCGACATATAACTTAATGACACGACATGATATGGAGCTAGAAAAGCAAGACTTTAATCGCCCAATTATTGCCAATTTGAGTTGGGGTGGGCGTTTTGATAATTGGCAACTATCAGCTTATGCCCGCTTTAATGGTGAGCAAGATGCTATTTACGCCACAGGAACAACTCAATCGATAAAAGAGGCGACATCTATTTGTGATGGCTGCTCACCAAATCGTCGAGAATATCCAGTTTACCGCATAGAGAAAAGGCCTAGTTTCTGGTTATTAAGTGGCAGTGTAAAGTACACACTGGCAGTCGCACGTGATTATCGAGTCACTTTAAGCTTTGAAGGCGAAAATATTTTAAATAAACGTACGTATCAAGTGAGCCCTTATAGTACAGGGGTGGAGCTAGGACGGCGTTTTTGGTTAGGCCTACAACTTGATTATTAAGAGGATACAATTATGACAACCATTTATGCTTTAGCGCTTATAACAACGCAACTATGTTATGACGCAAGTGCTGATACACACGCAATTAAATTTGAAGAATTTTTTGAAGGTGCTACCGAATTACAAGTGGCGCGCCAAGAAGAAAAAGACCTCTGTATTGACCTTAAAAGTCATCAATTAGTAAGCGCAAAACGACTAGTTGCAACTGATGAGCGTGTTTTTTCAATTGTTGAAAGTAACAAATGACAAAAGCACGGCAACTATTTATAGTTTTTATTGTAGGTTTGGTTTTTAATTTACATGCTGAACCTATTAACTTTTTACAATTACGTGCACAGTATGAACAAACCTCAGAAAACTGGCCTGAGCCTTGGCTTGAAGAGGGAGTGGAACATAGTGAAATAGGTGCATTAACTGAGGTGATATTTCCATTTGAAAACCCCTTTACCATAGCTAAAATGAGGTTAGGTGAAGCTCTATTCTTTGATCCTATTTTATCTCGATCTGGACAAATAGCATGTGCAAGTTGTCATGACCCTGATTTAGGTTGGGCAGATGGAAGGAGAGTTTCGTTTGGTCATGATCGTCAAGTAGGTCAGCGAAATGCACCTAGTATTGAGAATGCTGCTTTATGGCAAAGCTTGTTTTGGGATGGTAGGGCTAGGTCGTTGGAACAACAAGCGTTAATCCCTATTCAAGCTGGTAATGAGATGAGTTTGACTATTTATGAGTTGGAATTGAAATTAAATAGCACTTATCAATATAAACAGAAGTTTAAACAAGCTTTTGCTAAGGAATACATTTCTGCTGAAGATGTTGCTAAAGCATTAGCGACATTTCAGCGCACTATTCGTTCACGAAAATCTGATTTTGATTTTTTCTTGCTTGCAGCAAAACAATCAGACCCTAAACGTAAGCGTGTTTTATCGCAAAAGTTAACAGATCAAGCTTTGTGGGGGATGCATTTGTTTAGAACCAAAGCGAGATGTATAAACTGTCACTCAGGCTCTTTGTTTTCGGATAATAAATTTCATAATATAGGCCTGACATACTATAAAAGGGAATATGAAGATTTAGGTTTATTTAACTATACTGGAAACCCCGCTGATGTTGGCAAATTTAAAACACCGAGTTTACGTGGCGTGATGAATACAAAGCCTTGGATGCACAATGGTTTATTTATCAGCATGGCAGGTGTAATAAATATTTATAATGCTGGTGGGGTCAGAATATTAAAAGATGAAAATGATGTGTTTTCGCCAGAAACATCAACTTTATTAAAGCCTTTGGCGCTAACACAAGATGAAAAAATGGCGTTAGAGACATTCTTGCACTCAATCACAGCCCATCCTGCAAATGGACCTCATTTTTCATTTTTATCTGAAAGCTAAACAAAAAACCTTGTAAGGGTGTGCCCAACAAGGTTCAATTTTTCAGCTTTCAGCTTTCAGCTTTCAGCTTTTAGCTTTTAGCTTTTAGCTTTCAGCTTTCAGCTCTGTTATTTATTGCGGTTTTCTTTACTAAATGCGCGGATCTTACGTTTTTGCGAAAGAGTCACTTTATTAGTACGTCCTGCAAATGGGTTATCACCTTCTCTAAATTCGATTTTGATAGGCGTGCCCATAATTTTTAATGCTTTACGATAGTAATTCATTAAGTAGCGTTTATAGCTATCTGGTAAATCATGTACTTGGTTACCGTGAATTACGATACGTGGTGGGTTATAACCACCCGCGTGCGCGTATTTAAGCTTAACGCGGCGACCACGAACCAGTGGCGGCTGGTGATCAGCTTGTGCCATATCCATGATACGGCGCAGCATAGCAGTGCTAATACGCTTAGTTGCTGATTCATAAGCTTCGTCAATTGACTCAAACAAATGACCAACACCTGTACCATGTAAAGCTGAGATAAAGTGTAAGCGTGCAAAGTCAATAAAGCCTAAGCGACGGTCAAGCTCCGATTTAATACGATCTTTCACGTAATCATCAAGGCCATCCCATTTATTCACAGCAATAACCAGTGAGCGGCCAGAATTTAAGGCAAAACCAAGTAAGCTTAAATCTTGATCCGAAATGCCAGCGCGGGCATCTACAACCAATAGCACCACGTTACAATCTTCGATTGCTTGGAGGGTTTTGATCACTGAGAACTTCTCAACCACATCACTGACTTTTTTGCGTTTACGTACACCAGCGGTGTCGATCAACACGTATTCTTTTTCGTTACGAGTCATTGGAATATAAATAGAATCGCGGGTTGTGCCCGGCATATCATAAACAATAACGCGTTCTTCACCTAATATACGGTTAGTCAGTGTTGACTTACCTACGTTAGGACGACCGATAATAGCGAGTTTTACTGGCTTATCTGCAAATGCTTCATGCGCTGTAGAATCTTCATCATCTTCAGAATATAAATCGATTAACTCGTCGTCATCGCCTTTACCATCATCATTTTGTGCACTCAGCTCTGCAAGCAAAGGCTGTAAGGTGTGTTCAAGTAACAAGGTAATACCACGGCCATGAGCGGCTGCAATATGATGTACTTCACCCAGTGACAATTGGTAAAACTCAGCACAATTTGAGTCAGCATCAATACCATCAGTTTTATTGGCAACAACAAAGCTTTTCTTTTCTTGTTTACGTAAATGGTTGGCAATAGCTTGATCAGCTACTGTCATACCTACGCGTGCATCAACTAAGAATAATACGATGTCGGCTTCTTCAATCGCCAGTAGCGATTGATCAGCCATTTCGATTTCGATGCCTTCTTCAGAGCCATCAATACCGCCCGTGTCTACCACGATAAATTCATAGCCATCGTAATTAGCTTGGCCATATTTTCGATCTCGCGTTAAGCCTGGAAAATCGGCAACGAGTGCATCACGCGTACGTGTTAAACGGTTAAATAATGTGGATTTGCCCACATTGGGTCGCCCAACTAGAGCGATCACGGGAAGCATAAACTACCTCTTAAAAAAACAACAAAAGGCTTCGCATAGCGAAGCCTTAAAAAAATAAATTAACTATTAATAACTTATAGTTATTTAGCAAATTAGTCCGGTATTTTTACCGCACTAACTTCACCATCTCGGGTGTATAAAATCAGTTTGTCGTCAGCAACAATTGGCTCAATAAAAAAGCCTGAACTGTCGAAGTCTTCACGCGATACAAGTTCGCCTGATTCTTTATTCAGCCAATGTAGATTACCTTCTTGGTCACCCATGGCTAAGTAATTTCCTGCTACCGCAGGCCCTGTTAAGTACCAACCACGAAGGGCTGGCTGACTCCAGCGTTCAATGCCAGAGGTTTTATCTAATCCATAAACAACACCATTACTATCTACTACGTAAATAGTTTGGGTATCCATGGCAATTTCACGGTAACTGCTGTATTCGCGTTTCCAGACAACATTACCAGAGCGAATATCTACAGCTGCTAAGTTACCATTATAGGCAATAGCATACGCATAAGGACCACTGATCAGAGGTTGTGTATCAACATCGACTAAACGTTCGAATTCTGATGCGCCTTTTGCTGTAGCAATTTCAGCACTCCACGCAGAGTAACCACTATCAGAGATAAGTACACTTAACTTGCCTGTTTCAAGGCCAACTAATACACCGCCGTTAGCAACGGTCGGAGAGCTTTGTCCGCGTAGTGTTAATGCGGGTACTTCTTGCTCATGACTCCAACGCTCTTCACCGGTATCAGGGTGAAGAGCTAATAATTTACCTGAGCCTAGGTTAACATATATAAGGCCATCACCGGCAGCTGGTTTTGATAACACTTCACCGGGAACTTTTTTGCGCCAAACAACATCACCCGTTTCACGGTCAAGGGCAACTAAATAACCATGCTCAGAGCCGATAAAAATTTTACCATAAGCTTGTAAAATACCACCGGATAATTTTGCACTAATGTCGCTTTGCCATGGCCAAAAGGTCAAATTTTCGCGAACATCCGTCTCCCAAAGAGTATTACCGTTTTCAAGCGATAGCGCTTCGACTTTACCAGCGCGGCTTGCTACAAAAACACGGTCTTTATATACCGCCGGTGTTAGCCGAGAAAAGTAATGTTCAACACCGTCACCAATGCTTTCTTGCCAAATTACTTTGGTTTCAAACTGATTAACGATTTCAGGCAATACCAGTTCGTCTTCGTCATCGCTTGATGAACAACCGACTAAGGTTGCCATACATAGCGCTATGGTTGCCGCTGTTAATTTTTTCATGGTAACCCCTTACGCCGTTGGGCTAGTTACTGCTAAGTCATCAAGTTTGATTTGCAATAATGGGTTATTCTCCAGACCGCCCGCATCTGCAGCAGTCTGATAAGCGGTGCGAGCTTGATTTGCATCGCCTTGAGCTGTGTATATATCACCTTTAAGCTCAGCGACTGTTGCAGTGAATGAATCTGCAAGTTTAGCGTTAAGCGTTGTTAAAGCTTGGTCGTATTGCTGCTGTGCTATTTGCACGCGAGCTAAACGGGTGGTCGCCGTTGCTTTTAAATCTGCATTGGTAACATTAGTCATTATCCAGCTGAGCTTTTCACTGGCTACATCAAGTTGACCTTTTTCTACGGCTTCTTTAGCAGCAACAAAGGCTGCAAGTGCGCTGTAGTTAGTATCTTTGTGCTCTGCGATAAATGTATCTGCCGAACCTAATACTTCACCACCTTCAACCAGCTGAGTATATGCATCAGAGGCACTTTCAGCAGTTGTAATTTGATTTTGGTTATATGCTTTCCAGCCATACAGGCCACCTAAACCAAGCACTACACCTAGCGCCAGTGATACGCCATTTTCACGAAAAAAACGTTTGATCGCTTCAGCTTGTTGTTCTTCTGTTGAATAAATATCCATTACTACCTCGTCTTTTTTAGCTGTTTATTAGCTCAGCTAAAAGCGTTTTAATTTGTTCTAATTCTAAGGTGACCTGTTCTTTACGCTCACGTAAATACTTAACTGTCACTACGCCTTGTTCTAATTCATCTTCGCCGATAATCAGTGCAACGAGTGCATCGCTTTTATCTGCGCGTTTAAGTTGTTTCTTAAAGTTACCGCCACCGGCATGGACCATGATACGTAAGCCAGGTACTTCAGCACGTAATTTAGCTGCGATAATAGGGGCTTGAATGCTTGCTTTGTCACCCATCGCTGCCAAATATACATCAGCGTTGCGACGAATGTCACCAACACATTCCAATGCTTGTAACATTAACACTAAACGTTCCAGACCCATAGCAAAGCCCACAGCTGGCGTTGCTTTGCCACCTAATTGCTCAACTAAGCCATCATAGCGGCCACCTGCACATACAGTACCTTGTGAGCCGAGGCTATCTGTAACCCACTCAAAAACAGTACGGTTATAGTAATCAAGGCCACGGACTAACTTTTCATTAACCGTGTATATGACGCCTGCGGCGTCTAAACGTTCACATAAATTTTCAAAATGTTCTTTTGATTCAGCATCTAAGTGTTCAGACAGTTTTGGTGCATCAACTAAAACCGCTTGTACATCAGGGTTTTTGCTATCTAGCACGCGCAGTGGGTTGCTGTACATACGACGTTTTGAGTCTTCGTCTAGTGCATCAATATGTTGCTCAAGATATGCCACAAGTGCATCACGGTATTGCGCGCGAGCTTCGTTTGAACCTAAAGAATTAAGCTCTAAACGAACATGTTCGCTGATGCCAAATTGTTGCCATAATTGCGCCGTCAGTAAAATCACTTCAGCGTCAATATCAGCACTGGCAACACCAAAGGTTTCTAAACCAAATTGGTGAAACTGACGATAGCGACCTTTTTGCGGACGTTCATGACGAAACATTGGGCCCATATACCAAAGGCGTTGCTCTTGGTTATACAGTAAGCCGTTTTGATTACCAGCACGTACACATACAGCTGTACCTTCAGGACGAAGTGTTAAGCTGTCGCCATTATTGTCGGCAAAGGTGTACATTTCTTTTTCAACGATATCGGTGACTTCACCAATTGAGCGTTTAAAAAGATCGGTTGATTCTACAATTGGAAAACGAATTTCTTGATAACCGAACGATGCTACTGTCTCGCGTAAGATGTTTTCTACTTTCTGCCAAACTTGGGTATCGCCCGGCAGACAATCGTTCATTCCACGTATTGCCTGAATTTGTTTTGCCACTGCTAAATCCTAAAAACTGTTTTTTGCGTAATAAAAGATGACTACACAACAAGAATGCTAAAAATTGACCCGTCATTATAGCGTTCTAGCTATAAAGGTAAACGGCAAACGGCTTTGTTTGCCGACTATATTGTATTTATTCGACGATTTTAATGTCGATAGGGGTCTGTTTTTCTTTTTGTGCGATAAAGTCGCGTACATAGCCTTCGAGTTGATCAACAATATTGTTGTTATCAATTCGGGCTTTTTGACGTTCGCCATTAATATAAAGGCCCGAGCGGCGATTTGCACCAGCTAAACCAATATCACTCACTAACGCTTCGCCAGGGCCATTGACCACACAACCAATAACCGATACTGATACCGGTTCGATGATATCTTCCAAACGCTCTTCAAGTTGGTTCATGGTACTAACCACATCAAACTCTTGACGTGAACAGCTCGGACAGGCAATAAAGTTAATCCCGCGAGAGCGAATGCGCAGTGATTTTAAAATATCAAAACCGACTTTGATCTCTTGCACTGGATCAGCCGCCAACGATACTCGCAGCGTATCGCCGATACCTTCGGCAAGTAACATACCTAAGCCTACAGCTGATTTCACTGAGCCTGAACGCATACCGCCTGCTTCTGTGATCCCTAAGTGCAGAGGTTGGTCGATTTCTTTAGCAAGTAAGCGATATGCTCCTACAGCTAAAAACACATCAGAAGCTTTTACTGATATTTTAAATTGATCAAAATCTAAACGGCGCAAAATATTCACATGGCGCATAGCTGATTCAAGTAACGCTTCGGGCGTTGGTTCGCCGTACTTTTCTTGTAAATCACGCTCTAATGAGCCGCCATTAACACCAATACGAATTGGAATGTTGCGCTCACGGGCAGCATCGACTACCGCGCGAATACGCTCTTCACTGCCAATGTTGCCAGGATTAATACGTAAACAATCAACACCATACTTTGCTACTTGCAAAGCAATACGATAATCAAAGTGAATATCTGCAACCAGTGGAATGGTGACTTGTTCTTTTATGCTTCTAAATGCTTCGGCGGCGTCCATAGTCGGCACGGAAACACGCACTATATCGGCGCCGGCATCTTGAATAGCTTGAATTTGTGCAACAGTTGCATCAACATCCATGGTATCGGTGTTGGTCATTGATTGCACTGCAATAGGGGCGCCATCACCGATCGGTACGTTACCCACATTGATGCGGGTAGATTTTCTGCGTTTAATAGGAGATTCTGAAAACATAGTGACTACTCTGTTAACGGTAAATTAAATTTAGCTAAACGATTTTTTGGGAAACTGGAAATATCAATCTTTTCACCGTCAAGAGTGATATCAACAGCTTGATGCTTACCAAGCACGATAGAAAAAGGCAGATGACCTGATACAGTCATATCATAACCCGCTTTTTTAACACCAAATGCCACTTTATCACCTTTACCGTCATGAATTTCAACCCAACTTTCTTCATTGAAATGCATAACTATGGTGCCAAGGCCATCATTTTGTGGCTCGCTTGACGCTTCGCTCGGGACAACGTCTAGTTCGGTGGTATCGGCTTGTTGCTCCATAATTTGCGCCGCAGTGGGGTCATCAATCGATTCATCAGGGCCAGCTTGTTCTAGCTGGCTGATTGACGCCACGTCAGGCTCTGCTTGTGCGACTGCAACTGTCTCTTCGGCAAAGCTATTTAAAGATTGCGTTACAACTTGTTCGTCAAGAGGGGTTGAATTTTGCCACCACCATAATGCGGATGAACCAATAACAATTGCCAGAATAACGTAACTCACCAGCATCAACCGACTATCATGGGCTTCTTTTTCTGTTCGTCTAGAAAAGCTTTGCATGTTGGTTTTTTTAACGGTTTCCTGAGGTTCAGGGAACAGCGCTAAAACGGCCGCAGTATCTAAATTAAAGGCGCGACAATAACTTTTTGCATAACCTTTAACAAAGGTTGCAGGGCCGATTAATTGGTGTTCGTCATTCTCAAGACGTTGTAATTGCAACACCGATAATTTTAAATTTTTTGCCAACTCTTCTAAGCTGACATTCGCTTGCTCGCGGCTACTTTTTAAAGTTTGGCCAAGAGTGAGCGTTGTTGATTCCGTATTTTCATCATTCATAATGAGTATGATTCAGGGTCCACTAGTAACAGTCTATGCCCAGGTTTAAGTGCAACATCCGGGCTTAATTTATTCCATCGCATTAACTGATCAATTAACAAGCGACGCTTGGTGGCAATACTATACAAAGTATCACCGACGTTAATTTCGTAATAAATGTTGGGATCGTTGAGATAAATTTTCGTCCCATTGACCACCCGATCAGATTCTTTCAGACCATTCCATTGGAGTAATTTCTGTAGTTTAACATTGTATCGTACTGAAATGCTAAATAGGTTTTCACCATCTTGCAAAACATGGTAAGGCGTCGTTAATTGTGGGATCCGCGAATTTAGCAACGGTGCGTGAGTATTTTGTTGCGGATCTTGAAAACGGATTTCAGGTGTAGAGCTATATCCTGACTCTGCGAAGACGGCGGCGTTGCGTTTTGGCTGGTAAAAAACCACCTTTTCTTCATCCGTTAATTGATCACTAAATTGTGCTTGGCTTGGGGTTGAAGCCTGGCTGTTATTTGCAACGGCTTGGCTATCAGTGGGCGCACCAAAAGAAACAATTTTTACACCATCTTGTGCTTTGTTGCTGCGAGCAAGCGTTTGGGGAGGCGTTGCGGCAGTCGCTGTGGGCGCTGTTGCTAAATGCACAGTTGGTATTGCTAATGCTTTAGTAACTGCCTCCTCAGAGGCTAATGATGCAATGTCCGTCGCTTGAGTTGAATTTACAGCTGGATTGTTTGGTGTTTGTGCGACCACCAGAGCAGACATTACTGCGGCAGGATCATTATTGTTTGCTGGAGCACTGATCTGTACAGCGGTAGTATCAACGTTTGTTTGCACTGGCGTTGTTATTGCTGTGGTACTTAAAGCCGCCAAAATACCACTCCTATCGACAGGTGTTGATACTGTTGCTTGGCTTTGCTGGCTACTTTGTGATGCGGTGCTTTGCGTTGGCGTAACCGGTGAGGTTAGCAACGCGGCAGTTAATTCATTGCTGCTTGCATTGTTATTTTTAACGGCCATTGTTGGCGTTGTGATACTTTGCGCCGACGTACTAGTTGCTGGCGCTTTTTTCTTTTTTACAATGCGTATTTTGGGTGCCGAAATCACCTCTCCCGCAGGGCTATTTGCTTGTAGCTCATCTAATTTTGCTTGGCGGTATTGCGAGCGCAGTATTTCAAACTCACTACGTTTGATTTTTTGCTCGCGAATGATCCCCGCTTCACTTGAGGTTGGGTAGGTTTGCAATATCATTGCCGCAGTGGTTTCGGCTTTTTCAATGTGGCCCATACGCTGCTCAACTAAATAGCTTAATAGCAATGAGCGAGACGATACTTGACCACTATTCTCATAACGCTCAAGTATTTCTTTTGCTCTATGTAAATCACTTTTAGCGTAATACAAAGCGGCTAAACTGATCAGTGATGAGGCACGCATTGAACTGTGATTAATGGCCGATTTGAAATATTTTTCAGCGTTATCAAAATCATCAAACTCAATGGCGCACAGAGCTAAATTTTCATAACTTTCTGCTACTCGTATATAACTTGGGATGGCAATGGCTTTGAGTAGTTGTTCTGTGGCGCGGTCGTACTCGTCAATACCGCATAAAAATACCCCGTAGTTATTTCGGGTATTAGGATCATTGGGATCAATTTTTATTGCTTTTTGATAGGCTTTATCGGCTTGTACGTTTTCGCCGACTTGTTGGTAATAATAAGCAAATGAATAATGGACTTCAGGAAGATCAGGAGAGAAAGACGCGGCGCGTTCGAGGTTATACTTTGCTTGCGAGCTATTACCAGTGCTTAAATATTCTAATGCTAAGGCTATTCGGGTACGTGCTGCGCCGGTATTATTGATTTTATTTTCAACGACTGGTTTGTCATTGCCATCATAACTATTTTCAGTTACACACCCAGTTAAAGCGAGTGCACTGATAGTTAAAGCAAGTAAAGATCGCATTACTTCTTCTCTTTATTATTGTCCATGCACCTATATTACCGAAAAGCCCTTATCTTGCATCATTTATTTAAAAATAAAGCAGCGCTAAGGGCTTTTGATTCACGACAACAGATTATGCTTGGTGGATATTAACCGCAATCGCATTATCGTCGCGCATTTTCTTTTTCGCTAAACGTTTTGTACGGTCAACTACATCACCAACTAACTGGCCGCAGGCTGCATCAATATCATCACCGCGAGTACGACGAACAATACAGGTAATACCTGCTGCTTGTAGCACTTTTGAAAAGCGGTCAATACGGCTGTTACTAGAGCGTGTATATTCGTTACCCGGGAATGGGTTAAACGGGATAAGGTTCACTTTAGATGGTGTGCCTTTGAGTGTTTTAACTAATTCATGGGCTTGATCTGTGCTGTCATTAATACCATTTAGCATCACATACTCAATGGTCACATCTTTATTGGCTTTAGAGCCATCAATGTAACGACGACACGCCGCTAAAAACTCTTCAATTGGGTATTTTTTATTGATTGGCACTAAAATATCACGTAATGCGTTATCAGGTGCGTGTAGAGAAATAGCCAATGCAACGTCGATTTTTTCTTTCAATAAATCAAGTGCAGGCACCACACCAGAGGTACTTAAAGTAACGCGGCGTTTAGATAAACCAAAACCCCAATCGTCCATCATTAATTCCATTGCCGGAACTACGTTTTTAAGATTAAGCAATGGCTCGCCCATGCCCATCATTACCACGTTGGTGACCGGACGCTTTTCACTGTTGCCATCAAGGCCTATGTCTTTGGCCACACGCCAAACTTGGCCGATAATTTCAGATACTTTTAAGTTACGGTTAAACCCTTGCTGCGCTGTTGAGCAAAATGTACATTCAAGCGCACAACCAACTTGCGATGATACACACAAGGTGGCACGTTCTTTTTCTGGGATCCACACGGCTTCAACTTCTTGGCCGCCTTCAAGTATCAGCGCGTACTTGATTGTACCGTCACTGGCTTGTTGGCGTACGGTGATTTCAGGCGCGACAATTTCACATTCTGCTTTTAGTTTTTCTTTCAGCTTTTTGTTAACGTTGCTCATTTCGTCAAAGTTATCAACGCCAAAATGATAAATCCATTTCATCACCTGATCGCCACGGAATGGCTTTTCACCGAACGATACAAATAACTCGCGCATTGCATCTCGGTTTAAATCTAATAAGTTAATCTTTTTTTGCTCAGTGGTCATGAAACAACCTTAATCAGTGACGGTGGTGATAAAAATTTACAAAGGCGAATTGTACACAATTCACTCACTTTAATCATTAAGTAAAACATCATAAATTAGATAATTAATACTTTAACTAATGACTAAAAAAGGGCTCGAAAGCCCTTTTTACTTTTGCTTAGCGCGTTCGAATTAACGAGTACGTGGGCAAAGCTCTTCGTCTGCGAAGAAGTACGCGATTTCGCGAGCAGCAGATTCAACAGCGTCTGAACCGTGAACAGCATTTTCGTCGATGCTATCAGCGTAGTCAGCACGTAAAGTACCAGCTAGTGCTTCAGCAGGGTTAGTAGCACCCATGATTTCGCGGTTTTTAAGAACAGCGTTTTCGCCTTCAAGAACTGTAACCATTACTGGACCAGATGTCATGAAAGATACTAAAGCACCAAAGAAAGGACGCTCGCTGTGTTCTGCGTAGAAACCTTCCGCTTTCTCTTGTGAAAGGTGAACCATTTTAGCTGCAACGATTTTAAGGCCAGCAGTTTCGAAACGGTTGTAGATAGCGCCGATGTGGTTTTTAGCAACTGCATCAGGTTTTACGATTGAGAAAGTACGCTCTAAAGCCATCTTTATGCTCCAATAATTTTTAAGTAAAAGTGTGAATATTAACGGGCGCGAATTATACGCGTTTTAGTAGGCAATGCCTAGTTTTATTAAAAACTAGCTTGATGACAATTGTGCGATATTTAAATGTTAGGCAATCACCACGCATAGAAAAGCATGATGCTGTGAATTAATTAATGATCTAACATTGCATGGGACTACGTATTAATTAATTTAGCCAATAATAAGCTGAAATATTTTTCGAAGGTTATTTTTAGTACAAAGAAGGTTGTTTTTAGTACAAAATAGTGCTCAGTGACTATAACGTTTAGGCCCTTATCTGTAACTGCACTATTAAAAATTACCTTAAATTTTATTAACCTTATGTTTTAATTATTTATTTTAAAATTATTGATAGGCGCTTTTGTATCATTCGAGCTTTTGCCATTTAAACTGCTATAAGATGCACAATAGAAAATCCACTTTTAGCTTAAAATGATTATTTTAGTTAAATTCTACTAAATTTGGGGACTTGGTTTACACTCAAGTTATAACCATGGAATAAATAAAAGGTTTTAATATCTTCGTGCTTCATTTCATCCATTTCATTGATAGTAGGTTGCTATGTTTTTTAATAACACTATAAAAAGTGAGAATGCTAAATTAAAAAGTCAGCTTTTTGTGCAGAATCAAGTAAGAAAAAGCTTAGACGAAGAAATGCTAGTTTTAATCATTGATAAGACTGGGCTTATTTCATCGCAAAATAAAAACTTTGCAAACGAGCTTGGTTACCCTGATCAGCAACTGATTGGAAAAAAGTTACTAGATTTTGTGCCAAGTAACGCCAGACAGACAGGGCATTTTAAAAGCTTAAAAAAAGCATTAGAGAAGCATGAACACTGGGCTGGTGCATTGCAGTTTGTTCATGTTAATGGTGAACAAGACTGGCTAAGAAGTATTTTACAGCCGATCATTGATGAGCAAGGTAAGCTAGTTGAGTTTACTCTGCATTCTAATGTGTTAACGCGTACGATTGAAACCTCCCGTGAGCATCAAGATTTAATTAAAGCATTACATCGTGCCATGGCCGTTATTGAATTTGATACTAATGGCATTGTATTGACAGCAAACGAAAACTTTTTGGCGGGAATGGGATATTCACTTAAAGAGATTGTTGGCCAACATCATCGTATTTTTTGTGAACCAGAAGAGGCTAATTCACCAGAATATGAAGCCTTTTGGAAACAGCTCAAAAGAGGCGAATACGTTTCAAGCCGTTTTAAACGCATAGATAGTTATGGGCGAGTGGTTTGGCTTGAAGCTTCTTATAACCCAATTTTCAATGAGCAAAACGAACTGTATAAAGTGGTTAAATTCGCTACTGTTATTACTGAGCAAGTTGAGCGGGAGCTCGCAATCGCAGAGGCGGCAGATATTGCCTATAGCACTTCAACTGAAACTGACCACCTTGCAGATCAAGGTGCTGCTGTCATTGAGCAAGCGGTTAAAGTAATGAATGAGCTGGCGGTGCAAATGTCGCAAGCAGGGGATGAAATATCAGCATTGGATAAACAATCACAGTTAATTGCCAGCATAGTGCAAAGTATTAGCAGCATTGCTGATCAAACTAATTTGCTAGCCTTAAATGCGGCGATTGAAGCAGCAAGAGCTGGTGAGCAAGGGCGAGGTTTTGCGGTAGTCGCCGATGAAGTGCGTCAATTAGCATCTCGAACCAGTAAAGCCACAGAAGAAATTGTTGAAGTGGTACAAAAAAATCAAAGCTTAACGCAGTCAAGTGTAAAAGCAATTAAGCAAGGTGAAGATAAAGCACAAGAAGGGTTAGAGCTGTCAAACGAGTCTGGCATTGTGATGAGCAATATTAAAAAAGGTGCCCAGCAAGTCGTTGATGCAGTGAGCCAGTTTGCCAATCAATTAAAGTGAGTTTTATGATTTCGATCAAAACATCTTAATTTAACGTACCATATACTGCCGCGCTTTATTACTTGATCTGATTTTCAGGTTATTTTCATGCCACTGGCTTGATCCCAGTTTTATGTATGGAGCGCGCATGTCGTCAATTATTACCTCGTTTACCCCAGAGTTACTTTCACCAGCTGGCAGTTTAAAAAACATGCGTTATGCCTTTGCTTATGGGGCTGATGCGGTGTATGCCGGGCAACCTCGTTATAGCTTGCGAGTGCGTAATAATGAATTTGATCTGGAAACGTTAAAAATAGGCATTGATGAAGCGCATGCGCTGAATAAAAAGTTTTATGTAGTATCAAACATTGCCCCGCACAATGCCAAAGTGAAATCGTATTTACGCGATATTGAACCGGTAATTGCTATGGGGCCAGATGCGCTGATCATGTCAGATCCGGGTTTAATCATGCTAGTACGTGAAAAATGGCCTGATATGGCTATTCATTTATCAGTACAAGCAAACGCAGTTAACTACGCAAGCGTACAGTTTTGGGCGAAGCAAGGTATTGAACGGGTGATTTTGTCCCGCGAGCTATCACTTGAAGAAATAAGTGAAATTCGCACGCTTTGCCCAGAAACAGAGCTAGAAGTATTTGTACATGGCGCATTATGCATGGCGTATTCTGGCCGTTGTTTGTTGTCAGGTTATATTAATAAACGCGATCCAAATCAAGGCACCTGTACCAATGCATGCCGCTGGGAATACGATGTAAAACCGGGTGTTGAAAACGAAACCGGTGAAATGGTACATAAATTTGATCCTCAGCAGATTATTCCTACTCTTGGCGACGGCGCACCAAGTAATGATATTGTAATGCTTGAAGAGCAAGGCCGCCCGGGTGAATACATGCCAGCGTTTGAAGACGAACACGGCACTTACATTATGAACTCAAAAGATTTACGCGCCGTACAATACGTAGAGCAGCTTACAAAAATGGGCGTGCATAGCTTAAAAATAGAAGGCCGCACTAAATCGTTTTATTATGTTGCGCGTACAGCACAGGTTTATCGTAAAGCAATCGACGATGCCGCAGCAGGAAAACCATTCGACGCTGATTTATTTAAAACATTAGAAAACCTAGCCCATCGCGGTTACACCGAAGGCTTTTTAAAGCGCCACGCCCATCAAGACTATCAAAACTACGAATACGGCCATTCAGTTTCTACCAAGCAACAATTTGTTGGCGAAGTATTAGGGCGAAATGCCACTGGTTTAGTTGAGATTGATGTTAAAAACAAATTCTGTGTGGGTCATTCATTAGAGCTGATGACCCCTAAAGGTAATATTAGCTTTACCCTTGAATGCATGGAAAACAAAAAAGGCGAAAGTATTACCGATGCTAAAGGTTCAGGCCACATAGTAAAAATTCCACTGCCTGATACTATCGATTTAGAGCACGCCATACTTATGCGCAACTTGGATGAAAACCAAGACACCCGCAATCCGTTTAAGCAAGCCGTGGTTTAACCATAATACTAAAAAGCACTGAGGTTCGCTTTAGTAATTGGCTCAGTGCGCCTATCTTTTATTCTCCTCTTCTTACCGTGTTTTAGTTAATAGCATACCGCTTACTTTCTTAAATCTGGTTAGCCTTGCTAAGTTTAGTTTTAATTGGAAAACCAAAACTTAGAGTTGTGACCGTCTATTTTTCTTTTGTTATTACCAATTCGGTGCTTTCTTTTTATATTGGTCTTAAAATTGACTTTCGTTAATTTAATTGTTTTAAATCATTCGCTTGTACTTGTTGTTCGCTCGCTTTTCTAGCTTTTTATAATCGGTATTTATTCAAGGTATGGTTAAGTTTTTAACTTTTACATTACCTACTCCCAATGGGTTTTAAATAAATTGGTTGACAATTAAGTTGCTAGGTAATACTGTTTTTACACGCTGATTGGTAAGGTCATTGTTTCAAGGTGTGTTACCTAGCAGTAAAATTTAAAGTTGCGCCGTGTTAAGGGACAACTCAAAGAAGTTTAATAAAGCGAAGCTGTGTCACAGTCACTAAGCTGATTAATAGCGTTGGAATAAGCGCTCAATAATTTAGGAGTTATTCATGTCTAAACCAACTATCGGTTTCATCGGGCTAGGCCTTATGGGCGGCAATATGGTCGAAAATTTACAAAATAGAGGCTATGAGCTGGTTGTGATGGATCTTAATAAAGATGCCGTTGCTAAATGTGTTGAGCGTGGAGCTAAAACAGTTACAACAGCTAAAGAGCTCGCTACATCTGCTGATATCGTTATGCTTTGTTTAACAACATCAGCAATTGTTGAAAAAGTTGTTTATGCAGACGATGGTTTGCTCGCTGGCTTTAAAGCGGGCTCAGTACTTATTGATTTTGGTACATCAATTCCTGCTTCGACCAAAAAAATTGGTGCAGATCTAGCTGCAAAAGGTGTTGGTATGATTGATGCGCCATTGGGCCGTACTCCAGCGCATGCCAAAGATGGCTTGCTTAATATTATGGCTGCGGGTGATTTAGAAACCTTTAATAAAATAAAGCCGGTGTTAGACGATCAAGGCGAAAATGTATTTCATTTAGGTGAGCTTGGTGCTGGCCATACAACAAAGTTAATCAATAACTTTATGGGTATGACTACTGTGTGTGCAATGTCGCAAGCCTTTGCTGTAGCAGATCGTGCCGGCGTTGACCGTCAACAGTTGTTCGACATCATGTCTACCGGTCCTTCTAATTCACCGTTTATGCATTTCTGTAAAAACTACGCTGTAGATAATGTTAGTGATTTAGGCTTCTCAATTGCTAATGCAAATAAAGATCTTGGTTACTTCCTGCAAATGGTTTCTGACCTTGGTACAGAATCGAAAATTGCTGAAGGTTCATCAGCAAACCTACAAGCTGCATTTGATGCGGGTATGGGTCAAGGTAATGTTCCAGAAATATTTGATTACTTTAAAAAACTAAACAAGTAAATCTTGTAAATTTTAAGCGCTAAACAACCTACTTAGCGCTTAAGCACACACATTATAAAAGCTGGTACAGCAGGAGCTCTCACAGTGGGTATCTGTTCGATTCAGTAAAAAAGAGTTAACTATGCGATTAATAAATTTAACTATAATAAAGCTTAGTCTAATCATCCTTGGTTGTATTTCAACAGCGACAATAGCCAAAGACTACTTTGTTGACAGTAAACAAGCCTATATTGACATTGCCAGCAACCTAAAAGCCGGCGATAAAGTTATTCTGAAAAATGGTACTTGGACCGATTTTGAAATTTTATTACAAGGCCAAGGTACAGAAAAATCTCCTATACAATTAATTGCAGAAACGAAAGGTAAAGTTATTTTATCTGGGCAGTCTAATTTACGTCTTGCTGGACACTATCTTCATGCGAGCGGTTTGGTATTTAAAAACGGCTATACCCCAACTTCAGCAGTGATTGAGTTTCGTCGTAATAAGAGTGATCTTGCATATCACTCACGTGTTTCTGAAATAGTTATTGATAATTACAACAATCCTGACAAGCGTGAATCTGACTACTGGGTCGCTTTATATGGCCAACGTAACCGTTTTGATCACAATCATTTAGTAGGTAAACGTAACAAAGGTGTAACAGTAGCTGTTCGCTTGAATAGTGAGCAGAGTCAGCAAAATTATCATCAGATTGATCACAATTACTTTGGTTACAGACCTACTTTTGGCTCTAATGGCGGTGAAACACTGCGTATTGGTACAAGCCATTACTCTCTAACGGATTCTCATACTCTGGTTGAAAATAATTATTTTGAGCAAACCAACGGTGAAGTCGAAATTATTTCAATTAAGTCTGGTAAAAACATCATTCGTAATAACGTGTTTTTTGAAGCTCGTGGCACACTTACCATGCGCCATGGTAACGGTAATTTAATTGAAGAAAACGTATTTTTTGGTAACGGTGTGGAACATACCGGTGGTATTCGTGTTATCAATAAAGATCAAATTATTCGTAACAACTACCTTGAGGGATTAACTGGGTTTCGCTTTGGCAGTGGTTTTACAGTGATGAATGGCGTGCCTAACTCATCAATTAACCGTTATCATCAAGTAGAAAACGCACAGATAGAAAATAATACGTTTGTTAATGTACGTCATATCCAGTTAGCAGCAGGCAGCGATGCTGAGCGAAGTGCTGTGCCAATTAACAGCGTAATGAAAAACAACTTAATTATTAATGAAAACAACCAGCAGCCTTTTACTGTTTTTGACGATGTAAGTGGGATCAAATTCTCTAATAATGTTGCCAATACTAAGGTGTTGAGTAATGTTAGTTATGGTGTTAAGCAGCAAGCAGTATCTCTAAAGCGTAACGATGTAGGATTACTGTTACCGACCTCAAATAAAGTAAAAGCGGGCGCAAAAACTGACTTAACAGTTATTAGTAAGGCTGAAACCGGTGTTGCTTGGTATCCAAAAGTTCCTGCGATTATAGCTTTTGATTCTGGTAAAACTCATACCGTTAAGGGTTCTGCACAGGCTTTATTAAGTGCTATTGAAAATGCAGCGTCAGGGGATGTGTTAGAACTTGCTGCTGGCCAGTACGATGTGTCTAAACTGATCATTATCGATAAAGTCCTCACTATCAAAGCACGCCAACAAGCTAAGGTAACGCTTACCTTTCAACGCTCATCATTATTTGAAATTCATGATGGCGGAAGCTTAAAGCTTGATGGGTTATTAATCTCTGGAGAAAGCAGCCCTGATTCTGCTGGTAATAGTGTTGTTAGAGCAAAGAAGTGGGGAATGGTTGATAACTATCGTTTAGTAATGATGAATAGTCAGTTAGTTGATTTAGATATTAATCATACCTTTGACTTTTTTACTACGGGTAAAGGTGCTCTCGCTGATGAAATTACTCTCATCAATAATAAGTTTAACAAAGTCTCTGGGGATATTTTACGACTTGATAGCGAGATTGAAGATCTAGGGATCTACAATGCTGATTACGTCACGTTTACTGATAATAACTTCAGTAATGTAAGTGGCAGCTTAATCAAACTTTATCGCGGTGGTACAGACGAGAGTACGTTTGGTCCGCACCTTACAATGACAAACAATACTTTGACTAATGTGGGACTTGGAAAACGTAATAAAAGTAATGCCAGTGTTTATCTACATGGTGTTCAAGTTACTAACATAGATAGCAATACTTTTGTTAAATCAGCACCTATTGTGATTGAGCATACCGTGGGTGAGCCAAACACTATGATAATTAACAATACCTTCGATAGCACTGATGAGCCAAGTGTTACTGAGCTTAGAGCTGCAGGGCCGCACACGGCCACGTTAAAAAACAATAAAATAATTAAGAATTAGTGGAGTGTTGTTGATGTCATTCTCTAGCCTACAAACGAAATTAAAAGCAGGTGTAATATCAATTGCGCTTGCTGCTACAACGTTTAGTTCTTTAGCTGTGCACCCAAATTTAGTGATCACTGAAGATGATGTTGTCAAAATGCGTGGCGCACTTGATAGCAAAGGTTTATTTAGTGCACGCTATCACAGTTTAAAAGCGCAAGTTGATCAAGAAATTGCCTTTCCTATCGTAGTCCCTGTGCCGAAAGATGGTGGCGGCGGTTACACTCACGAACGTCATAAAAAAAATTACCAACTGATGTATCGTGCGGGGATCATTTATCAACTTAGCCAAGAGCAAAAATACGCTGATTATGTTCGCGATATGTTACTTGAATATGCGGCGCTTTACCCAAGTTTAGATGTTCACCCTAAACGTAAAGTAAAATCTCAAAACCCAGGTAAGTTATTTTGGCAAAGCTTGAATGAGGCAATGTGGTTGGTATACACCATTCAAGCGTATGATCTGATCCATGATGCATTGACAGATCAGCAAAGTGCTACCATTGAGAAGCAGTTGCTTCGTCCAGTCGCTTTATTCTTATCGGAAGGGCAGCCAACAACGTTCAATAAAGTACATAACCATGGTACGTGGGCTACGGCTGGCGTGGGCATGGCAGGTTACGTTATGAATGAACCTGAGTGGGTTGAAAAAGCGTTATATGATTTAGATAAGTCAGGTGAAGGTGGTTTCTTAAAGCAACTGGATATGTTGTTTTCACCACAAGGTTATTATAACGAAGGTCCATATTATCAACGTTTTGCGTTGCTACCATTTGTGACTTTTGCACAAGCGATTGCACACAATGAGCCAGAACGAAAAATTGCAGAACACCGTGACGGTGTATTGCTAAAAGCAATTGATACAACCATTCAACTTAGCTACAACGGTTTATTCTTCCCAATTAATGATGCTATTAAGAGTAAAGGTATTGATACCATTGAGCTTGTTCATGGTGTTACGGTTGCGTATAGCTTAACGAATGACACTGGTTACTTAGATATTGCCAAACAACAAGGACAAATTATTTTATCGGGTGATGGGTTAAAAGTAGCTCAGGCGCTAGATAAAGGTTTAGGAACACCTTACAAGTTTAAATCTGTAGCATTTGGTGACGGTAGTGATGGTAAAGAAGGCGCATTAGTTATTATGCGTAGCCAACTTGATGGTGACCAAGCACTGTTATTTAAGCCTGCAGCACAAGGTTTAGGGCATGGCCATTTCGATAAATTAACATGGCAATTTTATGATAAAGGCGAAGAGATTGTTTCTGACTACGGCGCAGCGCGGTTTTTAAATGTTGAAGCTAAGTTTGGTGGTCGATATCTGCCAGAGAATAATAGCTACGCTAAGCAAACAGTTGCTCATAATACCGTGGTGGTTGATGAAACAAGCCACTTCAATGGTGACGTAGAAGTAGGCAATAAAAATGCACCAACACTTAATTTCTTTGAAACATCTGAGTACGGCACAGTATCAAGTGGTGAAATTAGCACCGCTTATAAAAGTGTTGAGCTTGAGCGTACATTAGCACTAGTGAATCTAAAAGAGTTGAACAGCACAGTCGTTCTAGATTTATTTAGTGTAGCTGCAGATAAAGCGCATCAACTTGATTTACCGCTTCATTATAAAGGGCAGCTTATTGATACCAATTTTAAGCTCAAAGCCAACACTAAACAGTTATCGGCGCTGGGTGACAGAAATGGTTACCAGCATCTTTGGTTAAAAGCCACAGCAAAACCAGAACAAGGGCTTGCTCGCGTGTCTTGGCTTAACGACAACGGCCGTTTTTATACTTTAACCAGCTTAGTTAAAGGTGATGAAGCATTTTTATTCACGCAACTGGGTGCTGACGATCCTAATTTTAATTTACGTAATGAGCATAGTTTCATCCGCCGTCTGTCAGATACAAAGCAACATCAGTTTATTTCAGTGCTTGAACCGCATGGGGAATATAACCCAAGTAAAGAGTATACCTTAGTGGCCCAAAGCAGAGTGACAAACTTAAAACACTCACAGCAAGGTAAGCTGGTATTTGTTGAGCTGGAAATTGCCGACAAGGACTATTTGATCGCTATTAACAAGGCTGAGCTTGCAAGTAAGAAATCATTTAAATATCAAAATAAATCATATTCATTAAACGGCCGTTTAGGCGTTTATTTGATTAACAACATTTAGGAGTAGTTGCGATGAGCAAGCAAAGTGAGCATTTTACATTTGCCAATGAAGCCGAAATTAAAGATCTAGGTAATGGTTTAAAGCGCCAAATGCTAGGCTATAACGAAGAGCTAATGGCGGTAAAAATTTGGTTTGCAGAAGGTGCGATTGGCTATAACCATGCACACCGTCATTCACAAGTTACTTATGTAGTTGAAGGTGAATTTCACTTTAATATTGATGGTGTGACTAAAATTTTAAAACCTGGAGACAGTTGTTTTATTCCACCGTATGCTGATCATGGTGCAACGTGTCCTACGGGCGGGATTTTAATTGATACGTTTAGTCCTGCTCGTGAAGATTTTCTAGAGGATGAATAGCATGAAGCTTCAAGGATTACGTTGGTGGGTGATTGCATTAATTGCACTTGCAACCATCATTAACTACATCGATCGCCAGGCTTTAAGTGTTCTATGGCCTGATATTGTAGAAGATTTATTTCCGGACGAATCCGCATTAGAGCGTAAACAAATTTATGCCAATATCTCTATTGTGTTTGTGTTTGCCTATGCATTTGGCCAAGCTATTTTTGGCAAAATATTTGATTGGGTCGGTACACGCTTTGGTTTTGTATTATCAATAGGTGTGTGGTCACTTGCTACTGTTGCTCATGCGTTTGCACAAGGGATACTAAGTTTAAGTATATTCCGCGCTATTCTTGGTGTTGCTGAAGCAGGTAACTGGCCTGGTGCTGCAAAAGGGAATGCAGAGTGGTTTCCAACTAAAGAGCGTGCTTTAGCACAGGGGATTTTTAACTCTGGTGCTGCGATTGGCGGCATTATTGCTATTCCTCTCATTGCCTATTTAACGGTGTATTTTAGCTGGCAAATGGTTTTTGTGGTTGTGGGGGCAATGGGTTTTTTGTGGTTAGTACCTTGGTTAGTATTAGTTAAAGCACCACCGGGCTCTCATCCTTGGCTTACTGAAGAAGAAAAGCACTATATTTTATCTGGCCAACGTCGTGAAATAAATGAGGAAGGACAGGAAGAAGAAGAATATAACCCTTCAACCAAAGAACTCTTAAGCCGTAAGCAAAGTTGGGGTGTGATCATCGCATCGGCAGCTATTGACCCTATTTGGTGGTTATTCGTGTTCTGGATCCCTATTTACTTAAATGAAGTGTATGGCATGGATGTTAAGTCCATTGGTATCTATGGCTGGGTTCCCTATGTTGGTGCAATGTTTGGTGCGTGGTTTGGCGGCTTATTAGCGCAAAACCGTCTAAAAGCCGGTTGGAGTACAGATAAAACCCGTAAGCTAACGATTACGCTTGGTTGTTTAATTATGTTGCCAGCCTTACTGGCTATGGCAAACCCTGGTGCACCTGTTGTAGCGGTTTTAATTATGGCTGTGATTCTATTTGGTTTCCAAACCGCAATTGGTAATGTGCAGACTTTACCAAGTGATCTACTTGGTAAGAAAGCGGTCGGTACGCTGTCTGGTTTCTCTGGGATGGCAGCGAAGCTTGGTGCTGTTGGTTTAACGTCATTAGTTCCTTATTTAACTGCTGGCGGAAACTATACCCCTGCGTTTGTTATTGGTGCTTCATTAGCTATTACAGCAATGTTGGCTGTGTGGATTTTAATTCCAAAAATTGAACCATTAAAAGAACCTAAGTAACGGTTCGTTTAGCGGCAGAGCAACCAAAACCCTGCCGCTTACTTACAACAAAGGTAAGTTAAAAAATGAAAAAAATATTCTTTTTAGGTGAGTGTATGGTCGAGCTGAGAGCGGTTGATAATACGACTCTCAATCAAGCATTTGCTGGTGATGTGTATAACTCTGCTGTATACCTAAAACGTTGTTTTAATAAAATTAATTCAGTCATTGTTACTGCACTGGGTAAAGATGTACTCAGTGAGAAAATGCGACATTGTTTTGCCGCTGAGCAGCTGGGAACGCAATTAGTTTTTGCTCACCCAGAGAAAGTGCCTGGTATGTATTATATCGAAACCGACGAACTTGGAGAGCGCAGCTTTACCTATTGGAGAGGCGATTCTGCAGCGCGTAAAGTTGTTGATTTTTTCAATCCTGCAGTCATTGATGAACTCGCCTCTGGTGACATGTTGTTCTTCTCTGGTATTTCTCTTGCCGTGATTGAACCTAGAGCACGAGATATATTTTGGCAAACCGTTCAAGATTTAAAAGCGGCAGGTGTCACAGTAGTTTTTGATCCCAACTATAGAGCAAGGCTGTGGCAATCTGTAGAAGAAACAAAGCAACAATATGAGCTTGCATTTAAGTCTGCAGATATCACTTTGCCGGGCGTTGAAGACTTACAGGTTTTGTATGGGATGAACTCGGTAGACGATGTGTTAGCCCAGATGAGTCAATTCGATATCAACGAAATTGTTGTAAAAAATGGCCCCGAATCAGTATTAACCTTGGTTGATGGTCAACTCCAAAGTCATCAGATCACACCGGTGGAAAATGTAGTAGATACAACATCGGCAGGGGATGCATTTAATGGCGTTTACTTAGGTGCGCGACTATCTGGAGCTTGTGTTAGTGATGCTGTAAGGAAAGCTGCTAAAGCCGCCGCCATTGTTATTCAGCAACCTGGCGCAATTACCGCAAAAGATATTTTCAATCGGGCAATGGTTGACTCACAGTAATAGAATTTAAACGAAAAGGCTTCAATGGGGGGCCTTTTCGTCTCAACACATAATAAATATTAAGAGAGATATAGCTATGACTCGCTTTTCTGAACTCATGTCAGGACAAACACTTCTTCCTTTAATTCAAGCTGATACTGCTGAGCAAGGCGTTAATATAGCCAAAGCAATGGCAGCAGCAGGATTAGGGTTGGTTGAAGTTGTGCTGCGTACCGATGCATCTTTAGCTGCAATTAAAGCTATAAAAGAAGCCGTACCATCGTTAAAAGTTGGTGCGGGCACAGTGATCAATGCAGAAATTTTACAGCAAGCACTTGACGCAGGTTCTGACTTCATTGTTACACCAGCTGTTTCTCCTTCGTTACTAGCAGCGCTAAAAGAATGCCCTGTACCGGTTGTTCCAGGTGTATCAAATACGGCTGATATTTTACTGGCGTTAGAAGCTGGCTTTACAGAGCAAAAGTTATTTCCGGCTTCACTATCAGGCGGCGCACCATTTTTAAAAGCAGTTTCAACTGTGTTCCAAAGTGTTAGTTTTTGTCCGACTGGCGGCGTAAATGCACAAAATAAACACGAATATCTTGTTTTGGATAATGTCATTGCTGTAGGTGGTACGTGGATAGCACCTAAAGAGTGGGTTGAACAAGAGAATTGGCAGGCGATCGCTGATGCCTGTGTTGAGGCGAATAAAGCGTAAGGGTCTATGCAGAATGGGTTATCTACTAGCACAAGTAAAACCAGGAGTCATTGTTGGTGATGATGTCACAAAGGTGTATGAACATGCCCGTGAGCATCAATATGCATTACCTGCAGTTAACGTGATCGGCACATCTTCGATTAATGCAACTTTACAAGCGGCAAAAAAAGTACAGTCCCCCGTTATTATTCAGCTTTCGAACGGTGGCGCACAGTTTTTTTGTGGCAAAGGTCTTGTCTTACCTGAGCAACAAAGTGCTGTGCTTGGTGCTGTAAGTGCGGCTAAGTATGTTCATACTGTTGCCGAGCATTATGGCGTGCCAGTTATGTTGCATACGGACCATGCAGCGAAAAAGTTACTGCCGTGGATTGATGGCTTGTTAGATGAAGGCGAACGTTATTTTCAGCAAACAGGGAAGCCGCTTTTTAGTTCGCATATGATCGACCTTTCTGAAGAGCCATTAGAAGAAAATATAGCTATTTGTGAACGTTATTTAGCACGTATGGCAAAAATAGGCATGACCTTGGAGATTGAGTTAGGTTGCACAGGTGGTGAGGAAGATGGTGTGGATAACAGCCACCTCGATAGTTCTTCTCTCTATACCCAACCAGAAGAAGTTGCCTATGCATATGAAAAATTGAGAAAAATTAGCCCGAATTTTATTATTGCAGCTTCATTTGGCAACGTTCATGGTGTTTATAAGCCAGGTAACGTTGTGTTGACCCCTAGCATTTTGAAAGACTCCCAAGCTTATGTTTCACAGAAGTTTGGTTTACCTCACAATAGTTTAAATTTTGTTTTCCATGGTGGCAGTGGCTCAGAGCAAGATAAAATTGCAGAGTCATTAACCTATGGCGTAGTGAAAATGAACATTGATACTGATACGCAATGGGCGTGTTGGGATGGTGTGCTGAATTATTACCAAAACAATAAAGAGTACTTACAGGGGCAAATAGGTAATCCCGACGGTGACGATAAGCCGAATAAAAAATATTATGATCCGCGAGTTTGGCTAAGTCACGCAGAGCAAAACATGACGATGCGATTATTGCAGTGTTTTACTGATCTTAATTGTGTTAACAGGTACTCATCATGAAACGACTAATTCCAGTGTTAAAAAGCGATGGTGTGGAAATCGATTTAATTATGTTGATCCGCACCATTTTAGCAACCAGTAAAGAAATTGCATTTCGAGTAAGCCAAGGTGAGCTTGCTGGGGTTTTAGGGTCGACTTTGGATGAAAATATCCAAGGTGAGGTGCAAAAAAAGCTCGATGTGATCGCCAATCAGCTACTTAAAGACATGTTACTTGAAGAGGGCTGTGTGGCAGCAGTTGCATCTGAAGAAGAAGATCATGCTGTTCCTGGTAACCCTGCCGGTAAGTATATTGTCGCGTTTGATCCGCTAGATGGTTCCTCAAACATTGATATAAATGGTCAGATAGGGACTATTTTTACTATCTACGAAAAACGTGATGATGTGCCTTATGACAGTGATGAGCAGTTTGCGCAAGCAGGTAGTAAGCAGTTATGTGCCGGTTATGTACTTTACGGTCCTGCAACTTTACTAGTGATGAGTACCGGTGGCCCGACTCGTTGTTATACGTTGGATTTAACTCACGGTGGGTTTTTACTTACAACAGAAAAAATGTCAGTCGCGCCCGATAGCAAAGAGTTTGCAGTCAATATGGCGAACTACCGCTATTGGCATGCAACGATCCAGACTTTCTTTGATGAAGTACTTTATGCTAGCCCTGAATTTGAAAAAAGTTCAGTGCGGTGGAGTGCAGCTATGGTGGGGGATGTTCATCGAATCTTATCAAGAGGCGGTACATTTCTTTACCCTGAAGATAAACGACAAGGTAATGAAAATGGCAAAATAAGATTGCTCTATGAAGCCAACCCTTTGTCGATGTTGATTGAAAACGCCGGTGGGCAAGCAAGCTCTCGCGGTCAGCGAATTTTAACCATAGAGCCGACCAGCCTTCATCAGCGTGTACCCGTTGTAATGGGCTCACCTGCGAGTGTGAGTGTTTTCAATAACGCTGTTTTTGAGCAATAACAAAAGCAGCTTATTCGCGCGGAGAATGCAATGATAAAACACAATATATTTCTACCTGCATTAACATTATTAGCGACGGTTGCTTGGCATTGTGGTGTGAATGCACAACAGCAAGAAGCTGCTATTCCACAGTCGCACCAGCAATTAACTGCAGGTGTATTGTTAGGTGATTTCACTAAGTTAGATGCAAGTAGAACACCAAGCGAAAACTTTGATTTACTTAATTGGTATTTAACTTTACCCACAGATCTTAATAAAGATCAAAAAGCCGATATCGTTTGGGAAAAGCCATTAAGTGATGGTTTTAAACTAGAGCCATTATTTTACACGGCTGCAGATGGTGGAATGGTATTTGCCTGTCCTAACCAAGGTGCCAAAACCTCTAAAAACACTAAGTATGCCCGTACTGAATTACGTGAAATGCTCAGACGAGGTAACACGCGAGTAAAAACTCAAGGGATCACCGAAAATAATTGGGTATTTAGTTCAGCTCTTAGCTCAATAAAAAGAAAAGCTGGGGCAATCGAAGGCAGCTTGGAAGCAACGCTCGCTGTTAACCGTGTATCTGTAACTGGAGACATAAAAAAAGTAGGGCGCGTTATTATTGGTCAAATACATGCGACTGATGATGAACCAATCCGCTTATACTATCGCAAGCTACCTGACAATGAGCATGGCGCTATTTATTTTGCTCATGAGATCAACGACGGCGATGATGTATGGGTAGATCTTGTTGGCAGCCGCTCCCATACTTTGGCTGATCCCACTGACGGTATTAAATTAAATGAAAAATTTAGTTATAAAATTACTGTGGAAAATGATGTTTTGTTTGTAACCTTGATCCGTCAAGGAAAGCCTAACATTACTAAATCTATGGATATGAGTGATAGCGGGTATAGCAAAAACAATCAATATATGTACTTTAAAGCCGGTGTTTATAACCAAAACAACACAGGCAACCCCCAAGATTATGTTCAAGCTACTTTTTATCATTTAAGTAACCAACACTAAAAGCCCTCCTAAAGGTAAACAAAGTACAGAGTGCGCTGTTTACCTTTTAGCTACCCGTTCAAAAAGTGTTTTATCCCATTATTAAAATTACATTCTGGTTAATATTAATTGGTAATAACAGTGTGCTTACCTTGTTGGTGAGTTGTAACTGCTTATTGGTTATTCCCGCTGTTGTAGTAGTTTTCTGACTCTTAGCAGTGGTGTGAATTAAATGTTATGTTTTTTGAGTGGATATAGTGGTAAATTCTTTTTGATTATGGTTATATTACCAAACAAGTTAACAATTGATTATAAAATTGACTTTTTGGTAATAATTTAAATCTGTATTTTGGTAATAACACACAATAACTATTAGAGATAAAACCATGAATTTGGAGAATAGAGCCATATGAACTTAAAAAACTTTGCACTTTGTGCCGTCGCGCTGGCGATTGTAGGTTGTAATTCAGACTCGAAAAATAATGATAACACTTTGGGCTCTATTGCTCTAACTGGTACTCCCCTGTCTGGCGAAACGTTAAACACGTCTGTTACTGATGCTGATGGTATCTCAGGAGATATCAATTATTACTGGTATGCAGATGGTCAATTAATTGCAGGTGCGAACAGCGCATCATTCACACTTACTGATGAACAAGTTGGCTTTGCGATTTCAGTTCAGGCAAGCTACACCGATAATGGCGGCACGAATGAATCGCGCGTTAGTAACGCTACCGCAGAGGTTGCCGCAATTGCTTATGATGCAGCAGTAGCCATTACTGGTAATGCATTGATTGGTTCTACCCTTACAGCCACAGTCAGTGACCAAAACGGTTTTGATAGTGAAACAATTGCTTATGCCTGGTTTGCTGATGGTGTGCAAATTGATGGCGAAGTGTTACCTGAGCTGGTATTAACCGAAGCACATATTGGTGCCGTGATCACGGTAACTGCAACATTTGTAGATGATCGCGGGTTCAGTGAGTCAGCAACATCTGCTGCTACCAATGCGGTTGAGCGAGTTAACTCTCAAGGAATAGTAACAATTAATGGCACACCAACTATTGGTAATACAATGGTTGCAGTAGTTAGCGATGAAGATGGTGCAAGTGGCACAATCACTTACCAATGGTTCGCGGATGATGTTGCTATTAGTGGTGAAACAGCAAGCGAATATGTTGTTTTAGCAGCACAGGAAGACCAGGTCATTACGGTAAAAGTTAGCTATACCGATGACAATGGTTTTACAGAAGAAAATGTATCAGCACCATCATTACCGGTATCAGCTGATGCAGTTAATATCGATGGGACTCTCAATATTATTGGCTCCGTACCATATTTGTCAAACGCAGTGTTAACCGCAGAATTAGTTGAGCAAAATGGTTTTGATGAAGCGAGTGTCACTTATACATGGTCCGCTGACGGTGTTGAGATTGCCAACAGCAACAGTAAAACGTTTACACCCACTGATTATGCAGGAGCGATAATATCTGTAACTGCAAGCTATACTGATAATGATGGCTACCCAGAAACAGTGACAGGCTCACTTGACTCATTAGTTTATACGCAAGTGGTTAATAACGCTGCTGAGTTAGCTACCGCATTAAATGGTGTGGTAGCGGGTGCAGTGATTGGTTTGAACTCAAATCAATATGCCGATCCAGCTGAAATACTATTAACAAACGCTGTTACTATTCGTGCTGTTGAAGGGCAAACTCCGGTTATTTTAGGTGAAGCGTGTATCCATGTAGCTGCGGGGGTTGATGGTGCCGCAGTGACTGGCCTTACTTTTAAAAACATAGATACAAAAGCAAGCTCATTTTGTTCTAACGAAGAAAATGCGGTTATCTATTCAGAAGGTGATAACTTTGTTTTCTCTGAAAACACCATGGATGGCGACCAAGCTGATTTAAATAAAACTGAGTATCATTGGCTTGTGTTAAAAGGTAACTCAGCACTCGTAGAGCGTAATACCTTTAGTAATCGTAATAATGCGGTTAAAGGGTCAGTGATTAAAATGGCTTCATCGAGTACAAATCATATTGTTCAGTACAATTTGTTTGGTGAGAGTATTAACCCTAATTATGCTGATTCTAGCTTATTGTTATTAAATGTAGGTAGTACCACCGGTACGGACGCCGCTAAAAACGCAAATTTCACTGTGCAGTATAATTTAATTGATAACTTTGTATCTGGCCGACGTTTAATGCGCGTGCAAACATCTGGCGCGAAAATTCATGGAAATACAATTATTAACGCAAAAGGCGGAATTGCATTAGAGGATGGCGGTTTTAATACTGTTACTGACAACATCATCATACGCACTACTAAAATAGAGAGTTCAGACGACAGGCCAAGCGGCGTTATCCTGACACCACTTGGCCACAGTGTAACAAATAACTATATTGCAGGCACACGCGCAGAGAATAAAGAAGCGGGTGGCATTGTATTTTCTTCAAATACTTTTTCGCAAAATGATGGAATTGTGCCAAATGCTGGCAACCAAGCGATCCTCAATAATGCTGGAGACTTAACGCTGAATGTTAAAAATAATACGGTTTTAAACTCAATTCAACCTATTGTATTTAGTACTGAGCTTGATAAAAAAGTAACCAACGCAGAGGATTGCGACAACTTAACCGCAGCCGACAACCCTACATTATACGGTCTATCGAAGAACTTCTTTAAAATTAATTTTGACGCGAACTTAATTGCTAATGGTGTTGGTGTGGATGATAGCAATGAAGATGTGCTTAAAAATGGATACTTCTTAGCAAATGGTGATAGTAGCTCAGCCCATGCATTTGAATATGATTGTGACTTAATTAATCACACCGTTTCTAACTTCTCAAATAACTATGGTTTTACTGATAGTTATGCTTCAGGTGATGTTGAAGACGATTTTTGGGTGGATTTTAGAAAAGAAAATGGCAATGGTAATTTTGATTCTGATGGTGCAGTAGATCAAGGCCCAGCTGCCAACGGTAAAGAAGCACCAGAGCTAATTTCAGCAGCAAACACTCTAACTGAAACAGACCCTAATGGTGCTCAAGCAATAGCTGGTGCTAAAGGCCTACACTATATTCAAGCCTCAGAAGTGGGTGTTGGTTCTACTTGGAAAGTACAACCTAAGTAAGCTCCGCACTTATTTTTAGACAACATAAAAAGGTAGCGACAAGCTACCTTATATAATAACAACGGAGATCTCGACATGTCGTTGAACAAAGAACACACAAAGATTACTGAATTACAAATACAGGAACGCACTCGGTTTGCACTTTGTCCGGTAGCCAAGTTAGTTAAAGCCACTATGTTTGCCGGTGTGGCAGGTTCGCTAGCATTTAGCGCTCATGCACAGGAAGCGCCTGCACAAAACATGGCCACTGAAGATGATGGTATTGAAATTATTAGTGTAACGGGTTCACGTAGAACGATTCAAAATCAAATCGCGATTAAACGTGAAGCAACCACCGTAGTAGATGGTCTGTCTGCTGATGACATTGGTGATTTACCAGCGCTTTCTATCGGTGAAGCACTTGAGTCAATCACAGGGGCTGCATCGCATCGTGAAAATGGTGGTGCGACTGAAATTACGATTCGTGGTTTAGGACCATTTCTAAGTGCAACACATATTAACGGCCGTGAAGCGACTAATGGTAGTGGTGATCGCTCAGTAAACTTCTCACAGTTTCCATCAGAGTTAGTAAAAAAAATAGCGATTTATAAAACCCAAGATGCATCAATGATTGAAGGTGGCGTAGCAGGTGTTATTGCACTTGAGACAGTACAACCACTTGATTTTGGTAAGCAGCGTATTCAAGGTGAAGTTAAAGTTAACTATAACCCTGATGAAAGCAATGTTGATAACTCATTACAAAGTGATGTTGGTTTTCGCGGTACTTTTAGTTATGTAGACCAGTTTGAGTTTGATAACGGTCAAGCTGTGGGTGTGTCGTTTGGTTTGCAACGTCAAGACATCAGTCAACCAGAAGCGGAATACAGAAGTTCAAGCCCAACTGGCTCTTCATTATGGGCGTGTTTAAACGATCCAACCAATACCAATGAAGGTTTTTATCGCAGTAGTGCTGGTGATTGTGAAGATCAGGTAAGTGGAAGTAGCAATCAAGGCTATCAGACCGCGATTGATCCAGATACAGGCAAAGCAGAAAGCGATGGTACACCTTACGCGTGGACCGGCAGTAGCCGCAGCTTCCGTCAAAATGAAACATCAGACGAACGTGATGCAATCTTTATGGCGGTTCAGTTCCAACCGTCAGCTGCTTTAGATATCAATTTAGATGCGCAGATTTCTGATAGAACTCAAGCAGAAGCTCGCCATGATTTACTTTTCTTACAAAAACGTGCGACACCTGGCATAACTGGCCCTTCGCTGGTGACTAACCAAGCGGGCGGTATTTTACATTGGGAAGGTGAAGAGCGAATTGAATCTGCAGGCGAGCAATTTTCTCGTGAAGAAAATTACCGAGGCTATGGCTTGAATGTAGATTATCAAGCGACAGATAACCTAAATTTGAATTTTGATGTTTCTTACTCACAAACTAAACGTGAAGAGCTACAAATATCAAATAGAGGTAGAACCGTTGACCGTCCATTCTTTAGCTGGGATATGGGGGAAAATATTCCTCATTTCACACTTACTGATTTTGATGTAACGGATATTTCAAATTACACTGATAGCCTACGTACACGTCTTGACCGCGAAAATGCGCGTGAAAATGAAGTCATCGGTGCACGCGTTGATTTTGAATATACATTAGGTAACGACGTATTTACCAGTATCCAAGGTGGTGTAAGAACCTCAGAGCTTACGTTTGTACAATATGGCGGTAATCAAGGGAATGGTTCTCGTACTGAATATACACTGGATGAGAGTGTCACTCCTGCGTTAGATGTACTACAAAGCTGCCAAATTGATTTCCCTGAATCAGCTTTTTTATCAAGCGTGTCAGATGGTGATATTCTGACTCATGTGGACAGCGATGGTAACGTAGTTGCAAGCGGCACAGGTTCATCATGGGCAACCTATGACAACGTCTGTTTTTCACAAGCATTGGCAGCATCTAATAGCGGTGCGTTTGCTTACCCAGAACTTGATTATGAAAATGCAGGTACTATTGATGTAACCGAAAAAACCACTTCAGTTTACTTAATGGCGAATTATGACACAGAAATGTTCGGTAAATACATTCGCGGTAACTTTGGTGTGCGTGTTGTCGATACTGATGTAACATCACTAGGTTTTAGAAACACCTTTAATGTTGTAACTAATGATGATGGCACACTTACTTTAGTGACTGGTGAATCGCTTGAGAAGATTGAAGGCGGTGGTGGTTATACTGAAGTGTTACCAAGCTTCAATCTTGTTGTAGATTATAGTGAAGACATCTTACTTCGTGGTGGTATATACCGTGGTATGTCACGACCTGATCCCGGTAACTTAGGTTACAGCCGTACTTTCCAAACTGATGATGAAGTAGCGCCAACGACACTCGGTGATTTGTTTATCGGTGTTAATGGTTCAGGTAACCCTGATACGCAACCGCTAATGTCTTGGAACTATGACGCCGCTTTTGAATGGTACCCTAATGAAGATGCTATCTTTGCATTTGGCGTATACTACAAGCAATTTCAAGGTGGTTTCCAGCAGCAAACAGTCTTAGAAGATTTTATTGTTGAAGGTGAAACGGTGACTTTACCAATTACTAACTCTGTAACCACAGATGAAGAAAGTGACCTAT
Source organism: Pseudoalteromonas sp. SR41-4 (assembly GCF_014163985.1). NCBI lineage: Bacteria > Pseudomonadati > Pseudomonadota > Gammaproteobacteria > Alteromonadales > Pseudoalteromonadaceae > Pseudoalteromonas > Pseudoalteromonas sp. SR41-4. The sequence goes on along the minus strand of NZ_JACJEI010000001.1, from coordinate 379,400 downwards.
TTGGTATTGAAACTTCAATCACCTATCGTTGGGATAGTGGTATTGGTATTAAGCTTGGTTATAACTATGCCGATACAGATATGGAATACGAAGATAGCTTATACGGCGATACCTACATTACAGATTTAGACGGCAAGACAACTCAGTTAACCGCTGGTATTGTTGAACCAGCGTCTGTGCCTGGATTTTCAAAGCATGTATTTAGCAGCCAGTTGTACTATCAAATTGGTGACTTTGATACTGCGGTTATTTATAAATATCGTAGTGAATACTTTCAACCTTACACCAGTAACTCAACGCGCTTGCGTTACGTAGATGCGGTTGGTGTATGGGAGGCGCGTGCATCATATAAAGTTAACGAGCATGTAAGAGTTAAACTCGAAGCAATTAACTTATTTAGCCAGCCCAAATCTCAAGACTACTTTACTGAAGGTAACCTAGGTGAAGTTAATGATTATGGCCCGCGCTTATTTGCTGGGGTATCTTTCAAGTTTTAATTAATTGAAAGTAAACAATAAAGGCGGGTAACCGCCTTTTTTTTACAACTAAAAAATTGGTTAGCCAATTTTTAGGGTGAAGCCTTTATAACCGCTACATTAGTCTAATAATAGAAAACTTTTCCTACACCACGAAAAAACAAACTTTAGTTTACTTTTAATAATCAGCTGGTTATTGGCTTTCCTTGCTCCACTCTGTCATTGGTAATAACTACTGGTTAATATTTATTTAAAAATGTTATTACCAACGGGGTTGATCTTTTTTCATTCAAGTGTAATTATTTGGTTAACCTTTTGTGAAGGCAAGCGGTAACAAGACAACAAGTAAATAAACATAGCATTCGATCACACAGGAAAAACTATGAAGCACAAATTATCTAGCGTTACATTAGCGATACTTTCAGCTACGGCATTAAATGTTGCATCAGCACAAGAAACAGAAAAACAAGTTGCAGATGATGTCGAAATAATTGAAGTATCAGGGATTAGACAATCACTCACCAATGCATTAGCAGAGAAGCGTTCAGCAGATAGCCTTGTTGAGGTTATACAAGCTGTTGATATTGGTAAAATGCCAGATCAAAACTTAGCAGAGGTATTAGAAAACATTACAGGCGTACAGATCACCCGTGAAGCGGGTGTTGGTACAGGCGTTCAAATTCGTGGTACCAATGCCAACCGTACAGAAATAAATGGGGTATCGACTGTTGGTTCAGGTTCAGGACGTACAGGTATTAGTTTTGAAGATGTTTCTGCATCGATGATCTCTGCGGTTGAGGTGATTAAATCACCACAAGCAAAAACAATCGAAGGCTCTGTTGGTGGAACTATTAATTTACGTACAATTCGCCCACTGCAATTAGATGACACGCTAGGATCGTTTCGTATTCAAGGTGAAGATAGCAGCTTATCAACTGATGGAATTAAACCTCGTGTATCAGCTGCTTGGGGGGATAACTGGGAATTAGACTCAGGTGGTGAATTTGGTGTGGTATTGAGTGCCAGCTACGCCGAACAAGATGTTACCGCATTTCGCCCACGTGCAGATCGCGACAATGTTGTAGCTGCTGATAGCGGTGCGGCAAGTGCACAATCTTTTGATTTCTTACCAATCCAATTTTTGATTCAAGATTATGATAACTATGAATCAGAAACCATGAACTTTGCAGGTAGCTTAGAGTGGGCGCCGACTAGTAATACAAAATTCTTTTTTGATGCCGTAGTGAATGACCAAGACCGTCGTCAAGAGAGCTCGCGTGTGCAAGCATCAGGCGTAAGTGATTTACGCAATGTTTCTGTGCCAACTGAGTTTGAATATGTTAATTTTGGCGTCTTAGATGGTCAAGACTTAGGCAGCATAAAAGCGGCATTAAAAGGTGTTATCCCAGTTGAAGATGGTGGTGGTGATGCTAACTTACGTTTTTCAAGTGACACAAACTCACGCCAAACAGATAGCCAAATATTTAGACTTGGTGGTGAGTGGCAAGGTGATAACTTACTGTTTAGCGTAGAAGCTTCAACTTCTCGTTCTAATTCAACGACACCGAGTTTCAACACAACATTAAACTTTATTAACCCTAATGTTGCTGTGAACGATTCGAATGAAAATGGTACACCATTTGAGTATGACTTAAGTGGCGGGGCATTGGCGTTTGGTATCGCTCAAAGTGAAGCAAATGCACCAACAAGTGCTCAGCTTTTAGACCCAGCTAATGTTGTATTACGTGATGTTAACCAAGGACGTGATACTACAGAAAACCAAGAAGATGCATTCAGAGCTGATTTTACTTATTATTTTGATGAGCTTATTAGATCAGTTGACTTTGGTTATCGCTATAACAAGTCAAGCAGCACATCAGACCAAATTCGTGATAATGTTGGTTTGAGAAGTATGGCTGAGAGCCCAACGGGTGACTTATTTGCAGAGCTATTGGTAGCAGGCCCTGATAACTTTAACGCTGCAGATGGTCGTTCTTTATTTATTAAAGACTTCTTATTAGTTAATCCTGAACTGGCCGGCTCTAATCCTGATTATGTGCTTGATGTATTAAACGATGCAATCGTTGCTAACAATGCCATCACAGGCTCTGATCGTGCACCAATCAGTTCACCTACATCACAAGTTAGTGCGTTCTTTGATATTGAAGAGACCACACATGCATTATACGCACAGGCAAACTTTGAATATGAAATGTTCCGCGGTAACTTTGGTGTACGTTACTTACAAACAGATATCACCTCTACTGGTAATTCAGTAACAATTGATAGCAATGGCGATCAAGTCGTTTCGCAAATTGTGTCTGAGGCCGATTATGATTTCTTATTACCACGTATAAATATCATTGCTGATGTTGCTGAAGATGTGATTGTACGTCTTGGTTGGTCAAAAGATATTCGTCGTCCTGATTATGATGACCTATCTACCTCAGTTTCATATAGCACAAGCCCAAATACAGCGGTAGCTATTGGTAATCCGGGTTTAGAACCAGAAGAAGTTACTTCATTTGATATTTCTACTGAATGGTATTTCGCACCATCAGCATTGGTGAGTGTGGGCTATTTCCATAAAAAACGTGAAGACTTACATGTAACTAAGCAAGTTGACCCATACGAAGACCCTGCAACGGGTTATCGCGATACAGCGGGTCCTCAGTGTGAAGACGGTGGGGTATTTAACCCAATTGCGGATATCAATGTATTTGGTCCTGAGCCTGGTGTAGGTGTATGTGTACCAACACAAACAACCGTGAATGATTCAGATACTCGAACGCAGCAAGGTATCGAACTTGCGTTTCAGTATGATTTATCTAGCTTTGAAAATGATTTAGGTTGGGCGTCTGGATTTGGTGTAATGGCAAATTATACGTATCAAGAGTCATCAGGTGGTGAAGCAATTGATAATGCGATAAGCCGTGCTAATGCAGTATTCGCACTGACTACAGGTATCTCAGATATTGAAGTTTCAGCTAAACAACCGCTGATTGATTTATCTGAAAATGCCTATAACTTTACTTTGTACTATGAAAAATATGGTTTCTCAGCGCGTGCACGTTATACATGGCGTGAAGGTTATCGCTCAGAAGACTTCGGTAGTACATCAAGTTACCCATGGGGTTTCCCAGTGGTACAAGAAGACCGTGGGCAGCTGAATGCCAGTGTGAGCTACGATGTTAATGATCAGCTCAATATTGGTGTTGAAGCAGTTAACTTAACTGAATCAGAAGTAAGCCAGTCTTGTGTAAATGGTGGTTCGCTATTGTGTTACCAAGGTTTAACTGACCGCCGTATCACCTTTGGTGTGAGCTATCGTTTTTAGAAACAGTGTGTGAGAGTATCAATTAGGATAATTGATATTAAAGCAAGCCTTTGTTAAGGCTTGCTTTTTTAGTTTCAACTATTTAACCAATTGCATACATAACCAAACCAGCTCACGATTCGAGCGTTGTGGAAATAAAAGCGATTTAGGCAAGGCATGATTGTAAGTAATAGTGTAACGCGGGTTTTTACTAGCGTACGGCGGTTTAAATAGCGAGCAGCTTTTAGTTTAACCAAAGAGTACGTAACTGAATGTAGTGCAGAATAAAAACGATATGAATGCAGTAAATAGATAAAGGCACAGATATGTGCCTTTAAGGGAATTGGTAAATTACTTTATTGCGTTAAGTGTGAGATTGAGTATAGCCCACGTGTTTCATTGGTTTTACGCTTTATTTCTTCCAGTGCTTTTTTCTCACTGGCAGCGAAAAGCGCATTGATCAGACGATTAAAGTGATTGTGCATCGCTTTACGCGCCGCCGATGAATCATGACTCGCAATAGCATCATAAATCGACGTGTGCTCTTGTAAACGTTGCTCGTCGCTTTGTGAACATACATCATCATAGGCAGCAATAATTTGCGGCTCACTACGCCTTAACTTCCACAAGTTTTGGATAGACATTACAATGGCGTTATTACGCGTTGATCTTGCAATTATTTCATGAAAACGTTGATCTGCCTCGATAGCAAGTTCAGGTATTTGCATGTCAGCTAAGCTTTGCTTTAATGCTGCAAGTTCGTGATCTTGAATGGTCGCCGCAGCTAATGCGGCTGCCTCTGCTTCAACCAATGCTCTAGCTTGTGTTAATTCAAATGCGCTAATAGGTTGCTCGCTTACGGTAACATTGCTGCTATCAGTAACAAAAACTCCTGAGCCCGTTTTTACTTCAACACGGCCCCTGACTTCGAGAGCGATAATCGCTTCACGAATTGTTGGCCTGCTTACTTGATGAGTCTCTGCTAATTCTCGTTCTGCAGGCAAGCGACTACCAACCTTATAGATACCTTGATCTATGGCGGCTTCTAACTTATCAACAACGTTCCAAAAACGTCTGCGCCTCTTCATTTTACATTCCCCGTTTTTATATACTGCGATTGCATTTCAGTGAGTTAAATTAGTAAGCGACTGATAAAGAGAAAATCACGTCACTTAATTGGTAAATTAATTGGTAAAAAAACAACCTTAATTGGTAAGTTACCTTTCTTATTTTACCTTGTCAATTTGCTTTTGTTTTTTATTTAACACAAGGCCTTAGCATTTATTGAGATCAACAAATAATAAATGCATAATTCTTGACCGTAACTTTATGCCCGCAATACGCTTTAAATAATGACGTTAGTAAGCGGCTTTGATGATAAATAGCAAATGCATTAGCTGTGAGCGTTTTAAGATTTTAATTGAAATCTTTAAAGTAGTGTGTTGATTCTTTTTATGTTTTGTGTGAGGTTTTTAGTTTCTGCGTGAACTGGTTTAATTGAGTAGTACACTTTAAGAATTGACAATGTTCCAATAGTGAGATGTTAAATAAGAAAACGAAAAAACAAAACTTATACTCGCATTTTAAACAAGTCGCAGTTGTCTTGGGTACAGCACAGGGGGATTCAGTTTCAGGGACCGCAGTTTACTAGGTAAAAACCAAGTCTATTTTCAGCTGGAAAGCTAAACTTGAAGAGCAATTAGCTAACTTAAGATGAGTGAGCCGCACTAAAGCGCCTGAGAGAAAAACAATGATCTTACAATGGAGAAAGAGATCATCAAAATGGGCAGCGTCTTACTTGCGAAAAAATGAATTAAAATATCAGTGCGCCAAAGAAAATAGCCTAACTTATAACGGCAGAAGAGTTACTTCTTTCTCGTAAACCTGGGCGGTGTTTAAACGCAGCAGAGAAAGTTTAGGCTACCGTGAGTTATGTAAAAATTTATGCAAAGAAGGTTTTAAAATGAGGTTATATAAACTAGGGGGCTAGTGGCACAGCTCAATTTAGTTTATGAACAATGAGTGGTTTATAAAGTGACAACCAAGCGCAAGCTTTCAGATAAAGTGTCTGGTTGAAGTTGACCAGTAAAACCCATATGGGTTGAGGAATTTAACACACATTTCGCTTTAACTACGTCAATTGACATTAAGCAGTGATCTACACCCTCACTCTCAAAATGCGATCAAGGCGTAGCCTATTTTCTCCTGTCCTCACTACTTATATTAATTTCTAGATAGAGTGCTCTAATGACACCTTTTTTGGTTGTCCAACTCGTATTTTGTTATTACCAATTTTGATTTTTCAACGTGCTATTATCGTGCTTGTAATTCATTTTACAACTTATTTTAAGAATTAATCATTTATTTTTAATAGTGATAAAGTGCTGGTTTTAGTTCTTTTGGATTAATTCTATTAATGTACTTTTTTTGCTTGGTTTATTTGTTATTGATTTTTATTGAAATTTATTTTTTATCGAAAGTTAATATAAACGGTGCCAATACTTATTTATTATTTTCTTAGTGTTGCAAAAAATTAACTGGTAATATGCATTCTTATTACCTTTTGGTTATCCAGTTTGGTTTTTTGGTGATTTATTGTTTGTGGTGATTTGCTCATAAATTTTATTATTACCGTTGTTTACACACAATTAACCCTTATGCGAAGTCGTTACCTAGAACTAAGTGGTTAAAGCTTAGTCAAGCAGTTAGGTTTCCTAAAGTATAAGTTAGGAGACATAAAGATAATGTTTAAGAAAAAAAATCTACTGATTCTATCAATAATGGTTGCATGTTCGAGTGCAGCTCAAGCGGCAACTATTTATAACTCTGGTTTTGAAAATGGCTGGAACGATTGGAATGAAATTGATCCAGCCGCGATTTCAGGCGACGCCTATCAAGGATCGAGCTCTTTAAAGATCCAAGGCAGCCCAGGACGGGTGCATCAGCTTGTCGATATTGAAAGAAATACCGAATATACCTTAAGCGCTTATGTTTTAGGTAAAGGCCAAATTGGTGTTAATGATCTCAATGGGTTATTTAAGAATACAAAATTTAATGTTTCGTCTTGGACCAAAGTGTCAAAAACATTCACTTCGGCAAATACAGATTCTTTGCAAGTTTTCGCAAAGCACGATAACAGCTCAAGTGATGTTCGTTTTGATAATTTTTCTCTTGTAAAAACCGACAGCAGTGGAGGCTCAACTGGGGGCAATGGTGACGGTGGTAGTGGCGATGGTACAACTATTCCTAGTAGCATAACCAGTGGTAGCATTTTTGATCTTGAAGGTAATGATCCTAATCCATTAGTTAATGACAGCACACTTGTATTTGTACCTCTTGAAGCTCAACACATCACACCAAATGGTAATGGTTGGCGTCATGAATATAAAGTCAAATCTAGCTTACGAGTAGCGATGACTGATACTTATGAAGTCTTTGAAGCTAATGTTAAGGTTGAAATGTCGAATGGTGGTAAAACAATTATTGCTCAACACCATGCAAGTGACACGGGCACTATTATGAAAGTATATGTGTCAGATTCTGCTGAGTCAGGCTTTGATGACAGTGTTGCTGGCAATGGCATTTTTGATGTATATGTCCGTCTTCGCAACACCAACGGTAACGAAGAAAAATATGCTCTAGGTACTATTACTAGTGGTGGTTCATTTAATCTACGAGTTGTTAATAATTACGGAGACGTAGACGTATCTGCATTAGGTTCAAGTTTTGGTATTCCTGTTGAAGATGATTCGGCATCATACTTTAAGTTTGGTAATTATTTGCAATCACAAGATACATCTACATTAGATGATTGTGGTGAATCAGGTAACTCAAACTCATTCAAAGAGTGTTTTGAAGACTTGGGAATTACTACGTCTAAAGTAACAATGACAAATGTTAGTTACACTCGAGTAACTAACTAGTTTTAGCATTACTGATAACACCACACAAATGCAAATTTATGTGGTGTTATGTGCTGCATAGAAAAATAGCAGTTTAAGCTGATTCCATTCAAGTTTCTCAGTCGTGTATTGAGTCTTGGTGAGCGTTGAGAATGAACTTTTGCTTTGTTCGAACCTATCTAAATAAATTCTTACGGCGTATTTCATTGATTAAGATCAACAAAGCAATAGAGGATAAAATGCATAATTCACAGTTGTAATTTTATGCTAGAAATACGCGCTAGTTAATGAGGTTAGATAGTGGCATTACTAATAAACAGCAAATGCATTAACTGTGACATGTGCGATCCAGAGTGCCCAAATGAAGCAATTTATATGGGCGCTAAAATCTACCAAATCGACCCTGCAAAGTGTACCGAATGCGTAGGCCACTACGACAAGCCGACCTGCGTGAGCGTATGCCCGATAGATTGTATAAAGCCCGATCCGAATCATCGTGAAAGTATAGATGAACTGGCGGAGAAGTATGTGAGGTTGACGGGTTAAAAAGCACTGCCCATTATTACCGAAAAATTTAAACGCTTTATAGATACGTTTATGGCAGTTTTTAAATTTTGCAGACAGTGTCTGCAAAATTTAGCTGGTTAACTCTTACCTTTCTCTTTTAACCATATACATCTAACTGCATTGATCCCCTACTGAATTGTAGCGCATTTAGACTTTAAGAATTCTAAAAATACTTTTACCTTTTCTAGCGGGTATTTCCTGCCTGCATAAAATGCGTATAACACCAGATCTTCTGGTTCATGGTCGAGTTTAATATTGATCAATGAGCCGTTGTCTATATCTTCTTGGCATGCATGAGTGGGTAAAATGGCATAGCCGAGTCCTTTTAGTGCAGCGGCTTTGGCCATGTTGCCACTGTTTACTTTAAAATTAGATTTTACTTGCACTGCTTGTTGTTGTTTAAAACGCCAAGGCATACCTTGCAGTACTGATAAGCTAGTAATGCAAGGAACTTTACTTAACTCATCTAGCGAGCGAGGTGGTGGCGCATTGTTGATCAGTTGTGGCGCGCCAACAATGCAACTGGGCCAGCGCAGCAGTTCTTTAGCAACCCAACCTGAATCGTCCAATGGCCCACGGCCAAAGCGTAGCACCAAATCAAACCCCTCTAACAAGCCTTCGGTTGGATTTAATTGTGTATCGCAACTTAGTTGTATCTGTGGATGCACAGAGCAAAACTCTGCACTTAGTTCGGCTAAAAAAGGCAGATCAGGCATGATGATTTTAAGGTGCCCTGTGAGGGATTCACCATATAAAGACACCTCTTCTAGCGAGTCATTCATTGCTTGTATCAGTGGGGTGATAGATTGATAAAGTTGTTTTCCTGCAGCCGTTGCAATCATTTTTCGGGTGGTACGTTGTAATAATCTTAAATTAAGTTGCTTCTCTAATAACGCGACATGGCGGCTAACATTAGATGTAGGCAATTGCAGTTGTTCGGCTGCGAGTTTAAAGCTCAGTTGTTCATATACGCACTGAAAGCTGAGTAACCACTGAAGTTCGATTTTATCAATCATTAATTAACTCAAAATATGGGATTAATAACGCAATTATTACTAATTTATCTTAAAAAATGACTTTGTGATAATGGTTATTCAGTTAATTATTGAGGTAAAGAATATGAACAGCAAGCGAATTGCCATTGTGGGTGCGGGCATCGGGGGGATAGCGCTTGCCATTCTTGCAGCACGAAAAGGTTATCAGGTGAGCATATTTGAGCGCGATAGTGAGATTTCCTCTATTGGTGCTGGGGTAACGTTATGGCCGAATGCAATGTTTGTGTTACAGCAAATGGGTTTGGATAAACAGATCCAAGCGCTGGGCGGTATGCCTTTGTTTATGCGTCTGTGTGATCAGCATGGCACGGTGCAAAGTGAATTTGATATTGCAAAAGTAAATACACTCAGTGGTTTTTCTAGTATCAGTATATTGCGCCGTGATCTTATGAGTGTGCTGGGCCGCACATTAGCTGATTTAGGGGTAAACATACATTTTAACAGTGCAATAACCCTATCAGAGATTGCTCAACTAAAACAAGATTTTGATTTAGTTGTGGGCGCTGATGGGCGGATGAACTCGGTGGTAAGGCAATTCTTATATGCTGAAAAAATCACTCCTCAGTATCAGGGGTTTATTAATATTATTGCTATTAGCCAGTTAAAACTGGGCACTTTAGATAATGTGATCCATGATTTTCGCGGCCGTGGCGAGCGCTTTGGTATTGTGCCTGTTAAAGCAGACCTTTGTTATTGGGCTGCGGGTTGGAGTGCAAATATTGATAAAGCGCGGCCGCTATCTGCTTGGTATGAAGAAATGCACCAACGCTTTTTAACTTGGCCAGATGCAGTACAGCAGGTGCTTAAGTCTTATGATGAAAACTCACTGAAACGAATATTTGTGCACGATATTGACCGTTTGCCATATTGGCATCAAGGTAACGTACTGATTATGGGAGATGCGGCTCATGCTCCTTTACCTACTTCAGGGCAGGGGGCATGTCAGGCGCTAGAAGATGCTTGGCATCTTGTACGGGTGTTAGAAAAGTATGATGATTTAGAGCACGCCTTAAAGGCTTTTTATCAACAACGCATAGATAAAACCTCAGCCTCTCAACTTGTTGGTCGGCAAGTTGCGCAGAAAATTTTCACTACAGCAGCTGACACTAATGAGACAACAGCGCTAGGTATCTCTGCCCAGCAGTTAGTAACGTTATGGATGCAAGGTTTGAGTAATTAACCTATCGAGCTCTGTTATTTAGGTACGAGGAAGGCTACTTATGAGGTGGTTATTTGTTTGCTTATTCAGTTACTTGTAAGTTGTGGTTAACAATCCATTAAGTCTGGCTGTGTACAATTGCCGCCTTTACAATTGTTAACCAGTAATGGACTCGTACATTCAATGTCAACCTCAACGTGTTACTCGCCTTTAGCAGCATCGCTGCGTTTTTCAGTTATTAGTTTATCGGTTTTTAGTGCTATGAATGCGGCGGCTGCCGAGCAATTAACAGGCACTCAAACAGAAAAAGATATGGAAGTGATTGAGGTGCGAGGTATTCGCTCTAGCATGGCTGAAAACTTAGCGGTGAAGCGTTTATCGAGTTCTGTGGTTGATGCCATTACCGCTGAAGACATTGGTAAGTTCCCTGATAAAAATGTGGCTGATTCATTAGCCCGTGTGCCGGGTGTAGTGATTGAACGTGAAGGCGGTGAAGGATCAACGGTGAGTATTCGTGGTTTATCGTCTGATCTTACTTACACGCAGTTAAATGGTAATTTTATTGCCTCCTCACCAGGGGAGCCATCTCGTTCATTTGATTATGCTTTACTCCCATCAGCGATGATCGCAAGCGTTGAAGTATTCAAATCACCTGAAGCGCGACTAGATGAAGGTGGCGTCGGTGGTACAGTGTTAATGCATAGCCGCAAACCATTGGATATGGATGCTAATTCGGGCGTTTTTAATGTTGAAAGTACTTATGCAGATGTAACGGAAGATTATGAACCTCAGTTTACTGGTTTGTATTCATGGAAAAACGATAGCGATAGCTTTGGTTTTTTACTTGGCTATACCCGTCAAGAACGCACCAACCGTACGCTCTCTGGTGGCACAGATGCCAATGTTTGGCGTTACACAGGTCAGCAAGCCGTTGATATAAATGGTAACGAGGTTGATAACAGTAATGACTGGGGCGTAGTGACTGATGCCAACGGGCAACGTTATGAGAATATGTGGTTTCCGCAGGTGGTGCGCAGCTCTGTTGTGAATGAAAAACGTGAACGTGAAGGCGTGCAGTTTTCGACTCAGTGGCGACCAACTAATCGCATTGAACTAGGTTTTAATTACTTTGGTTTTAGTTTAAAGCAACAACGCAGCGACTCGGTCGTTGATATGCCGGAATGGGCGTTAAATCCTGACTTTTTAACAGGTATTACACTTGATGAAAGTGGCACAATTGTCAATGGCATGGACTATAGTGCCATGGCCAGTGGCGTTGAAAAAGATATGCAATTGCCGTGGTTGCGCGGCAGTTATGTGGATGAAGAGTCAACCTCTGATACTTTTGATTTTAACTTAAGCTACGAAGGCGACAACTTTACAGCACGCTTTGTCGTCGGTAAAACTAAAGCTAAAGGCGGGCCAAAAGAAAGTTGGCAAGCAGCGTATAAAAGCTCAAACGCGGGTGAGGGGCAAAGTAATATTGAGAACGCCTCGCAAAGTGCCGCTTGGTCAATCAGTGATGACCGTATTTCGATGCTGATAGACCCAAATACACTCAATAACTTACTCGCAGGTGTTGGCGGAGGTCGTGATGCAGGATCATCGAACTCAAGTTTTGTACGTAGCACCTTAGAAGAAAAGTACTACCAAGGCGACGTTGATTTTTATGTTGATTGGGGCATATTGACCACCATTCGCACTGGTGCAAAATACCGTGATGCATCACTGCATCGCGAAACGGGCAACAACTTTTTCCTTGATCCGAGTTTTGATATTGCCGCAGGCGAGGCAAGCTCAGGGGGTATCACGCAATTTGATAGCTATCAATGGAATAATGGTATGCCACAGGCACAAGATGTGTTTAATGTGGAAGGTGAAAGCAATATTGCTGGTGGCTTTAATATCAATTTAATGCCAACTATTAATTGGCATAAATATCGCGATTATATTTACAGCAACTATGTGCCGTATACTCGAATAGAAGATAACTTTGTCTATGATATTGCCGAGCAGATCAGTGCGTTTTATTTACAAGGTGATTTTGAATACAGTGATATACGCGGTAATTTTGGTGTGCGCGTTGTACAAACCAAGACTCGCAGTGCTTCAACCGATCTCTATACCTTTTTATTGGATGAAACCGATGACGAAACGGGCGAGCAAATCACCGGTGATGATCGTTTAGTTGAGCAATACCAGTTGATCACCCAGCAAACAACAGACACCCACGTATTGCCGAGTTTAAATATTGCGTGGGATGCCAGTGATGATGTGGTGATCCGTGGTGCGCTTGCTAAAGTGATGTCGCGCCCCGATTACGGCGATTTGGGTAGTCAACAGCGTATTACTTATGTGTCGGACGAATGGGCAGATGATCGCGCCGCTTTTAATGAACAACCCGGATTTAGTGGCAGTGGTGGTAATAAAAATTTAAAAGCGTTTGAGTCAGTACAAGCCGATTTATCTCTTGAGTATTACTACGCGCCAGGTTCTGCATTAGGTGTTGCGTTATTTCATAAACAGGTCGATAACTTTATCGTGCCACTGGTGATTGATTCACAGCGTGAATTTGCAGGGCAAGCAGGTCTTGTTGATGCTGGTACTATTAGCATTTCCCCGTATAGCACCGTAGGTAATGGTACTGATGCGGTATCAAAAGGGGTGGAAGTGTTTATTCAACACGCCTTTGATAGTGGCTTTGGTATTTACGCAAACTACACGTATAACAACACCAATCAGGCCGATGTAACAGTTGCAGGTGAAAAGTTAGCAGAGTCACCATTAATAGGCAGTGCTGACTATCAATATAACACCTCTATTTATTATGAAGGGGATAGTTTTAATATTCGCGCTTCGTACAATAAACGAGGTGAAACGGTGCTTGGTATTAACAGTGGTTTAAATGTCTACCAAGATCCATACCAGCAAGTAGATGTAAATGCAGCATATAACGTTACCGATAACTTAAGCTTTACCGCAGCGGTAATTAACTTAACGCAATCGGAGTCGGTAACACGTTTGGGTAAAGATACCGATGCGCGGCTACTTAATACTAGTTATTCAGGCCGCCGTTATTATGCTGGGATTAATTACAGCTTTTAATTTGAAAAGTACCGGCTTTGCTCACGGTTGAGCACTTGCTGTACATCAACACTCGCCAATGGTTGGCTAAGATCACGACAGATCTCGCCATTGGCGATCAGCGCGAGATAACGTGAGCAACAAACTCTTAAAAAAGAGGTGAAATTGCTCACGTCATGTTTTGCTTGCAGGGATTCGCGATACAGTTTACAAATCATCTGATTAATACTCATGTTATCGCGTGCGGCAATTTCTTCTAAAGTGTGCCAAAAAAACTGCTCTAACCGAATTGAAGTGACGACACCATCAATACGTAAAGACTTCGTTTTATTACTCCATAATTCACTGTGAGCATTTATAAATAATTGGCACATGACCTTTCCCTGTAATTTTAGTTAAAACAAAGCGACAAACTGTTTTAACATAGCCGGATGCGCAGGCCAAGCTGGTGCTGAAACTAAATTACCATCGGTAATTGCACCATCCATTGGTAACTCAACGTACTCGGCACCGGCCATTTTCACTTCTGGTTGGCAAGCTGGGTAAGCAGAGATTTTTTTACCTTTAATAACACCTGCGGCGGTGAGTAATTGCGCGCCATGACACACCGAAGCGATAGGTTTATTGTTATTTGCAAAATACTTAATGATCTCAATTACTTTAGCATTCAAACGTAGATATTCAGGTGCACGTCCTCCTGGTAAGTAAAGCGCATCGTAATCAGCGGCATTAATGTTGGCAAATGTCGCGTTGAGCGCAAAGTTATGACCGCGCTTTTCGCTGTAGGTTTGATCCCCTTCAAAATCATGAATAGAGGTGGCAATCATATCGCCTGCTTTTTTATCTGGGCAGACTGCATCCACATCGTGGCCCATTGCCAGTAATGCCTGAAACGGCACCATATTTTCATAGTCTTCTACAAAGTCACCAGTGATCATTAGTACTTTAGCCATTTGCTGCTCCTTACGATTTGTTAATGTATTTACTGCTTGTCCAGTTAAACATGCTCACAGTAAGTAAGGGTAGTATGGGAATACTACAGCTTTAATTTATCAACTGATCGGTAATATCATGCTGCAATCGCTACGGTAAAAAATCAATAAATGCTCTGACCATATGTTTTTAAGGTTTTCTCGCTAGGCTTATAAAAAACAAAATATAATTATTAAATGATACTTTTGAGGCCGCTTTTATCCTCTGCTTTAGCAATATTTCCAGTCTTACCGAGTCTGTTGCAACTTAGATAAGACTGAAGATTATTGTTAATGAGCAGGCGAATTTTTTATGCAATGAGGTGCAAAAACCTATTTGCTCAGCTTAGTAATACGAAGATGTTATCCGTGTATAAGTTGACTTTTAGTAATTATTTCCTACTTTCACTTTTACAATGATCTTATGTCTAGACTATATTTGAACTGGTAACTGATTAATTATTTTAATTTTAGTGCAATCTTACAATCAGCTTTTGTATGCAAAGATTGCCTTTACTATTGATAAGTGATGCATTGTATTGATGATTAGCTATTCCGATATGGCCGAGCGAAAACTTATTATTAGGTTATTCGCCGCAATAGGTACGGTAACAACGCTTTGTATGGCGATGATAGCTTTGTTTAATAATCAACCTATTTTGGCTTATCCTTTATTAGGCTCATCGGCTTTATTTGCTTCCTCTTTTTTTCTTGGCGATAGAGTTGAGATTTCCTCTTTAATTGTTCTGTATACTTTATATGCTTTAATGATTTATTTAGTACTTACAGGTGGGAGCCATGGCACTGGGCCGATTTGGATTTTTATTGTATCTCCGGTTACTTTTTTTGTGCGTGGTTTTAAACGGGGAATCATTGATTTAATTATTTTTGTAATTTGCGTAACTGGCGCCTTTTATTTATCGAGCTACTTTAAATTTTACAGCGGCTACTCGGTTTATTTTCCAATTCGCATTATTGCTTCTTTTATTATTGTTGCTCTGTTGAGTGGCTTTTATGAATATTTTCGGCAAATGTACAGCCATCGTTTGATTGAACTTGTTCAAAAAAATGAATATTTAGCGACTCGTGACCCTTTAACAAACCTACCCAATCGACGTTATGCTATGGAAGAGCTCGAGCAATTTGAAGCACAGCAGCAATCGGCGAGTATCATTATTGCGGATGTAGATAATTTTAAGGATATTAATGATCAATATGGTCACTCAGTTGGCGATGAAGTGCTAAAACACCTTGCTGAATTATTTGTTGCTCAGTTAAGTGAAAATGATATGGTGGCGCGCTGGGGCGGTGAAGAGTTTTTATTTTTTCTACGTCATAAAAATAAACAACAAGCGACACAATTTGCCAACGATATTCATCATGCTTTATCACAAAATCGTTTAGATATTGGTGTAAACCAGCTGGCTGTTACAGTGAGTATGGGGATCAGTAAATTAACCGCGGATGTGTCTATTGATAAAGCGATGCACAAAGCTGATGAATTGCTTTATCAAGCAAAGGAGCAAGGCAAAAATAAAACGTGTGTTTAGCGCTTATTGGGAACGCTATGAATACATTATATATAACAGGAGCCGGTGTGAGTGCCGCCAGCGGTATTCCTACCTTTCGAGGTGAAGATGGGTTTTGGACTATTGGTAGTAAAAACTATACGCCAATGGAAATGGCTACACGTGCTATGTATGTAAACAACCCGCGTGAGTTTTTAGCTTGGTATTATCATCGCTTTGCCACCTACCGTAACCATGGTCCTAACGAAGTTCATCAATGGTTGAGCGATAAAAACCTGATCACACAAAATATTGACGGGCTAGATGGCAAAGCAGGCAATAAAAACTATATCGCCATTCATGGTCGGCTTGATCAAATGACTTTGTTTCATGAGCAAGGCGATGATGTGAAAGCGCATGCGACACCGTGGAATAATGTAGACGAAAGCCGCTTACATGAGTCACTACTTGAGCTGTTTAACATCGAAAACCAGCAGCCTGTGCTGGATCAATCTTTAAAGCCTTTTGTGTTGTTATTTGATGAATATTACACTGAGCTTTATCGTATTAGCGAAGCACAACAGCGGATGCTTGATGCCGATAAAATCGTTTTTATTGGCACTTCGTTTAGCGTTAATATTACTCAAATGGCGCTAGAAGTGGCACGCAGTTACGATATCCCAATCGAAATTGTTGATCCAGAACCTGCGCATGTTATGCATCGTAATGTTAATTATCATAAAATGACGGCATTAGACTATATTCAACGTAACTAAACGCGAGCTTGATACGCGCTTTATTTAGCAAAAAAAGATCATAAAAAGCATAATCACGATGACTGTATTTTTGATTTTTACAAAAATAACCGTTACTAATTAAACATAGCAATACTGAAGAGATGTAAATGAAAGACTTAACAGCAATAGCCAATTTATCAATATTATTAGTAGAGCCATCAGATGTTCAGCAAAAGCTTATTATAAAGTCACTTACTCAATGCGGTGTTACACAAATAGAAACTGCTACTTCTCAAGCGCAAACGTTAACAATGCTGGAGAATTATCAGCCGGATTTGGTCATTAGCAGCATGTATTTTTCTGACGGTAGCGCTGATTCTTTATTGCAAAAAATCAGAGTAACCCCAGGTATTGAGCATCAAGCTTTTATGTTGGTATCGACAGAGCGCAATAAAACCTATCTTGAACAGTTAAGGCAGTCCGGGGTATTAGCTATTTTACCAAAGCCGTTTAGTGCTGAGGCAATTACGCGAGCGTTAAAGGCAACATTAGATATTATTACTGAAGAAGAAGTTGAATTAGAACATTTTGATGTAACGCTATTGCGTGTACTTGTGGTTGATGACAGTCGTTTTGCACGCAAGCATATTATTAGGGTCTTGGCTGGAATGGGAATACCGGCGCCTGTAGAAGCCGAAAATGGCAAACAAGCGATTGACCACCTTAATAGTCAATCATTTGATTTAATTGTTACTGATTACAATATGCCAGAAATGGATGGTAAAGAGCTAACGGAGACCGTAAGAAGCTCGAATGCTTACTCGCATATTCCTATTTTGATGGTGAGTTCTGAGGCAAACGACACTCATTTAGCTAATATTGCTCAAGCTGGTGTAGACGCCATATGTGACAAGCCATTTGAACCTGCCACAGTAAGAGAGTTGCTATTTAAAATAATGTCTTAGATATTAATGGCTTAATAGTAATCTAGGCTGCTATTAAGTCTCGTAATTAAGAAAAGTAATTCTGAACACTAAAAAGACATAGTTGTTGTCTTTGCTAATGAAGTCATGTTTAAGCGTCAATATTCATCAAATTACACTGGAAGTTGCAGGCAGTTACGATATCCTTGATATATGTTTGCTCCAGCGTCAGCGCAAATGTGAGTTATAAAGAATGCTGGTATTGCAGTGCTGCCAATAGCTAACTCCAATTGTATGTAAAGGAATACGTTGATATGCAATACATTGAGTATACTACAATACTTGCCGTGATATTTATCAGTGGTTGCAGTGATATTAAAATAGAGAAGCAGTGCTTTGAGCCCATTCATTATCAAGCAAATAAATTATTTCAAAGTAGTGAAATTCGTGTCGAACCTATATGGTTTGGCCATCCTCGAAACGACTACTTAAAAGATCACAACGTAGAGGGTCATCTCAGCCCTTTCGGCGGGTTTGAAAAGATATCAGCCTCTAGTCAGCTTACTCTTACCGGAAATATATATAAGATAACGCCAAATATAGGTGAGCGTTATATTGGCAGAAATTCAGAGTATCTTTTATTTGAAGTCACAGTTGATGCAAAAAAGTATGTGATTTCTGATCAGATCCCTGAGCATATCCTGCTACCTTTACGGTGTTTTTTTAATTAATGCCGTGTCTATATAGATAATGTTATTTCGTTGGCTGCTAGTGGTGCTTATCTTGTCGCCTACTTGCATAGTTAAAAACATGGAAAGTCGTTGTTCAAAAATTTAATTTAAATAAGGAAATGTTTAACAATGAAGTATTTTAAAACCCCTGAATTTTTGCATGAAGTGTTTGGCGAAAAACAATCGATTTTAGAGATCACCGGTACTATTTTGTTTGCTTTAGTCGGCAGTTGGGTTATTTATTCGGTTGCGGAGATTAAACTCGATAATTGGCGAGCAATCTTAGCTTTTATATTAATTGCTGACGTATTAGCAGGATGTATTGCTAATTTCACTCTTGGTACCAATGAGTTTTACACAAAGCGTCCTAAAAATAGGCTGATTTTTATTGCCATTCACGTTCATATAATAGTGATTGCGTGGTTACTTTCACAGCCACTAGATACTGCACTGCTTATGTGGGCATATACGATAGTGGCAGCATCTGTTGTTAATGCGTTACATGGTAAATCAATCCAGGGTTTTATTGCTGCAAACTTAATGTGTTATGGCATCTTTTTGTTGATTTACTTATCGCTGCCAACGTGGTTTTTGATGGTGAGTCTATTTTTTATGATCAAAGTTTTATTTAGTTTTGCTGTTGATCACTATCGGCAATCAGCCTAGATGAATCCACTTAGGTATAAAAACCAGTACAGCTTAATTAGCTGTACTGGTTTGCTATTTGGCAAAAAAGCTTATTTAAATAATGCTAAGTCTTTTTATCTCCTGGGCAGAAGTGTGCCAAATGTGTTGTTAAGCGTTAAAAACGGGTACGAATACCAAACGTAATACGACGCTCAAAGATATTTTGGGTGATTACATGATCAGACCACTGTGCGTAAATATCTTCTTTTTCTTCGGTTAGATTGCTCACTGAGGTATAAATGCTCATATCTTCAGCAAATTCATAGCCGGCATACATATCAAAGTACAAAGTGCTATCGGTCCAAAATGGCATTACCCCTTCGCCCATTGGCGAGCTTAAGCTGTCTAAGCGATCACTACGGTAGTTAGCTGCAAGACGTAGTTGTAATGGGCCTTTTTCGTACCAAAGTACAGCATT
Organism: Pseudoalteromonas sp. SR41-4; assembly: GCF_014163985.1. NCBI lineage: Bacteria > Pseudomonadati > Pseudomonadota > Gammaproteobacteria > Alteromonadales > Pseudoalteromonadaceae > Pseudoalteromonas > Pseudoalteromonas sp. SR41-4. Next base: position 359,866 of record NZ_JACJEI010000001.1, on the reverse strand, counting down.
GGCTGATTTTTCTGAGTTATCTTGAATTGGTAAACTTTTGCCATAAACATCAACGTTAGCGCTGTCACTTGGCGCATAAGTAAAGTTTAGTGATGAGCCTAAGCCATCAAATGGCGCTGGTAAAAAGTCAAATGCTTGCTGATAAACAACTTCAAAACCTTTTATGTCACCACCTTGGCCATTTATTTCAGTGGTTACAGGTACTTCACGGCGAATAATGCCATCAATATCAGGCAAGCCTTGCATGACAATACCGTTTTCAACAAATGACTCTATGTCCATTAAAAAGGCTGAAATACTTAATAAACCGCTGTCATTAAAATACCACTCAGCAGATAGGTTATAGTTAGTTGCGCGCCATGGTTCTAGATCAGGATTACCATTTTGGCGACCTTGTACTGCCACTAATAAGTCAGGGCTTACTCCAAGCTCAGCGGCAAGTACATCTCCGGCTCGGGTACGACCAACACTTATACCACCAGCAAGCTTTCCAATATCGAGCGTGGTCATTGTTTTACCGTAACCTGCACGTAGGATCACATCTTCGGTTAGGTTTAAATTAAAGTTCATTGATGGTAAAAAATCTGAGTAATCTCTGTTTAACCATTTTTCACCGGTTTTCTCACTGGCAGTACACAACGAACAAGGACGCGCAGAGCCTAGTTGATTTTGCAGCATGTCGAGTTCGGTTTTAATATATTGTGCGCCGATATTTGCGGTATAGCTCAAATCACCCAATTCACCAGCAAAGTTTGCTTTAAAGTAAGCTGTTTGAGTTTGTTCTTTTACTTGGTAAGTACGTGACGGATTAGCTAATCGTTTGTTACCCGGGTAAATTGCATTTTGAAATGCCATTGGATCGTCCATTACTTTAGGATCGATTAAGTAAAAACTATGCCCAGCGCCACCTGGCCCTAAACCATTGACTTGGTTGACCCAACCATCGGGCATATCACTAAAGAAGTTGGTTTTCCCTATGGTTAAATCACCACCTGCTACGCTATTTTCACCGTCGCCATTGGTATCACCTAATGATGCGCCGGAATCTTTCCACATCACATCGGCACTAATATTGCCGGTGGTAAATGGTGCAACGAGAATATAGGTTTCGCGCTCTACGTCTCGTTTTGATGCCCGCAGACCAAAATCAAGATTCTGTAGGTGATCTGTCTCAAAGGCATAATGGCCATCAATACGGGCAACATCAAGTGTGGCTTGTTCTTCAAAGTTATTTTCAGAGTAGGTTGAAACGAGATTATATTGGCTTATATCATTACCAAAGCCTTCTGCAAAACCAAGGGTTAAATATTCGCCGCTGCGAGAAAAGCTCACATCAACTTCTTCTGGGCCATAGCCATTGGGGTTAACTGGCGTAATACCATCACCATGATTTTTTAATAAACCATGTTGTGCGCCTGAGGTTAAAAAGCCGTGGGCCACATTTTCAGTATGGCTTCGCTCTGCAGAGCCATGAATATACCTAAATTCACCAGAGAGTGGGCCATCACCTTGGTATTCGAATAAAAAGCTAGCATTGGTTGATTCACGGTCGTTAGTTAAACTTTCAGAGTAGGCGCTAACCCGACGAACTTTTAAGTTAGCATCGTTGACTGTGTATATTTGTCCGCCCCGATCATTATCTAAGCGAGGAATAAAGTTATCAGAATACGCCCAAATAGAACCACGGGCATTATCAACCATCACCCCTTGCTTACGATCGGCGTCATCCATTTTTGTATAAAACAAGTCACCAGTAAAAGTTAGTGTGTCGGCAATTTGATATTGAATGGTAGTGTTTAGGCCAAGGCGATCACGCTCTGTTTCTCGGTCCATCACGCCATAAAAACGTTGGCTGTAAAAGCTGTCGTTAAAATCGCCATCACCGTTAAAATCGCGGTCGGTTTCATTTTGCACTTCTGAAGAGGTTAAAATTGTGCCATTACGGTAATTCGCTAAGGTGCTTTCGTCATAAGCGGCAGTAACAATAATGCCAAATTTGTCATTGTTATATCCGGCAAAGGCTACCAGTTTAGGGTCGGTTTGCTCTGATAAACTACCACGGGTTGCTTCTCCTGTGAGTGAGAAGGTTGTGCCTTGGTCAAGATCAAATGGTCTACGTGTTTTTAAATCTAAAGTACCTGAAATGCCACCGGCCAAGGTGTCGGCTTGAGGTGATTTAAGCACATCAATCCCTGATAGCAGCGCCGCTGGGACATCAGTGAAGTCTGGTTGTAATGTTGTAATTGAACCTGCACTTAAGAATTGTTCGCCATTGAGCAAAGTGGTTACTTGCGGCATACCGCGAACGTTAATGGTTGAGCCCTCACCCGCAGAGCGGCGAATTTGTATGCCAGGGATACGTTGCAGCGTATCGGCAATGGTTACATCAGGCAATTTACCAATATCTTCCGCGGTAATAGAATCCATTACTCCAGTACTAAAGCGTTTGTTGTTAATATCTTGTTTGTTACTGGCGGCAATACCGCGCACTTCAATAGTTTCTATGTCGTCATTTGCTGTCTGTGCTTGGTCTGCGGCAAAAACGCCAAAGCTGGTATAGCCACATACAATAGCGGCGACGGTTTTTGCTATTAGGCTCCTATTTAAAGTGGGTTGGTGACGGTTTTTAATGCTCATGCTGATATACCTCATCCTGTAGATTTAAAAGTTAATTATTATTTCCTGTTAATTTGTAACAGGTGTTGACTACTTGCTTGTTATTAATTAACATCACTTTCAAACAAAATGCAATAACAATTACATTAACATTTGATAATTTTTTGATTTTTAATCCAACGTTGCTATCTAAGGTAATGATTTAAAATAAGAGTTTTATTTATGGAAAAGTTAGCCATGAAACGCGCCGCAAAAATTTATACTATGAATAAAGGCTTAGGCAACAGCGAAACGATCATACAAGGTGATTGCAATGTTGCTAAGCAGCAGGTGAGTCTTCCTTGTGCGTGTATTTATCAAACGCGTTTAGATAATAACATTGCATGGATGGCTGAGTTCGCCAAACAAAGTCAGGTGGAGTTTTCACCGCATGGTAAAACCACCATGGCACCGGATATTTTTAAAAAGCAATTAAATGCAGGTGCTTACGCGATCACCATTGCAACTGTGCAACAAGCAGTGGTAGCAGCACAAGCTGGCGCCAAGCGCATTATCATGGCGAACCAATTAGTTGGTAAAGCCAACATGCAGCAGCTTAGCTATTTATTAAAACAGTATCAGGTTGATTTTTATTGTTTAGTGGATGATGTTAGCAATGTAACAAGCCTTGGCGAGTTCTTTAGTAAGCAAGGCATACAAGTTAAATTATTTATTGAGTTAGGTGTGCCTGGTGGACGTTGTGGTGTAGTTGATGAACAAAAGCTCCAACAATTGGTTGCGCATATAAAGCAGTTTTCTTCATTACAGCTTGCGGGCATTGAAGTGTATGAAGGAGTGTTGAGTACACAAAGTGAAGTGACTGCATTTTTAGCGGATGCGGTAACAACATGTAAAGAGTTGATTGAGCAGCAGGCTTTTGCCACAGAACAAGTAATTATTACCGCAGGTGGCTCAGCGTGGTACGACTTAGTCTGCGATGCTTTTGCACCTAGTAACATGCTCGATAACATGGTGCCTGTGATCCGCCCTGGCTGTTATGTCGCTCATGATCAAGGGATTTATGGCCATGCGCAGCAACAGATTCTAGCGCGTAATCCGTTGGCGTGTAATATTGGTAGCGATTTACAATCATGTTTAGAGGTTTGGGCATATGTACAGTCATTGCCAGAACCGGGACGAGCAATTATTGGTATGGGTAAGCGCGATGTGGCATTTGATGCCGGGCTACCTATTGCGAATTTACATATTGACCAACACGGTGTTGTTACTAAAGCAGGTGCTGATTGGCAAGTTGAAAAAATAATGGATCAGCATGCCATGCTGCGTGTTGATCAAAATAGCCACTTAAAAGTCGGTGATATTATTGCCTTTGGGACTTCACATCCTTGCCTGACATTTGATAAATGGCGTTATATTAATGTTATCGATGATAATTATAACGTTGTTGGTATCTTTGATACGTATTTTTAGGAGAGTAGTTAATTGGATATTGTTTCACGAATTAAAGAGCGTTTAGGCCATTTACGGCAATCAGAGCAACTCGTTGCACAATTAATTTTAGCCGATCTGCAATATGCAGCATCGGCAAGTATAAGTGATTTAGCACAGCGCGCAAAAGTCAGTCACGCATCTATCACTCGGCTAGCAAAAGCGCTGGGCTGCGATAATGTGCGTGATATGAAACTACAGCTTGCACAATCACTGGCAGTAGGAGAGCGCTTTATTAGTGAAAATGCCTCTGTACGTGAAGATATTCCAGCTATATACAAAGCAATACACGATATTCTCGATATTAATGCCGGATTAATTGAACAGTCGCAGATTGAAGAAGCAGCTCGCTGTATTGCTGAAAGCCGTCATACGTTAATTTTTGGCGTTGGTGGGGGTAGCTCTGTAGTTGCACAAGAATGCCATAACCGCTTGTTTCGACTGGATGTACTCAGTAACGCTTACAGTGATCCGGTGATGATGAGAATGACTGCCGCCAGTGTTGATATCAGTGATGTGGTGGTGGTGTTATCGCTTACAGGCTTAGCAAATGACTTAATTGATGCGGCAAATATTGCCAAAGATTATGGCGCTAAAGTGATTGCGGTTTGCCCAGAGAGTGCGCTTGCTGATATCGCAACGATTCACTTACCAATTAAAACTAACGAATCAGATTACATTTTTACGCCCAGTACAGGCCGTTACGCGATGCTTGCTGCAGTAGACATATTGGCAAGTGAAGTGGCTATTTTAACGCAGAAAAAATCTCGCGAAAAACTTCGTCGCATCAAACATGAGTTAGATGAGTATCGTCAAGGACCAGACAGAGCACCACTAGGAGATTAATGATGCGGCACGATATCTCGCAATCAGCAGACACAATCATTTATCAAGCAAAAGTATTTGATGGTTTAGGCAATGCGCCTCAGTACATGGATGTCGCAATTAAAGGTGAACATATTGTCGCACTCGGCGAGTTATCACAGTGGCAGGCAACACACACAATAATGGCCAATGGATTATGCCTAGCCCCGGGGTTTATCGATGTACACACCCATGATGATCTTGAGTTGTTAAGAAACCCAGCGATGGCAGCGAAAATAAGTCAAGGGGTGACAACGGTGATCACCGGTAATTGTGGGATCAGCGCGGCGCCGGCAAAACTAACTGTAGATGCGCCGGATCCAATGAATCTGCTGGGTGAAAAAGCAGAGTTTACTTTTGCACAGATGCGCGATTATATCGATGCATTTAATGTACAAAAAGCCAATGTGAATGTTGCAGCATTGGTAGGGCATACCACATTGCGCAATAACGTGATGGATGACTTATTACGTCCAGCGACGCTTGACGAAATTGCCGCGATGCAATTGCAATTGGATGAAGCCATAACCCAAGGTGCCCTCGGTTTGAGCACTGGGCTTGCCTATCGCAATGCACAGTGTGCACCTGAACAAGAGGTACAGGCATTTGGCGCTATCTTACAAAAGCATGATGCTTTATATACCACCCATTTACGCACCGAGTTTGATGCCGTGCTTGAGGCGATGGATGAAGCGTTTGCTATGGAGCAAAAGTTTGGCATTAAAGTGATTATTTCCCACTTGAAGTGTGCAGGTAAAAATAACTGGGGACGCGCCCCAGAGCTGTTAGCAAAATTTGCAGCACAAGGCGAGCACTCAAAATGTAGTTGCGACGCATACCCGTATGCGGCCAGCTCCAGTACTTTAGATTTGAACCAAGTGACTGACGACTTCGATATTTTTATCACTTGGTCTGATGCCCACCCTGCAATGGCCGAGCAATTACTTGCTGATATTGCTAAACAATGGGACGTCAGTTTGCTGGATGCTGCTGAAAAACTGCAGCCAGCTGGTGCTGTGTACCATGGGTTAAATGAAGACGATGTAAACACTATTTTAGCGTTTGATAAAACCATGATTGGTTCAGATGGTTTACCGTGCGATCCACACCCACACCCTCGGTTATGGGGCTCATTTCCCCGAGTGCTGGGTCATTACAGCCGTGAACAAGGAATTTTTTCATTAGCAACTGCGATTCATAAAATGACAGGCTTAAGCGCGGCTAACTATCGGTTGGCAAATCGTGGAGTGATCAAAGTAGGCAACTTTGCCGATTTGGTGTTATTTGATGCCAATGAGATTATTGATAACGCAACATTTGTTGATCCAGAGCTGGCGGCTTCAGGAATTCATCGTGTCTGGACCAATGGCCAAGCAACCCTTATAGATAAACATATTCTACCTGCATATTCAGGTAAATTTTTAACATCCCTAGGAGCAAGTAAAGATGATTAGACGAATTGGTATTGAAGGCGGTAAAGGTACCGGTGGTCAGCACTTACCGTTTGCACGCGCAGTAGAAGCGGGTGGTTGGCTGATGGTATCTGGACAAACCCCAATGAAAGATGGAGAAGTGGTTGAAGGGGGGATTATTGAGCAATCAACACTGGCGATTGAAAATTGCCTCGAGATTATGAAAGAGGCCGGTTATGAGCTCAAAGATGTGGTGCATGTTACTGTTATTTTAACTGATTCTCGTTACTTTCAGTCGTTTAATAAAGTGTTTAAAGAGTATTTTGGCGCTAATCCACCGGCACGTATTTGTGCGGTCGCGGATTTAGTCGTCGATTGTAAAGTTGAGGTGGATGTTACCTGTTATAAGGCGCCTTAAGATTTTGTCAGTAGCTGAATGACAGCGCTGACATTTACACCTAAGAGCACACAAAATAATAACCGCTCTTAGGTCAGAATAATAACTAACATCAACCACGTAATTAATAATTAGAAGTGCTGTTACAAAGCGCAGCGTGGATTGGTGGAGCAGGGTGTCTTATGAAGTGGCAATTATTAATGGCCTTTTTAGGCTACTTAGGATTTATGATTTGGTTTGGTTGGTGGGTAAGCCGAAATTCTAAAGGTGGCGATGACTTTTTACTGGGGGGACGTAATTTACCGTTTTTTCTTACGTTAGGTACTACAGTTGCCACTATGGTAGGAACAGGATCATCAATGGGGGCTGTGGGATTTGCTTATTTAAATGGCTGGGCTGGGATGATCTATGGCCTTGGTGGTGCTGCGGGAATTTTATTATTAGCAAAATTATTTGCGCCAGTGCGTGAACACCAATTCATGACTATGAGTGAAGAAGTATCATACTATGTGGGAGCACATCCACTCGTTAAGAATACCATCGCAATATTTATTTTTGTCGCCAGTATTGGTTGGTTAGGAGCGCATATTCTGGGCGGTGGTATGTATTTAGCATGGCTTACTGGGTTATCGCCATTTTCGGCAAAACTTATTATTGCACTGGGCTTTAGTATTTACGTGGTGATTGGCGGTTATGTTGCTGTGGTATGGACCGACTCTATTCAAGCATTGGTGTTATTTGTTGGCTTTTTCTTGATGGCTGGGGTCGCTCTTTATGAAGTGGGTGGCTTGGCTGATATGGCCAATGCGCAACCTGCGCTTAACCAAAGCTTTTTATCATTGGATAAAATAGGTGCAGTGCATGGCTTATCATTATTTTTCGCGGTGTTAATAGGCGTCTTGGTTGCGCCATCATTTCGCCAACGTATTTATTCTGGCAAGCATGTTAAAAGTATTCGTCAATCGTTTTATTTATCGGGTGGCTTGTATTTAGTATTTGCCATAGTACCTGCCATTATCGGTATGGCAGCTTATGCACTGAATCCTGCTTTAGAGAACAGTGCATTTTCTTTCCCTTTTATGGCGTTTGAATTATTACCTTTTGGCTTGGCAGCGCTGGTTATTATTGCTGGCCTTTCAGCCACGATTTCCAGTGCTAGCTCAGATGCGATTGCAGCTGTGAGTGTATTAATACGTGATCTGTATAGTTTAGTATTCAAACGAATGCCCCACGCTAAAGATGTTGTATTACTTTCGCGGATGGGCTTAGTGATGACGATAGGCATTGCGTTATTATTGGCGTTATTAACTAACGATGTGATTGGTTACATTACAAATATGATCGCCACTTTAATGTCGGGTCTATGTGTATGCGTGTTATTTGGTCATTTTTGGCCACGCTTTAATTGGCAGGGGGCCATTACTGCTTTATTGGTTTCGCTGTTGGTTTCGTTGGCGATTATTTTAACGCCAAATTGGCTGGCTTATTGGAGTAACCCAATTATTCCGGCCACTTTAGGCTCCGCTTTATTAGCTGCTATGGTAACTTTGTTTACCCCAGTTCAAGTGTGCACATCTGCACAAGCATTAGCTATTTTAAAAGCTCAACGCGAGGAAATGCAACATGATTAAGATTGCATTTTTTGGTGAAGCGATGCATGAACTATCTACAAATCAAGAGCTTAATTTGGGGGGGGACACCTACAATACGGCAGTTTACTTTAAACGTCTTATGGGAGAACAGGTGCATGTTTATTTTATATCTGCCATTGGTAGCGACGAACTAAGTAAGCAAGCTAAGGCTAGGTGGCAGCAGCAAGCGCTTAAACTCGATTTTTTACAATATGCAACAAATCATACTTTAGGCGCTTATGGTATTACGCTTGATGCTAATGGCGAGCGAGTTTTTCATTATGATCGAAAAAATAGCGCTGCCAGAGAGTATTTTAAGCTTGATACTCAACATCAATTCTTAACTGCATTGCAGCAGCAACAGTTTGATTACCTTTATTTTTCAGCTATAAGTTTAGCAATTTATGATGACCCAACTAAACAGCTATTAATGACTGCTATTGCACAGTTTAAGCAAGCTGGTGGCATCGTTATTTTTGATAGTAATTATCGCCAAGTGCTTTGGCAAAGTAATATGCAAGCACACTATTGGTTTCGCCAAGCCTTTTTAGTTGCAGATATCATTTTTGTTACCAACGACGATCACTTTGGTGTGTTTGGTGATTGTGAACAACAGCAGTTGGTCGACTTTTATCGGGCATACCCACAAGCGTTGCGAGTGATTAAGCAAGGACTGGATGACACCATTGTGTTACAGCAACAAACAATTAATTACTACCCAGTAACCGCAGTCGCGAAGGTAATTGATACTACCGCGGCTGGAGATGCGTTTGCAGCGGGTTTTTTAGCTGAACAAATATTAGCGAGTCCTTGTGCAATTGCAGTGCAGACTGCCCAGCAACTTGCGGCTCAAGTGATCACCGCCGCAGGGGCAATTGTCGCTACAACAGTGACTCTCAAAGCAAGCAAACAACAGGAATTAAACAATGCATAAAATTATTCATTTTATGATGGGGGCAATGCTACTGAGCAGCTCTTGTTATGCTTTTTCTGCGCCCGCCACCGAAGCGCTGATGCCAATGCCTAAAGAGGTGCAATCATTGGCTGGGAGTACTACCTTTGAAGCAACTCTTAAGGTATTTATACCTAAAACGCAGCACGCAATCGTCCTGCCTTTATTAAATAGTTCGTTGTTTGCTACCCAATTTCAGCATCTACAAGTTACGCCAAGAGCGGCTGCGCAATTACACATTAATATCACGCAAACAGTGAGCGAGTTACCTTATTTAAATATGGATGAAAGTTACACGCTAACTATTGCAGATAATAAAATTGACCTAACGAGTGCTAATCAATACGGCATGCTTAGAGGATTGGCGACTTTATCGCAGCTATTATTTAGTGCTAAGCAGCCGCTACAAGTTAATAATCTAATTATTACGGATGAACCAACTTATCCGTGGCGTGGTTTATTATTTGATGGCGTGCGTCACTTTTTGCCAATTGCAGATGTAAAACGGACATTACGTGGCTTGGCTTCAGCCAAGTTTAATGTGTTTCACTGGCACTTAACCGATGATCAGGGCTGGCGAATTGAGCTAAATAGTTACCCTAAACTACACCAGCAGGCATCCGATGGTCTTTATTATACTCAAGCACAAATTAAAGAGGTGGTTAGCTATGCGGCAAAGTTAGGTATTCGGATGGTGCCAGAGTTTGACGTTCCGGGTCATGCCAGCGCGATTATACTTGCGTATCCTGAACTTGGTAGCGGAACTCAATTAACTCAGATGGAGCGACGTTGGGGCGTATTTAAACCGTTACTGGATCCAAGCAACCCTGAGGTTTATAAATTTGTTGATGCAGTAGTCGCCGAGCTTGCGGGTTTGTTTCCTGATCCGTATTTGCATATTGGTGGCGATGAAATTGATGATACTGATTGGCAAGCCAATAGTCATATTCAAGCTTATATGCATAAGCAAAAACTGGCTGATAGCCATGCATTACACGCCTACTTCAATCAACGGGTTGCTAAAATATTAGCAAAATACAATAAGAAAATGATTGGTTGGGATGAGGTATTACATCCTAATTTGCCTAACAACACCTTAGTGCAATCATGGCGTGGTCATCATTCATTGGCGGCGATCACTGAGGCCGGTTTTGATGGTTTGTTATCAAGCGGGTTTTATATTGATCAGCCGCAGTGGACGAGCTATCACTATCGTAATCATCCGCTGCCGCCGGCGAAACCCGCAGTAACGGCGAAGACTGTAATCGGACATGTTGATTTTACCCTCACACGCATAAAAGGCAGCGCGGTGACTGGCGATATTACTGTCTTTGCAAGTGATCAGTCTCGTATGCAAGCAATTGTCAACATCGCGGGTAAAGGGGCATTCATCACTGATAAAGTGACTAAAATAGCGAATAACTATCAGGTGCTTATTGATACTTGGCTTGGGCCAACTCAGCTGACATTTAGTTTAACGCAGGCTAGCAAAGATCCCGCATTCGTGGGTAATACTCCTTATGTGTTTAGGGCAAATGTCGGTGGTGAGATACCTCTGGTGCAGTTGAACCAACAACTAAAACATCAGCAGCAACGAGCCAAGCTAGGTAATGTATTGGGTGGTGAAGCAACTATTTGGGCTGAGCTTATCACCTCTGATAATTTAGATACGCGTATTTGGCCAAGACTCTATGCAATAGGAGAACGTTTTTGGTCACCTACTAGCTTAACGGATGAGCGCAGCATGTACACTCGGCTTGCGCTAATGGACCAATACGCCGATGAACAGTTAGGCTTACTACATCAACAGCAGTTTATTCAACGTTTAGAGCAGCTACCAGAGGTTTCAAGCAGTGCGCTTAACGCGTTACTTACTTTTAGTCAGCTGATAGAGCCCGCACACTATTACACGTTGCATCATTTAGCGTTTCTAAGCGATGATTACCATCAGTTAGCGCCACTGGATAAATTAGTGGATGTTTTACCGGTAGAGAGTTTAACCTTAAAACAATTTGATTATGCGGTGGATGATTACCAACAACAATGTGATCGCCAACAACTTACCGCATTGCAAAGTCAGCTAGTAATGTGGCAGCAAGTACTTACTAATAATCCGCAGGTATTTTTAGCGGTTAGTGAGTGGCAAGCAAGCTATTTGGCAATTGTTGATGCTCTGCAAAATAAAGATGCGTTAAGTGAGTCGCAAGTTATCGAGATCAATCATGGTACGATTGCGCAAGTTATCGCATCAATTAACCGATTAAAACAGGCGCGTTTAAGTTGCAGTAATTAATTTACTGCTTGGATCAAATTAAATGCCCTGTTAGGGCATTTATTACTGTCGAGTCCGTTAATTACTCGGCATCAAAAATAACTCTCGTACATTGCAACGTGGGTTTGCCTCTATAGCAAATAGTACCGCCTCGGCTACATCATTTGGGTCGAGTTTGTCGGGTTTTGCTTCATCAAAAAAAGGCGTATTGACCATGCCTGGGGCAATAGTGGTGCAGCGTCCTTGCCATGGCTTCATTTCTTCAGCTAAGTTTTGTCCAAAACCGTAAGCAAACCATTTTGTTGCGCCATAAACAGAGCCTTTAAGGGCAATCCGTCCTGCGGCTGAGCTGGTTAAAATAAAGTGTCCTGTGGTTTTTCTTAGGTGTGGCAGAGTGAGTTTTGCGGTGTAAAGCAGTGCATTGATATTAATATCAATCATTGTTTGCCATTGCTCAGGATCGCCCTCTTCAACACCTGGCGTTTGAACACCCATACCGGCATTGGCAAATGCAACATCAAGGCGGCCAAAGTGTTTTATACCTGTATTAACTACGTTTTCAAGCGATGAAAAATCAGTGGCATCTGCGCAAACTGCTAATGCGTTATCAGCCCCGAATTCTTCAACCAGCGCATTAAGTTTGTCTTCACTGCGAGCGGTCAAAATTACTTTATGACCGTTTGCGACTAAGGTTTTTGCTGTTGCTTCACCAATACCACTGGAAGCGCCTGTAATAAGTACAACTTTTTCTTTACTCATGACTTGCTCCTCGATTAAATCTGAGACTAGATTTGATACTCTTAGTGGTAATGGTAACAGTGAAGGATTAACCTCCATTGAATGCTTATTACACCAACTTGCTGGTTTGATTTAACTATATGATTTTTAATTGTTTTTAAAGATTAAAATAAAAAGTTAGGTTTATATTTATTATGCTATATAATCGCGCGGTTTCGCTTTGAGGCCAGCTTATTTTTTAGCAGGCTACAAATCGCAAATGGTTATAGCAGCTCACACTTATTGGCTTATAACAATGTGGTTTTAACCTTGTGTAAGCTATGTTAAACCTTGCTCAATTGCAGCAATTACTTAGTGGAAATAAACAGTGAAAGATAAGTTATTAGTGTTTTGGCAAAATCATTCAGAAACCATAATGACTCTAGGTTATAAACTGATTCTAGCGTTGGCTATTGTTATAGCTGGTGCTCTAATTGCGCGCTCTGTTAAAAGAGCGATCCAAAACTCTAAGTCGCCTCTTAAGAAAATGGATAAAACCTTACTACCAATTTTATCGAGTGTGCTGGGCTACTTGGTGTATATCATTGCAGGGTTGTTTATTTTAGATATTTTTGGTGTTAATACAGCCAGTTTAATAGCACTTATGGGGGCGGCTGGCCTTGCGATTGGCCTTGCGTTAAAGAATACCCTCAGTAATATTGCCGCAGGTATTATGTTATTAATACTTAGGCCATTTAAAGTTGGTGACTTTGTTGATGCCAGTGGCACAACGGGTACTGTGAGTGAAATTAACCTCTTTACAACTATTTTTAAAACCAATGATGGCCTATATATCGCTTCGCCAAATGGCAAAGTGTGGGGTGGTAATATTAAAAATTTCACTCGCAATGGTAAAAGACGCATGGATATTGTAGTAGGTATTTCGTTTGCTGACTCAATAGATGATGGCTTAAATGTACTTAAAGAAATAGCCGCATCAGAAAGCCGATTATTAGCGGATCCAGCACCTAAGGTGATGGTGACATCGATAGCTGAAAGCTCAGTGAATATTCAATTACGTGCGTGGACAGTTAACGGTGATTATTGGCAAACAGTCTGGGATCTTAATAAACGTGTAAAAGAGTCTATTGAGCAAGCAGGGCTGACAATTCCATTTCCGCAGCGTACGTTACATATATCGGAGTCGATGGCATCGGCAATAACCGTTAACAAGGATGTGTAAATAACAGATAGTGATTTAATATATTAAATAGCAATCTGTCAGCTTAACGCCAGTTAATTAATATTGACTGGCGTTTTCTTTTTGTGCTCATTGAAAACATGCTGATAAGTTCGTCTACTTGATCCCATTTTATCTGTTCTGTCAACGTATTAGCAGCGATTTAAACGTTATAGTAAATGCCTTTATGGTAGGTTACAAAAGCGAAGTGACTGCTGATAACATTATAAGGTTGTAAGCGATTGACGAATTTAACTCACTTAAGTAATTTATAAAACAGCACAGTACTTTGTAATTCGCCCGATGAACTAAGGGCAAACTGTGGTATTTCACCGGCTTCTATATAGCCTAATTTTTCATATAAAAGTGAGGCAATATCGCCTAAGCGGGTATCCAGTACCAGTAGCTTTAATTGTTGCTGCAGCGCACTTTTTTCAAGGGTATGCATAAGTTGTTTTGCAAATCCTTGGCCTTGGTATTGGCTATGTACTATTAGCTTTTCAACCTCACCGCGGTGAGCGCCATTAGCTTTTTGACACAGCGATAATTGCACTGCACCAATTACCTCAGATCCTTCGGTGATAACAAATAATTCGCGGCTATCATTTAATAAATCGCATTCAATACTGTACCAGTAGTGATCTGCTTGTGCGCGCGTCAATGGCGCGATAAAACCAATCGATGCACCATTGTTAACGCTATCAACCAGTAAATGATTTAGCGATTGCTGATATCCCGCTAGTGAACTGATTTTATGTATTTGCGTATCTACAACGCTTGTATCTTGCATGGTTTATCCTTCTAATTGAAATGGATACACAGAGCCTAGGTGCAGATGTTGAGTTAATTCATCCAGCGCTTGCCAGCTTTCACGTAACAAGTTTGGATCTGCAAAATCATCATTGCTAAGTTTGTCACGATAGTGCTTATTCGCCCAATCACACAGTTGTTGGTACTTACTATCGTTTAAAATAACCGCAGGGTTGACTGCCGCGAGTTCTTGTTGATTTAGCGCTACACGTAAACGTAAGCAAGCAGGGCCACCACCATTTTGCATGCTTTGTTTTAAATCAAAAAATTGCACTTGATCAATTGGATTGTCTGCAAGGATCACTTCTTCAATATAACTGTTAACTGCCTGATTGTTTTTACATTCTTGTGGAGCAACTAGTAACATTTTGCCATTGTTTAAACTAACTAGTTGGCTATTAAATAAATAGCTAGTTACAGCATCTTGCACGCTTACTTTGGCTGTTGGCACCTCAATAATATGCAGTGTTTTGTCGCCAATATATGCATCTTTTATTTGTTGTAGGGCGATAGGCTGATTTAAGAAAGCTTGCTCGTGACAGAGTAATACATTGGCGTTACCCACCGCGATTACGTCATTATGGAACACCCCTTGATCAATCACCTCAGGGTTTTGTTGAATCATTAATTGGCTAGATGGTTTTAGCTGATGTAGTCGGCATATTGCTTGTGATGCTTCAAGTGTCTGCCTTGCAGGAAATTTAACTGGCTTAGGCAGTGCGCTGTTAAATGCGCTGGCACCATATACAAACAGCTCCAAACCTTGAACACCATGCTCGTCGCCTAAGCGAGTATGGTTAGCCGCGCCCTCATCACCAAAAAAACCTTGATCTGGCAAATGGGTATGATGACTAAAGTAGCCTTCGTTATTAAACATGGCTTTAAGTAATCGTGTTGTTGTTTGAGGCTCAAGGGAGCGATGAAATTTGTTATTCAAATTAGCAGCAGTAAAGTGAACTTTGCCATCAAGTGTGTCGGCTGATGGTGATACAGTGCCGGCATTGGCAGTCCACATTGATGATGCTGAATAACATGCGCGAACTAAAACAGGATCAGCTTTAAACGCTTTACTGATCACTTGTTCAGCAGTGCCTGTAAATCCTAAACGACGCAATACATTTATATCAGGGCGGGCATTTGGGGCAAATACCCCTTGAGTTAGTCCCAAGTCATGCATAGCTTTCATTTTCGCTAAGCCTTGCAGTACCGCCTCTTTTGGATTGGAGTAACTTGCCGCATTATTTAATGATGCTACGTTACCGTATGATAATCCCGCGTAGTTATGAGTCGGGCCTACAAGGCCATCAAAATTAACTTCTACAGCTGTCATAGTTATCCTGCAATTTTACTAATTTTAGTGTATTTAAACTATACAGAAAATAATCAGTAGTAGGTTAATTAAAATTAGCTAATTCTAGTTCTACGCTCTGCAAGTTTTGTTGCAAACGTTTTTGTGCTGCGAGTAGGTAGCTTTTTTGCTGTGCTATTTTTGCTTGTTGTTGACGCAGTGCTTTATAGATCACTCGTTTGGGTAAATCATAGTGCTCGGAGGCTTGGCTAATTGTTAATTGATGCACCGACAACTTTTTAAGCGCTTCATCTAAGTGCGGGTAGTTACTTAACATATTCACGCTCCTTTTCTGCGGTGGTGTGAGGATCATTGGCATGGTGAATATGCCAAATGCTTATATCTAAGCGCCATAGTAAATACAACATATGATAAATATTAGTCATAGCTCGCTCCCTGTAGACGAGGTAAATGAAGATAAAACTCAGATTAGTGAGTTACTCTTTTGTAAGGAAGATCTGTGCCAGTCTGAATAATTATTTTTAGTTAAAACAAATCAATAGCTTAAGGTTTTTTCGTTGTTGTATGATTGAGTATAAGCACTAATGTAGTGAAAAATAATGATGGCTTTGCACTTTGCTGGAGCAGAAGGGGAATTATTGTGCGTTCAGATGAGCGCGCAATAATATTAAGTAAGTTTAAAACCCTTCAAGTACCAGCTTACCGCGTGATTGATGAGATTCTAATATTGCGTGCGCTTTGAGCAGGTTTTCTATATTAATTTTCCCTAAATGTTGGCCTAAGGTAGTTTTAATGATGCCGTTATCAACTAGCTCTGCTAATTCAGTAAGTAACTGATGTTGCGCTATCATATCGTCAGTTTGGAACATTGAACGAGTATACATAAACTCCCAATGCAGTGAGATACTCTTACGCTTGAGCGCTAAAATATCAAAACTTGCTGGGTCGTCTATTAAAGCTAATTTACCTTGTGGTTTGATCACTTTAATAATTTCATCAAGATGTTGATCGGTATGAGTGAGGCTAATTACATAATCAAATTCAGCAAGATTATGCTCTATTCGTTGTGCATCTAAGCTTTGTGAGTGATCAAGCACTTGATCAACACCTAGCGCATTTAACCAGCTAACGCTATCTACGCGTGATGCTGTACCTATCACCGTTAAGTTGGTTAGCTGTTTGGCCAACTGCACTAAAATTGAGCCAACACCGCCTGCGGCACCAATAACTAATAATGAAGCTGGTTTTGCATTGTTGGAACGTGATATTTGCAAACGATCAAACAGTAATTCCCAGGCTGTAATACTGGTTAGCGGTAACGCAGCAGCTTGGGCATCGTTCAAGGTAGTAGGCGCACGGCCAACAATACGTTCATCAACTAGTTGAAATTCAGCATTACTGCCTGAGCGAGTTAAATCACCGGCGTAATAAACCCGGTCGCCCAGATTAAATAAACTTACTTTATCACCAACAGCTTTTACGATCCCAACAGCGTCCCAACCAATGACTTTATGACCTTGTTCAGGGCTAACATTTGCGCGGATCTTCGCATCGACAGGATTAACTGAAATTGCTTTTACTTCGACCAATAAATCGTGACCGGATGCTGTTGGAATAGGTAACTCGATGGCTTCGAAAGAATGATTGCTAAGTGTTTTGGTTGCTGTTTGGTATCCAATGGCTTTCATGAGTTGCTCCGTTAAATTGTTTTGCTGCACCCACTATAACGCAGTTTTATAATAGAAAAAGAGTGGGGGTATATATACACGAATCTCTCTCAAAATTTTTGATAATTAACTTAAGTCAGTATTGAGTTTATCAAGTAAAGTAATTAGTTGTGTGGCTTCTTGCTGCGTAATAGATGGAAAACGGCAACGAATTTGCTCAGGGATATTCGCTGCTTGTTGTTGCAGCTGTATGCCTTGTTTGTGTAACTTTACGACTCGCTTACGTTTATCTGTTTCATCTTTAACCACGGCTAATAAGCTTTTATCGGTCATTTTTTTCAAAATTTGTGTCATGGCGCCGCCATCTATTGCGGTTTTTTCCAGCAGCTGTGCAATACTGATCTCATCTTCTTCCCAGAGCGCCATCATCACCACATACTGTGGATAGGTCAGTTCAAGTTCGTTTAGTGCATCTCGATAGGCACGTACCACTGAATTGGAGGCCATATACAGACGATGACAAATTTGATTATCTAATTTCAATTGTGGATATTTCATAGTAGCTCTCGAATGATGACACTGCATTTTAATTTGCATGCAAAATATTTGCAATGCTCAATAAACTACTTTATTATTTTGCATGCAAAATAAATTCAGTCCCAACCTTAAATAAGGAAAACATTATGAAAGAATTACTACAAGTCGCTTACACAGCTAAAGCAACTGCAACGGGTGGCCGCGAGGGCACTGCAAAATCAGACGATGGCCGTTTAGATGTGGCACTTTCAACTCCAAAAGGGTTAGGTGGCGATGATGGTCAAGGCACTAACCCTGAGCAGTTGTTTGCAGCGGGTTATGCAGCGTGTTTTATTGGCGCATTAAAATTAGTTGCAGGCCAAGCAAAAGTTAAGTTACCTGCTGATACCCGTATTGATTCAGAAGTATCGATTGGTCCAATCGAAGGTGGTTTCGGTATCGCTGTAAAATTAGCTGTTTTTGTCGGTGATGTAGATAAAGACACCGCAGAAGCGTTAGTGGCTAAAGCACACGAAGTTTGCCCATATTCAAATGCTACTCGTGGTAATATCGCAATTGAATTGTCGGTTATCTAACTTATTGTAAATTTAATAATTTATATTTTTAAAGGCGCATTTTTATTTTAAATGCGCCTTTTTTGTGGCTTTTATTTATAACCATGAGCTTTTTAGAGCGCCATTTATAACCAAGAAGCGCAATTGTGATAATCTGTACTAAAATTTGTAATCCTTAGTTTGCGCTACCCGACAATCAATATCCTCACTTATATCATTGTATATTAATACTATTTCAGTATGTTAAACCATGTATGTCATTGCCAAGCATTAACACAAATAGTTCAGTAATGATCAACTCGATGTCTAAATTGGCTTTGTTATCGGGAAAGTTTATTAACCACTGGTTAGGTTGAGTGGTCTAGAAATATCCATTAATACGGTTTTTTTCAACAAAATTGATTAACTTATGAATAATTGAACTAGAATGTAAACGTAGTTTTAATTCGAGGATAAGTGGAATGCGGCAATTAGCGTTGGCGAAAAAGTTACTATGGCTTACTTTAGGTAGTATTTTTATCACCGTTGTAGTGCTATCGAGTGTGCTTTGGTGGCAATTATCAAGCAGCAATAAAGTGTTATCAGCACAAGCTGAAAAATTGATAGTTACAGAGGTAGAAGAAAAGCTCACCAGTAATGCTGCAGTGTACGGTGAAAAAATCGCAGGGTTTATCAACGAAGCATATCGAGTGCCTTTTTCACTCGCTGCGATACTTGGTAATGAATCGGCTAAAGATGCTTTAACACGTGATTCGGTGGTACAGCTTAATCGCTCTATTATAGAAGGTAATTCGATACTTTCTTCAATCTACTCGCAATTTGAAGCTAATGGTTTTGATGGTAACGATCAACAATATAAAAGTGGTTTTGATCATTCAGTCGCAGGCCAAGGCACCTTAGAGATTTACTTCACTCGCAGCCGTGAAGGTGTGATTGAACAGCAAGTTGTTGAAGATGCAGCAGAAAAATACGTTACGACTTTAAACGAATTTGGTCAACGTGAGGCTGAGTGGTACTTATGTGCTAAAGACACTAAAAAACCGTGCATTATGGAACCCTACTTGTACGAAATCTCCCCCGGCAATTCGGAAATGATGACATCTTTGACTGTGCCAATACTGCGCGACGGTAAGTTTATTGGCCTCAGTGGCGTTGATATTACACTGCCAGTTTTTCAAACTATGACCGAGCAGTTATCAAAAGAATTATATAATGGTCAGGCGCGAGTTACCTTATTAAGTTCGATGGATTTAATTGTGGGTAGTAGTCATAACAAAGACAAACTTGGTCGTCCGCTAAAAGAAGCAGTCTCTGCCTCGGTGTTAAAAAATTATACTAGTTTGAAAGAAAGCTCTGGAGTACAAAAGAGCGAAAATGAATATTTAGTCAATTACCCAATAGATATTAAACTTGCTGGTCGTCAGTGGACTTTGCTAGTAGAAGTACCTGCAGAGCTTGCACTACAAGGACCACAGCAGCTCAGTGCAAGTATGCAAGATAATGCCAACACTCTTGGTGGGTTAATTTTAATATCTGGATTAGTGATTGCTGGCGCTGCATTTATTATTATGACTTTAGTTGTCAAAAGCATCGTGGCGCCGCTGCAACAAATTCAGTTACGGGTTGATAATTTAGCCAGTAGTGAAGGGGATTTAACACAAACGTTAACGGTTGACACTCATGCAGAGTTAATTGCGCTCGCTGTTGGGTTTAATGCGTTTTTGGAAAAGTTACGTGATTTAATTGCGCAATTAAAAGATGTATCAGGGCAAACTAAGGAGCAGGCACAAATTGCCGCACATGTAGCCGTTGATACTAAGCAAAATGTGCAAGCTCAGTTTCAAGAAATTGAAAGTGTCGTAACGGCAATGAATGAAATGAGTGCCACTGCACTTGAAGTTGCCCGTGCTTCAGAGCAATCAGCGCAGCAAGCGGATGAAATCAATTCATTAGTGGTCAGTAGCGAAGCGAGTTTATCGTCTGCGGTATCACAAGTGAAAACTATGTCTGAAGAAATAAAGCAAGCCAATCAAGCCGTAGCCAAGGTGGCGGCGCGTAGTAACGATATTACACAAATTTTAGATGTGATCCGCACTATTTCAGAGCAAACTAATTTACTCGCACTTAATGCTGCGATTGAGGCAGCTCGCGCTGGTGAACAGGGGCGAGGCTTTGCTGTCGTAGCCGATGAAGTGCGTGCTCTGGCATCTAAAACTCGTGCGTCAACAGATGACATTAGTGGCTTAATTGACAACTTACAGCTTGAAGTGGGTAATGCCTCAACAGTGATTGAAAAAGGAGTTGTGCGAGCACAAACTGCAGTTGATGAAACTACCGTTGCTTTTGATGCTTTACACAGTGTGGTAATTAAAGTAGAAGAGATAACTAATCAGATCACCCAAATAGCGACGGCTGCAGAGGAGCAAAGTTCTGTAACTGAAGAAATTAATCGTAATTTAACGTTGATCTCCGATGCTGCATCACAACTTGCTGATTTATCAACTCAAGCTGGCGATGGTAGTCAAATGCTCAATCAGCTTGTTGCACAACAAGACGATGAATTGAATAAATTGAAAACATAATACCTCCAATGTGATTAACTTGGTTCTGTATAAAACCGGTATAACTTAACCTGTCGCTCACAAACTAGCCACGCCACTTCGGCGTGGTTAGTTTGAGTTACATTATCAACTCTAAACTAGGTCCACCCCTAATTCAGCTGTCAAAATAATACAAACCAAAGAGCGGCAAAATATTTCAACGCGCTACCTCTTTCAAATTAGGTATGGCTTTTATACGTAAATCATCAGTCCAGCAAATCGATTTACTCGACTATTTTTATGCCGTTTCTATTTTAAAATAACCTGTTTGTTACTGCGAGTGTAAATACGTTTTTCAGGTTTTGTCCATTCACCCTTTTTTAAATAAGAGGTAGAGACAACAAACTGCTCATCTTTAAAATCACTGGTTGATTTTACTTTTGTAATGCCTTCTTTTGAACCTGTTACGGTTTCGTATGCTACAAACTGCGTAGGGCTCAATACTTTCAATGTCCCTTGAGTATAAAAGCCTGCTGTAGTGAAATAATAAAAAACTAATGACTGCTTTTTACTATCCCAAAATATCATTGATTCGCCGCCATATTCACCTTCATTAATTGAGTGAAGGGTACGAATTGCTTTCCCATTGAGGGCTCGCTCCCAGCGACTTACATCCTGAATCTTTGGCTTATTATCGGCAACATTGAAATCAGCTTGCCATGTGCCGAGGTAAGGTTTAAATACTTCAAGCTCTGGTGCTAAGTCAATCGTTTGTGCACTAATAGCACCAGCGTAGATAAAGCAAAAAGATAGTAAAAGTGTTTTTAGGTATGACATAATCGTGCCTATCATTATTAGTTTTTCAAATTGTAGTATAGGCGAGAGTCCGTTGATTAAAAAAACATTATTGCTTTTTTCTGTTAGTTTTCTAGTTGTATTAGTGATTGGTGGGCTGCTTGATTATTGGCCATATTTGGTCGCCAGTGTTTACTGTACTATGAGCAGTATTACGTTTTTAGTTTATAAATGGGATAAGCGTTTGGCGATAGAGTCAACAGATCAGCCTATTAGAGTGCCGGAACGTAGTTTACATATTTTAGCATTAATTTGTGGTTGGCCGGGAGCACTGATCGCTCAGCAATGGTTAAGACATAAATCACAAAAACGTGCATTTATTGCGGTACTTTGGCTCACTATCATTATAAATACTTCTGTATTAGGGGCTGCCTATTATTGGCAATTGCTTTAAATTGATGCACTATCAGGTAACCTAAAAATAACAAAAGTCTGATTTTATGTATTTTTTATATCGCTGCTATCATTTTATTTTAAAATGTATTGTTATTTTTATTGGTATTCCTGATCCGCGTTTGTATCAAGGTTATAGCGGGTTTAAGCAATGGCTTGCATTACTTAATCCTAATAAACCTGTGTTAGTTGTAACTGACAATACGTTAAAAAATTTAGGCGTTGTTGCTCCCATTTTAGCTTTGCTGGATGAGCAGGCAATCTCTTGGCAGCTGTTTAGTGACGTTGATGCTAATCCAACGATTAGCAATGTTGAAAGCGGTTTAGCACTTTATCAGCAATACACATGTCATAGTATTATCGCCGTTGGTGGCGGCTCAGTAATTGACTGTGCCAAATTAATTGGCGCACGTGCAGTAAGACCTAATAAATCAGTTAAGCAGTTAAAAGGCTTGTTTAAAGTACTGAAAAAACTTCCCCCATTATGTGCTATTCCAACAACCGCAGGTACTGGCTCAGAAACGACCGTTGCTGCGGTGGTAAACGATCCGCAAATGCAAACAAAATATGCCGCCACTGACTTTGCTCTTGTACCAAGTGATGCAGTTTTAATTGCTGAGCTAACACAAACGGTGCCTGATTTTATTACCGCAGCTACAGGTATCGATGCACTCACGCATGCACTTGAGGCATACATAGGCACTAATGGCCTTGCTTTTAGTGATGACAAGTCATTGCGGGCAATCGAACTTATTTTACAAAATTTATTAACAGCGTATAAAAATGATAATGACTTAGTTGCGCGGGAAAATATGTTACTCGCTTCATTTTATGCAGGACAAGCGTTTACCCGAACATCTGTAGGTTATGTGCATGCTATAGCGCATCAATTTGGCGCGCAATACGGCACAGCTCACGGTTTAGCAAATAGTGTGGTATTGATGCATGTGCTGAAATTTTATGGTTCCAGTATAGATAAAAAGCTGGCGGCTATTGCTGATCATTGCCAATTAACACAATCACACCAAAAACCAGCAGAAAAAGCAGCAATACTATTAAACACCTTAGAGCAGTTACTTATTGATCTAGCTATCCCTCGTCATTTAAAAGAGCTAAAAGTAGCTGATATACCTAAGCTTGCTGATGCTGCAATTGTAGAGGCTAACTGGGACTATCCAGTACCAAAATTTATGAACGTAGCTCAATGCCAAGCCATTATTCATAAAGTAGTGAGTGATACGTAATTAATGAAAACCTTCCCATCAGCACAGATAGGGAAGGTTTAAGCGTTAAATTAGCGTTTTAACTGTGCTTCAGGTTGATTTAATAATTCAATTATAGGATTTTGTGCAGTGATTTTTGCTTTAAGAGCAAAGCCGATCAATAACCCTGCGATAAAGCCACCTATATGAGCGCCATAATCGATACCATCAGGTGCTGCAATCATGCCATAAATATTGATCCCTAACCAAATTACAAAAAACCACACTGCAGATAATTTCTTTTGATAAATGATAAACATAAAAGTTAGGCTGGCGTGCCTAAACCACATTAAGTACATACCAAATAGCCCTGCAATTGCGCCGCTAGCCCCGACACTTGGAATAATCGAGCTGGGATCAACGATAAAGCTAGCAAAAGACGCTGCCAAACCGCATACCATATACCATATTAAAAACTTTTTATGACCTAATACGTCTTCGAGGTTATCACCAATAATGTATAAAAAGTACATATTACCAATAAGGTGCATTACTGAGCCGTGTAAAAAAACACAGGTAATCACGCTCCATAAATGTTCGCCTTGAGAGATCTTACTTGGATTCATTGCAAATAATTCGAGGGTGGCACTGAATGCGTCTGAATTGAAAAAATACAAGGCAAAAACAATGGCATTGAGTGCAATTAAACCGCGAGTAACCCACGGCGTTTGTTTTGGTTTTAGGTTATATTCAACGGGCATTTGCGTTAAAAATTGAAACAGATAAGTTTTCCAACTAACTTTTTGGTTTAGCTTGTCTAGGCTTGCTTTGAGCTCGGGGCTGTTTTCAACGCTTTCTAATTGACCTTTTTCAATCCAACTGCCATCACAATGACGGCAAACATCAATTTCGGTATGAAAATCTTCGAGTAAATGAAAGCGCTCAAGGTTCTTACTGCAATCGGGACAGTCTAGCTTAGAAATACCTAATGACTCACCAAAATGAGTCTCGTATTTTTCACCAATAGGACCTTCGTTGATTTCGGCAATCATCCGGTTAACTTCGTTTTTTTCAAACCATAAGCCACCGCATTCGCGACAGATATCTATCTCTTCACCTTGATAATGAGTAACATCCAAAGGGTGATCTTTGCAGTGAGGGCAGCGTTTAGTTGGCATTATCAGCCTCCTTCAATGAGCCGATAATAATATCGTTTTGTTGTAATTCTTGTTGTAAATTTAATGCACTAGCTTTTAGTTGAGGTAATGTTTGTTGCTCAATAATATCGGCAATTTGATTTAGTTCAATTGACGCTTGGCGCGCAGACATTTTACGCTTTAACGCCGCATCAATGACAAACTCAGCACGACTATAAAAACGACGAATTTGTGTTAGAAATATACTCGGAGTTTCAAGAGTTGTTGGTGAGTACTGCATAGTTTGCCAAATATACTTTTCAAGCGTGGGTTTATTATATTCAAGTTCACTTGTGTGTGGGCTTTTGGCTAAAAGTAACGAATAGCGTTTTATATTCTCTAAATTATCATTTACTTCATCATATAATGAAGTACGCAAATAATAGTTATCCTCCATTTTACTATATGAATCAAATTTTAGTGCTTGCTCTAAACCGCTTTGCGCAGCTAAGTAAACACCAAAAATAGTTGAAAGTACTAAAAACACTTGGTTCAACCAAAAGCTAGTACTTTTTAGCTCTTTATTATCAACTTTTTTCAGTACGTTAGGTATTCGAGGAGGTGTATTTGCTTGGTCAGAGTGGTTTTGTGATGACTCCAAAATTCATATCCTTATTTTTACTGTCCATTTAATAAGCGCAACAGGATACGGGGATTTTTTTAATACGACAATTACTTTTTATGGAAACTATACTTAATTTTTAACACAGGCAATACAAATTGGTGATGGCAAGAATAAACTTGCCATCAGTGGTGTCATAATGCAGATTGGCTTGCTTCAATTTGATCTAACTCGATAGTCAGGATCGTTTTCTTATCAACAGTAACCCACTTTCTATAGGTTAAGTAACCGTCTTTAGTAATTTCGATGTCGTATTTACCTTCATCGAGTTCAATACCTGCTTGGTATTTCGGCTTTATATTCATTATGCGAATACGGGCATCATCAGGAGAAGTAATAACGGTCAGTGATATTGCACTGTTTACTTCTTCTGTGGTGACAACAGATTGCTCAGCAGAAGCCGTCTGTTGTTCAACTTTAGGGTTACTTGAACAACCTGATAGCATCACTATAGCAACCAGCGCACTTAATTTTTTCATAATTACTCCATTAAATTGTTCATTATAAACATCTTTGTTTATATCACTTTTAGCAACGAAAAATCATGGAATAACAATAGGAAGGATTATGTATTTACTAGAGTCTTCCATGACTTTTATATTTACTTTAACTATAAATCAAATGGCATTTTAGTATGTATAAGGATGAGGTTCAAATCATAGTTGCAAAAAATACCAGTTTTCCTTATTTTATTATGTTTATAGCAATAAAAGAAACAGTTTCATTATGACTATAATAAATATTAGTTTAGGGTTTTGCTCTTTTTAAGCTTAGTAAATCGTTGCCACGTACCCAATATTAAAAAAGCGACTAGCATAAATACAGTGATGTAAAAGGCCATTATGGCCACTTTGATCATTAGTAAACACGCGATAATAATGGCGAAGATGATCGCGATACGAATAATAGGGCTTTTGATAAATCTATTTGAAAAAAGTAAGGCGGTTAGGCTTAGCTTGCTGCGGGTGTTTTTCTTAACATCCATGTTTTGTGTCCTTAGTGTTTTTTGTATTAGCGTAATTTACGCGTTTAAATTAGTGTGTATTTTATGCAGTGATAACGCCATCATCGGTATTCTCACGCTCAAAATTGAGATTAAATTGGCCTTGGCGATTAATCGTGAAAATGGCGCGCGTCCAGTTTTCTGGTTGGTGTTTAGTGGCATTCACAAATAGGGTGTTGAATAAATCGACTATCTCGTCTGTCACGGTAATCGGCTGTTTGCTTGTATCAGCAGCAGTTTGATAATGGGCTTTGCATTCAAGTACGTTTTCATCTTCACAATTTAAAATAAGTTGTGCTTCAAGCCACGGCTCATTTATTTGCTGATAAAGGTACTGACCTAGGTGATGCGAGATGTTTTTTATGTCTGGTTGCATGTGCTGTCCTTAGCCATAGATAAATTGAATCTATTAGTGATCATAACTTTCAATTTCATCAGCCAGCTCTTGATCCCATTCAAAATCAATATTGAAGTCGCCTGATGGCTCAAGTGTAAAGGTAGCCTTATTCCATTTAATTTCTGGGTTATCTGACATTATCGTAGAGAGACTTTGGAACTCTTTAAATAAGTAATACCCTGATTCTAAATCAAAGCTTTTATCCTCAAAATTTGTATATGTTGCATCAAACTCAGCAGCATCACCAAAAAACTCAACCTCAACCTTGCACTCTTTCCAATCAGCAGTGATTTGCTGTACTAGATATTCTGCAATATTCTCGTAAATATTATCAACATTATTCATTATAATTAACCCCCTATAGCAATAAAAAATTACTTTGATGGAGTTGTTTTAATTATTGAATCCAAGAAAGCATCATTAGCTAGCTTTAGCTTTGTTAGGTCATAATTCGTCGTCATTTTCTTCTAGGATAGCTAAAAACTCATGGAAATTTACGCTAATATTTCTTATTGCTTTATCACCATCTTCGAGTTGTGAAGAGATAATAAATATAACTTCGGGCTCAGTCAGTTTATGACGAAAATCAAAAGCGATTAAATTTGAATCAAAAGTTATAGCGATAGGCACTATTTTATTCGATAAAAATTCATCTATTTCTTCTTTTTGTTCGGAGATGCTATAAATGTCAAAATTATCATCTATTAACTCTTGGCAATGAAGGAAGTGTGCGATTGAGCTTTGCCCTTTCCCTACTTTAAAAGATGAATAAAATGGCTTATCTCCAAAGTGTAATTCTATGAAGTTTAAAAACTCTGACGGGAATTTAATCTGAAGTTCGCATTCAAGTTCCTTTAAGTAATCGGGATTGTAAGTTGGCTTATTTTCTTCCCACAAATACGGTTCACATTTTAACATAATTAATACCCTCCTCCCCAAATAGACATACCACCAGTATGCCTAAAAGTGTCATGTGTTGTTCTATCAATAAGCTGCATTCTGCCAGTATCTTAATGATGATGCCATGTTAAACCCTTTGCTGGATCTTTCGATGGTGGTTTTTTCATAATATGTACTACTTGTTCATTACTTAATCCTAGCGTCTTGGCTAAACTTGGGTTTCTTTCTAATTGCATAGCAAGATTTTTATTTGCTGCTTTAAAATGTTCAGTAGCTTTACCCGAAGTTATATGACGATCAGGTATGTGGGTATCAAATTTACTGTCAAATATGGGGAAACCATTCGAATCATACTGTAATTTCTTGCCTTTTCGATGTAAGTACCCATTTTCATCCAGGTTATTCTTATTTCTAATTGTAATTGCATCAGAGGGTTGTCCACCAATAGGGATAACTTTCCCATCTGGAGTTAATTTAGGTTTTCTGGCAAGATCATTTATTTTATCCAAACTATTAGGGTCAATAGCGGTGTTTCTGTTAACCGTTTTAGCCCCCTTTAAATCATTCCCTTTCGGCGCATCTAATTCATTGGCTACTGTTTTCTTCGGTTTGCCTACTACACCTGTACTTGCCGGTGGCTCAAATTCATCGAGGGCTTTATTTACGCGATTGCCAATTTCTTGCGCTGCGTTTCTTACCCCTTGGTCTATTTGCGGGGTGACTTCATCAAGCTGTTTGACCATGGCTTGCATGCCGTCAATGGCCGAGTCTGGCAGTAGGAGGTCGTATTTCCAGCTGGTTGAAATATCTTGCAAGGTATCTCTAAAGCTTTTAATAATTGCTTTGACTTCACTGGCGGCTTGTTTGCCTAAGTCTTGCCAGTTTATTTTACGTAAATACTGAACAAGGTCGCCTTTGCCTACTTTCGTTGGGTAAAGAGCCGGAATACTGCAATAGCGCCTTCCATGGACTCACCGCTGTTTTTAATCACGACTTTTCCCACGCCTTTTACAGCAGAGTATTAAAGCGTTTATGGAGTAAAAGCTAATGAAAGGCTAGGACGCTAGTCTTTAAAAAAACTGTAGCGCCTAGCTTCACAACATCCATGTTGTTAAAGAGCGGGTTTATTTATACGTTCGTTTATTCTGGTTTTGGTGGGTTTACATTAATTAACCAATCAGGAATATACTCATTTTCAACAGTAAGTTGATAACCTTTGACTTCTTTAGCGATAACAGCCATTGCGGTTAGTGGTATTGAAATGGCGCCACGGTCATTCCACATGCGCTCTTCATCACTGTAATATTCTTGGTGCAGTAATAAAGCTTTTTCCATGGTGCTGTTGTAGGCTTGCTCACCATTTTCGGTGAAAATCGCTTCGATAACAGAGACCAACGGCCACTTGAGACGACTGGCATACAAATACGCTTCATCAATAGGGTAATCATCCGGGTTAGAGGTGATATACGCTTGCTCTAGCAGGTGCGCTAAGTCGGCGCTTGGGGCGAACAGTCCTTTGAGTAAATCAGCTAAGGCATAATCAAACGGTTTGAGTTGATTGCCGTAATTAGAGTTTACAAACACCTCATTGTCGATGGTGGTTAAAAAATCTATGGCCTCTTGGTTGCGTACGATAATCGCGGCATATAAAGCAAGTAGCCAAACAGGGTGCTCTGCGTTTTCAGGGTTTTTCTTGCCAACCACCTCTAGGTATTCATCGTCATAAAAAAATGGAAAGGCTTGACCATCATTGGCGTTACTTTGAAAAATACCTAGGCCTAATTGCGATGCGCGTAGCAAGTACAGCCAAGCATGATAACCATTGGGGTTTTCAATGGCTTCCATTGGGAATGATTCAATTAAATTTCGTTTAAATTGAGTTTGCAGCCCTAAACTTGGTTTTTTTTGGATGCGAGGAATGTTTTTTTCTTCGTGTTTTTTGTATCGCTCACACATGTGTTCATAACTTACTTTTGCAAAGCTGTAATGGCTTTTAATCATCTAAAAAATCTCCTTAAAATCCGATATCAAAAATAGACACATCAATAACGTCAATTAGTCCATTGTCATTGGCTTTTTGTTGTATGCCAATATACTCTAGCGTTCCATCTAGTTTTGCGTCTTCTAGTGAATCTAACATATCTTGAATACCTTCAACCTGCTTAGTAAAGGCTTTTTCGCCGACTTTACCATAGCGAGGGTCTTTTGTGAGGCGTTTCATCTGCTCGGTATAATTATCAATCACAGAATCCATGTACTTGGCGGAGCCTTGCTGTGCACGTTCCTCTCCAGCTATTCTGCTACCCCATGTTGCATTACCGCCTTTGGCTTCCATGATAAGGACTTTACCATCTTCGATGACATACACTTGGTCAAACTCGCCTTGTTTGCCGTTACCGGGTAATTTGGTGTTTAACGGTTTGGCGTTAGGGTAATTTTGTTGTACGTAAATGCGTGCGGCTTCTTCACCTAAATCTTCACTGGCCAATCGCATGGCTTTTTGTGCATCTGTTAATGCTTTAGCGTCGCCTGCCAGTAATGCAGCGTCACGTTGTGCAACGGCTTTATTACGTGCTGTTTCTAATGTTTTTAAACGCTTTCTTGCGGCTGAATCTAAGTTGCTGTGTTTAATTTTTAGTTTTTGTGAAATGGTGTTAAACACATCGATTTGGTCAGATACAGTAACTAACGCGCCATTTTCATAACGCAGTTTCGGTGGTTTACTCCCATCTATGCGCTGTATGATAACTTTACCGTCTGCATTGGTGTATGCACGGTAGTTGCCACGAATATCATCGGGAAGATTCTCTAATAAATAGTCAGCATGGGCTTTGGCTGACACCTGCGTGGTTACGCCTCGGTTTGTACCTGGTTGTAATGTCGCATCGGGTTTGTCAATGTGCTCAATTAATTTAGGTTGCTCAGGCGACACGGTATGCGAGGTGGTTTTGTTAAGTTGCTTGCGTTTGAGTATGTCGGCCATCTCGACTAATGAGCGATTCGCATTGACGAGATGCTTGGATTTACTTGCCGCAGAGGCTGCGGCTCCCGCACCGCCCGTTAACAGCGCTAATAATATCTCAAACGCCATAACACCGGTTAAACGTTGTTTATCAACGTAGGAATGCGCTTCAATATAGTCATACGGGAAGCGCGCTAATGCACTGCGGGTGTCTGCATCGTCCATTAAGGCAAGTAATAGTTCAAACGCCTGTGATAATGCGCTGGTCGTTTTTTGGCTAAAGGCTAAAATGGTTTCAAGTTCTTGTTTAACAGCGTTTTTATCACCACTTGCAACGGCGTCAATCATTCTAAAACAGGCCGAATACACACTGATATTGATATCAATCCCTAGTACGACTAAATCAGCGATACCCGTTACAAGGGATTTAGCGCCTTGATACAGACCCGTTGCTCTTGCGCCGGTTTCAATCATCCATTGGGTAAAAAAGTCTTCTTGCTCAAAAATGGCATCCCCAATCGCGGCTTGCCTGCGAATTTCATCAAGCATGGAGGTAAGGTGTTGATTGAATTCTTTGCGCAATTGAATAAGGCGTTGCTCATCGGCTTGGGTGGTTGCTGACAATGTCACTTGGCTTTTACCTTGTGGTAAATTAGCCAAGGTTGCTACGCCATTCGCCAGGGTGCCGGTGTGTTCAACACCATCATTATCAATAATATGGTAGTCAACACCTTCAATGGCAGAGCCATCCTCGTAGAAGTATTCAAGTTCAAGCTGAGCGAGTGCGCCTGCAGATAGCGTATTGTCACTTAAATCAAACGCGGTGATTTGGCTAATACTCGCAGGACTTGAGGCACTTGGGCTACTGGCTGTTTGCGGGCTGGTTATATCGTAATCAACTGGTCCATCAAAGGTGACAATGTTGCTGTCGAGCGTGAGTATATTGGTAGCGATGATGGTGGCGTTGCCTTGGCTATCGAGTTTAATTTCGCCGCCGGCGTTATGAATGATTAAATCGCCTTGCCCAGAGCCTGTGATGTTAATTGACTTACTGGTTTGTAAAAACGTTGAGCCATTTGGTACGTTGAGCTTTAAATCACTGTTATTAGTCTTTAGTAAAATATCACTTTGCGCGTTTATTTTAACCGCACGCCCCGAAATTAATGATAGCTCTTGGTCAGCTTTAACATCGATTTTTTTACCTATGAACGCATTGTTGCCGGCACTCTGGTAATTTATATTGCCGTTGTTAGTTTGTTGTTTGAGTTCATTTTTAACATCAATAAATTGATTGTTCTTTATCACGAACTGTACATTGCTTTGCTCGGTTTCTAGGCAGAGGTCTTTTCCTGCGTGCAAGTTTATAGTGCCTAGTTGGCTTATCCATTCTATGAATTGGCGGCCAGACTGTTGTTTGGCGTTTAGCTCAAAGTAATGTTCACTGGCAAGGGTTTGTAAAATAACTTTTGGCTCATTGTCGTCATCATCAAATAGTAGTTCGTTGTGGGCTGCGGTTAATAATCGGTTATGCGTTGGATTGGCGGCGGTTACTACGCTTGGTTGATCGCTATTTAGTGCAAAGCCCATAATGTAGGCGTGATTTGGGTCGTTGTTAATACAGCCTATTAGTACCTCTGAACCACCGACGAGTGGAAAGTGCCATCCAGTGGCCTGAGTTTGGTTTTGGCATGCATACAGAGCTAACTTTTGCAAGGCAGGGCTTGACTGCGTTATAGGTCTGGCATTTTTGTCAAAATCAACGCGGGCTCGATATTGCCCGTTGTCATCAATAAATGCATTGCCGGTCAGTGATTCTACTTTCGCAGGGAATACCATCGGTTTTGCTTGATGGGGAATAGGGAGTGGCTTAAAGGGGGTGCCTCGCTCAATAAATTGCGCTGTACAACTGTATTTAGTTAAACCCTCATGGCTACTTTCGTCACTTGGTTGCTCGCTGTAGTGCTCGACTGCGATACAGAGCAAGTCACCACTGCTACCAATGCCGGTGTTATCACTTAATGAAATCGAACATCCCGCAAATAAATCACATACGTTACCAGTTAAGCTAATAACTTTATTTAAACTCGCTAGTGCATTACTAAAATTTTGTGCTTGATTAGTTGCGGCGGATTGCGATAACGCACAGGGTTCAAAGAATGATTGGCTATTGCTGGCAATGGTATTAAATTGCCCATAGGCTGCACTGTTTGCAGTATTGTTATAAATAGACTCAGTAAGTTGAGCATGCATAAAGCCAACAAATTGCTCTCTGTGTTGGTTATTCATTCCAGCGCTACTGGTAACTTCTAAAACGCCGCGCTCAAGGTAGGGACTATTTAAATTACTGTCGCTTATCACCAGTATTTCAGCCGAGTCTTTGCTTTCAAACCAATAAAATAAACCATGGGAAGCCAGTAAACGATGAAAAAACTGCCAGTTACTTTCCATTGCTTGTACGCACTGAGGCATATCAGCAAACGGTTGGGTAACTCTGAAATCTACTTGACCTTGAGAGTATCCGGCTTGTGATGCTAGGTAGTGTAAAACATCTTTTAAATTAACCCCGATAAATACTTTGCTATCTGAGGTGTTTTTTAGCGTACTCAATCGATCTTTAATGACGATATGATAGCGGCGTTTTTTATTGAATAACCCAAGATCGGTGCTTTGTGTTATGAGGCCTGCTTGGTGGCGATAGTAATTGTCTTTATTTACAAATGTAATTAAGGCCGATTGTAATAATAAATCGTTTAAAGGCTCATCTGTGAGGGTGTCGAAAATCAGGTCAAACTCAAAGCTTTTATTTAAGCGTTCAATTCCCTTTACCTGAGTTACGTTCATTGTTTTATTATTAATATCTAACAATAATCGTGATTTAGACATTTCCTTGTCCTTTTGCTACCTTGGTCGATAATGCGTGTAAAAATACACATTAATCTAGCGGTAATCAATGAAATATTTGTAATCAACGATATTTAGATTATATGCAAATAGGTTCATAATGTGTTCATTTTTAAAATTATATGGTGTGGTCGCTTTTATTGGGAACAACTTTAAGTTAGAAATAGTTGTATTTTCGCACTGAATTCGGTTGACATTTTAACAATTATGTTTGTATCATGCGCTAATTCTAAGGACTGAATAATTACCGCGTTAGTGCAACTTTAAGCTGACTATGTTAAATCAAGGATGATAAAATGAGAAAAAAAGATTTTATAAATCAGGTTGATAGCCTTTACTCCTTGGCTTGGTCTCTAACCTGTAACATCTCCTCTTTACTTGATCAAACAGGTATTCCTGCACATCGTGTTTTTTCTGAATCTGTTATAGATCAGTTTTTCTTCTTTTTGAATAATCCTCCAAAGAACGATGGAAATATTATTTTAATTAATGAAAATATATCTAGTTATATTCAAGAGTTAATAGTTTTAAATTCTAAATTAATATCTTCAATCGATCATGTTGTCATCAAGTCTCTAGCTGTTGAAAATCAAGAAAATAAAAGTTCAGGCTTTTTTTCTAGAATTTTAAATGGCAATCGCTGGTCCGATTGTGCGTCAGTGCGTTTTAATAGGGTTATTTGCCCTGTTTATGAAGAGATCCTTTGTAAAAACTGAATAATCAATTTTAAAATATCTAATGAGGTATTAAATGCGTTTTGCAATAAATAAAGTAATCTTAGCTGTGCTGTTAATGTCACTCACTGCGTGCATGAGCACTAATGTAGAGTTAGACATTACAGCAACAGATAATTTAAATTTAAATCAATTTGATGAAGCACTTCCAGTGGTTCTCAGAGTGTATCAATTGTCTGATATTCAGAGCTTTAAAACAGCGACGTTTGAAGAACTTTGGAAGTCAGATAAATCAGTATTAGCAAATTCATTGATCACGTTAGAAGAACGTACTATTAATCCTGCCGAAAAAACAACGATCGCTTTTGAACAAGCTGAAAATGCTCGTTTTGTGGCAATTGTTGCGTTATTCAGAGATCGCCAAGGAGACAAATGGAAAACGTATTATCAATTAGGTGATGGTCCGGTTAAATTATCGACTGCATTAGATGTGCTGATCACAAATAATGAAGTGCAGTTGCCTGACGTGGATGAGGCACAGTAATGAGTACTAAAGCCCCCGTAAAACCCGTCTGGGCTGAAGGTGTATTATTAGCACAACACCATTTTCAGTTATTTGATGAGTATCATGAGCATAATCAAATTGTAAGACAGCGACTTATTTCTCCATTGGTATTTGGTATCCAGCATCTTGCAATTGATGAGTCAGCGTTATCACGTGGGCTATTAAAAATTACTAGCTTCAAATTGTTACTTGAAAATGGTCGATTACTTGATTTTGATCGCCAACAACATGACGAATTAAAGCTGGAATTAGATCCTAACCTAGATGAAGTGATTATTTACATCGCGATTGCTGCCAATAAAATCGTTAGTAATATTGAGGGTTATGCAACAACCGGTCAGCTCAGTGCCTATCATGCAGACTATATTGAGTTAAATGATGATCATGATGCTGCACGTAATCGTGAAGTGCTGATAGCGCACCCTAAATTTATATTATTAACAGATAGTGATGTAAAAACTTATTTTGATACTTTAGCGTGTTTGAAAATAGTCCGCGCAGAAGACGGCTCTTTTGTTGTTAATAAACACTTTGTACCACCACTGTTAAATATCAGTGCTTCGGTATATTTAACTGAGCTATTAAATCGCACCGCAAATTTAGTGAATGCGAAAGTCAATGTGTTGCTTAGTCGCAGGAAAAACTTTGGTTCAGTGACTGACTTTGGTCCAAACGAGATGAATAGCTTTTTATTACTTAATGCGATGGCACCTTCAGCAAAGCGGTTGGATCATTTAAAAAGTTTGTCATTAGTTCATCCAGAGCGTTTGTACTGTGAATTGGTTGATTTGATCAGCTCTGTATCGATGTTTGAACACAGTGATTTAGTAAACCAAGTCCCTCCTTATCAGCATAAACAACTCAGCCATGTATTTGGTAAGTTAGATGAGTTGCTAACTAAGCTACTTGAAGGTGTTGTGCCTAAGAAAATGGCTGGCCTTAAACTTGAAAAAGTTTCCAATGCTATTCATCAGGTTGCGACTATTGACTCAGCAATTTTTGAGCATAACGACTTTTATCTAGCGGTTTATTTTGAAGCTGAGGATACCAAGTGGATTGAAACATTTAGCGACCAAGTTAAAGTTGGCGCAACTGAAAAACTCGATATTATGATTTCATCAGCCCTTGCAGGTGTTCAGCTAACTCACTGCCAACGGCCGCCAAATAAATTAGCAATAAAGAGTGGATATGAATATTTCCGTCTTGAATCACATGGTTACATTTGGCAGCAAATAATCGAAGAGCAGTCGTTAAGTTTATTTATTCCATTTGGTTTGCAAGCTGCGCAAATCGAAATAGTTACTGTCGCACGCAATTAAGTTAGGTGAAATGATGCAACAACAATCACAACAACAAGATTTAATCGCCTGTATATCACCGGTTATAAATGCGTTATCGCCATTAAAGCTCAAGCAATCAACCGATCTTGAGCTGAACGATTTTCGTGATCAGTTATTAAATAGTTTTGATGAGTTTGAGCGTAATTGTTATGCCCAACAAGTGACGACTAGTGTGATGCAAGAAGTAAAATTTGCTCTTACTGCAATGTGCGATGAGTTTGTAATGAGCTCCGGAGCGCATTTTCGTATGGACTGGATGTCACGACCGCTGCAGTTAGAGTTTTTTGGCAATAACCGTGCAGGTGAAGAGTTTTTTGAGCGTTTAGCGACTTTGCGTACTGGCGGTGAAAATAAATTTGCGGCGTTAGAAGTGTACTATATTTGTTTGCAATTGGGTTTTGAAGGTATCTATAAAGTTAAAGGAATAGAACAGCTTAAAGCTTTGATAGTTGACATTCGTGCACAAATTGAAGATGTCAAAGGCACGCCTAATGCACTGCTTTCTGATAATGGCGTACCTGCTGAAGGGTTTGCTATGAAAGTCGGTCGTAATGTCCCTTATTGGGTTATTCTGTCGATTTGTTTAGGCTCAATCGCTTCCCTATTTGCAGGCTTTCATTTTGTGATCAACAAGCAGGCTACACAGAGTACGCAAACCATAAGTAATCAGGTGGAGGTACTCACTCAATTGAATAAAACCAACGAGACACGATAAGGCAATACCATGCAAGGAAGAGTAAATAAAAGTGGCCTAGTGCATTTTTTACTGGGCTTAGTGTCATCTCGCGCCACAGGACAGTTGATCGGTCTAATTGCAGTGCTGAGCATTGTTTGGTTTGCTGGGCGCATGGTGGGCTTAGACACGACTGATAAAAAGCTGATTGCTATGGGAGCAGTTACGGCGGTATTCATTTTATTTATTTTTACTCGTTGGTTATGGACTAAGCGTTCTGGCGATAAGTTAGCTTCTGAACTTGCAAATCACAATGCGGGCTCAAGTGCTGAGCTTGATGAAATAAAAGAAAAAATGCAAGAAGCGTTAGGCTCATTAAAAGCATCGCACTTAGGCGCTGGCTATCGTGGTAATACCGCTCTTTATGCACTACCTTGGTATATGATCATTGGTCCATCAGCGACCGGTAAAAGTACTTTATTTGCTAACTCTGGATTACATTTTCCGTATTCAAACTCTAGCGAACTGCATATTCAAGGTTTTGGTGGCACACGTAACTGTGATTGGTGGTTTTCAGATCAAGCGATCTTAATTGACACCGCAGGACGTTACACAACTGAGCAATCAGAAAACAAAGAGTGGTTATCATTTTTAAATTTACTGAAAAAGTACCGCCCAAAATTACCTATCAATGGCGTAATGGTCGCAATTAGTGTAGCTGATGTTTTAACCTCTGACAGTGAAGAAATTCGCCAGCATGTAAAGTTAGTCCGTGAACGTATTGAAGAGTTGATCACGCAACTAGGTGTTATTTTCCCTGTTTATATCACTTTCACAAAAACCGATTTAATTAGTGGCTTTGAACCTTTTTTTAATGACTTATCTGAAAAAGAGCGCGAGCAAGTGTGGGGCGCATATTTACTTGATATTAGTGAAGATCAAAAAACCGATCCGGCTGAAATGTTCGAGCTCAGAATGGATGAATTATACGAACGTTTGTGCCAGCAACGTTTAAGTAAAGTGGCCCGTGAACGAAATGAGCATCGTAAACAGTTGATCCTTGATTTTCCTAATCAGTTTAAATCGGCCTCAACAAAACTAACCGAATTTGTAAACTTGCTATTTAAAGCGAATCCGTACCAAGAAGTTCCTTGGTTTGCAGGCGTGTATTTTACCTCAGGTACACAAGAGGGCACACCAATTGAGCGAATCACCAACGGTGTACGCGATCAATTTGGCGCGGTTGTGGTTGAACAAAAACAAGAAACAATCACCCAAAGCTATTTTATTAATCGCGTTTTTAATGATGTTGTTTTTAAACTACAAGATTTAACTCGGGGTAATCGTAAAAAGCGCCTAGTTGGGCGTTGGTTAAAAGGTTTAACTGTAACCACGGGGCTTGCCTCAATAGCGGCGATTACAGCGTTATTGATTACCTCATACACCAGTAATCAGTTATTGCTGAACCAAGGCGAAGCTCGCGTGAAAGCGGTGGTTGAAGTTAATGTAAATAAGGCGAAGGCGGATCAAAAGCTAGCTGCAACACTTGCATTATTTGAGCATTATCAGGAGCTTGTAAGTTATGAAAAAAGCTTACCTTGGTATTTTATTTTTGGTATTTACGAAGGTGACGAAACAACTCAAAGTGTCGCGAATGTATTATTTAACCAGTTAAACCAATTGATCACACTTCCTGCTGAAAAACAGGTGTTAGCACAATTAAAACAGTATGAAAGTCGTTGGAACTCTGATGAGCCGGAGTCACGCGTAGGTATTCGACAACCTTATTACGAAGCACTTAAATTACATTTAATGCTAAGCACACACCCCGAACATAAAAATGATGAATTTGCTAAACAGCAGCTACTTAGTTTTATTAGTAATCACTTTAATATTGATTTAACAGCGCAACAAGATACACCCATTTATAGTCAATTAACTGCGTTGTTAGATGTGTACTTAGCTAATTTAGGTACTGATCTAGAGCATCCTGGGAAGATTAATTTTTGGCAAGCAAATGAAACCGCAATTTATACTGCGCGCGAAAGTTTAAATACTCAACCTGAGGCTGAGCCTCTGTATAAGCAAGTGATAACAAGCTTTGCTGAGCGCAAAAAAGCATTACAGCTTAATCAGTTTATGTCGGCTAATAACCGTGATGTATTAAAAAGTAGCTATGCAATTCCTTATGTATATACCAATGCTGGTTGGCAAGAATATGTATATCCTGAAATTAAACGTATTTCACGGTTAGTGTTCTCAGGCGATTGGGTTATGGGCACCAGTAATGACGAAGGGCAAAATGCTGTAGATGAAGCACAAGCTGAGTCCTTAGCCAAAGCAATGCGTGCTTATTACTTTAAGGAATACGGTAATACTTGGTTCGAATTCTTAAATAGTATTCAAGTCCCAGCGTTTAGAGACTTAAACGATGCAAGTATTGATTTTGCTCGCCTTTCATCAAACGATGGCCCATTGATAGATTTAATGATGCTGGTGAACAATAACATAATGGTTGCTGACGAACCTTCAGCCGTTACCGCGAATAATGACAAAATTGCGACCTTAGTTGCCGGTGCTGCCGACGTTGCGCAGAAAAAAGCAGCAAAAGGAAAGCTAGCTAAACAAGCTATTAACAGCCCTGATTTTTCACAAATGAGTACGGTTAGAGCGCCAGAGCTGGAATCTCGCTTTGCTGATTTACGCCGTTTTACACAAAACGATGATAATAAGCGCAGTTCTGATTACATGGGCCAGTACATTAGTTCATTAAGCAGCATCCACTCAGACATAAAAGCGATGGCGGCGAGTAATGAAGATGATGGCCAAGCTATGATTTTTGTCCAAGATTTACTCTCAGGTAATAATCAAACCAATGCTTTGCAGTCTTCATGGATCATCATTGAAAGCCAAACACGTGCTTTAGACCCACAAACAAAAGAAACGTTGGATACTCTTTTCAAAGCGCCTTTACAAGCGGGTATAGCCACAATTATGGCCAAAGCACGAAGCCAGTTAAATGAAGAGTGGGAAAACCAAGTTTATACAATGTACAGCAACAGCATCGCAGGAAAGTACCCATTTAACCTAAATGGACCTGATGCCGCGATTGCTGACGTGTCGGAGTTTTTAAACACTGAGTCGGGCATATTATGGAACTTTACTAACACTCAACTGAAACCTTTTATGAAAGTACGTCGTGGCGTATGGGAAGAAAAACAGTGGAATGGTGTTGGTATTGGCTTTAGTAAAGAATTACTCGATGGTTTAACAAAAGCAAATAAAGTAACACGCTCACTATTTACTAGTGGCGCAGATTCAGCGGGCTTTAATTTTCAGATGATGCCAGTACCACAAAGAGGCATTCGTGAAACTTATTTAGGCTTTTCAGAGCAAGGTTATCGCTATCGTAATGAGCCGGAGGAGTGGCGTAACTTTTCTTGGCCTGGTCGTGGTGCTGCAGAAAAAGCGATTCTTTATGGTTTAGATAATAAAGGCAATCGAATTTCGATTGAGCAAGATGGTCCGTGGGCGCTACTTAAAGTGCTTAATAATGCTAATGTAAAATGGATAAAAGGCACTGAGTTCTTAGCTACATGGGAACTAACCGATAAGTCAGAACAGCAATTAACAGTACAGTTTTCCTTAAAATCAGGGCGTAATAGCGGTATTTTCTCAAAATATATGCTGACTTCGTTTGCTTTACCGAACTCGTTGTTTTCGAAATCGCCGCAATATGCGCAGTCGAATAATAATTCGGTACAGTAGGGGCGGTTATGTTTAATTTATTTTCTAAAAAGAAATCGCCGTTACTAGTAAAACAGTTTTCTTACGGTTATATGGGGAAAACACCAGTACGACCTGATTTTGTGAAGTTAAATATTTCATCGCGTGAATCAGTGGCATTTGATCATTGGTTACAAGAAGGATTTGCTCACCTTAATCGTGGTCGAAAGGCGAATAATGTTGCTGTACTTAATGGTGTTAAATCGTTGTTTTTTGTATCTGGGAACAGTGAAGACAGTAGTTTGCTTGGTATTTTACAACCAAGTAAAGATAGTAGTGGCCGTTTTTACCCTTTTAGCTCTTTTATACATAGCGGATTAGACACTTATAAACGCCATCCAGCATTTTTGTTTTTATATGCTAGTCATGTGATTGAGCACTTAATTGGTGTGAATGATCGCATTAAAGAAGCGCCATCAATTGATGCGATGGCGGAACAAGCTCATGCTTATAACAAGGTTGCTGATGCGTTGAAGCAACAACCAAATTTAAATCAAGAGCTAGATAAACTGCGCATGATACCGATGAGTGTGTTGTGGCAGCATCTCCAGATGAATGATGTGCATAAGCGTGCTGTATTAATTGAAGAACTATCTGCAGTATTGAAGTCGATTGCAAATAGAGGCTGTCTACGCAGTCAATTTGGTATTCGTTTACCAATGCCACAGTTTAGTCATGAGAGCGCCTTGGTCGCTGGGTTTTGGCTGCATTTAATAGCATCTGTGGTTGCTGATCACAACTGGCAACCGTGGTTCTTTTATCAACTAGGGTGTGAAGATCATGCGCCTAGTTTAACGGTGTTTTGTCGTCCTGTATCGGCATCCTATTTTAGCTCGATTTGGTTAAATGAAGACAAATCAACACAAATTATTGATTTGACGAATTTACCACTGAGCAAAGTGCCAAGTGACTACAGTATTAATTTTGCCGATATGGATAACGTAAGTGTATACGATGCACTAAGACGATGGTGTAAAGCATGAGTTTAAAGCAACCACATACTCACAATAGCTGGCAACTATGGCTGGATGAACTTGCTGCACCATTGCAAGGTTTGCCGTGTGGCGAAGATTTAAAATACGAAGAAACATTTAAAAGTCTCAAAGCATCTTCATCGGGTGTTGGTGAGGTTGATTTTAAAGTGATGTTTATTCAAGCAACTGACTTATTACAGAATAAGAGTAAAGATTTACGTATTGTTAGTTACTTATGCTTAGCTGCAACCAGTGAATTTGGGGTGCAGGGGTTAATTAGTTCAATCAAATTGTTTAATAAGATATTGGCTGATTTTAGCAACGACGTACACCCACTTAAAGAGCGCATGCGCAGTGCTGTAAATACCTGGTTTTTACAGCAACAAGAACGTCTAAAAGGGATTTCGCAAAGTCATTCGGCAACCGCAGAACAATGGGCCGAACTAGATGCGGTATTAACCGATTACAACCAACACTCAGTACCATTATTAGATAGTGAAT
Organism: Pseudoalteromonas sp. SR41-4; assembly: GCF_014163985.1. Classification (NCBI taxonomy): domain Bacteria; kingdom Pseudomonadati; phylum Pseudomonadota; class Gammaproteobacteria; order Alteromonadales; family Pseudoalteromonadaceae; genus Pseudoalteromonas; species Pseudoalteromonas sp. SR41-4. The sequence continues at coordinate 317,916 of NZ_JACJEI010000001.1, read as the reverse complement.
CAGGTCCTTTATCTACTTTAAACGAGTGGACTGACGAGCAAATGAAACGCAACCCAGTTGCAAAGGCAGTCGAGCCGTCAGTTGTTAGTAAAGACGATACTGAACAAGCACCAAGCGACGGTACACCGGCAATACATTCAACATCATCAGTGCACAGCTCTGTAAGTCAAGTTGCAAGTATTACGGTTGGTGATCTCAGCAGTGACACGGCTTATTTATCAGCTATTCGTGAATTACTGAATTTTGATAAAGAACAAAATAACATCGAGCGGGTGATTAAATTATCACGTGCTGCACGTTGGTCTGGGTTGAAAATACCGGCTAATGAAAATGGTAAAACACGCTTACCAGCACCAAGAGCTGCGGCTTTTGCACCGATTGAAAATGCACTTGCCAGTGAACAACCAGAGCAGGCACTCATGCTTGCAGAAGGCTTATTTATGGAAGGTGCGATGCAATTTAATCTCAACTTACAAATGTTGGTATTAAGTGCGTTAAAACAATTAAATAAAGGCAAGCTAAGTCACTGGCTTGAGCAGCAATTGATTAATTTAACTAGTCAGTTTCCGCTTTTAACTCATTTACAGTACGACGATGGCACAGGGTTATGCAGCCCAGCCAATAAAGAAACGTTACTTGAAATTAGCAATGCACAAACGCCAGCAAGCAATAATTCGCAAGGCAATATTTTTGATGAACATTATAGCTTATTGGCTGATGAAGTAGTGCAAGGACAACTCAGTGCTGCGCTTAGCAAGGTTGAGCAATTAAGTACCCCTACCGGGTTTGACCAATCACAAAGCCAATTATTAAAAGCCAAGTTGTTACTTAAAGCGGAGCATTATGAACACGCTTTGGCAATTTTAACCGAATTACTTGAGCAAATTGAAACTTTTCAATTAGCGAAGTGGCAACAACATTTTTGCATGGAAGTATGGCGTTTTGCCAAGCAATGTTACGCCAATCTGTCGTTGGCAGAAAGTGATGAAATGAGTTTAGCTGCTAAGCAAATTAGTCAGCGAATGATGGTAACCAATCCGGCTCAAGCAATAGCTTGGATTTAGTTACAAGAGCCTGACTAATGGGTCGAGGTTAATTGGAATTGATACAAACTGCAAAGGAAGAAACATGACAGATACATTTCAAAAAGAGATCCCAAGAGCTCGGATCAATATCTCTTTAGAGCTTGATACGGATGGCGCATCGCAAAAAAGCGAATTGCCACTAAAAATGCTGGTAATTGGTGATTACTCTAATGGTTTAAATACCCAAGACCTTGCTGAGCGTGAACGCGTAACAATCAATAAAAATAATATTGAGCAAGTGTTAAAAGATATGGCACCAAAGGCAAACTTTCAAGTTGCTAATAAGATCAAAGGCGATGGCGAGATCAACGTGAATTTACAGTTTGATTCGTTTAAATCGTTTGATCCAGAATCAGTTGCTTCACAGGTACCTGAGTTAAATAAAATGATGGCAATGCGTAACTTACTGCGTGACTTGAAATCGAATCTTTTGGATAACTCATCATTACGTAAAGAACTAGAGCGGGTATTACAAAACCAGCCAGAACTTGATGAGTTAAAAGCTAAGCTGGATGAAATTGCCCCGCTTGCTTCTGAAGACGAAAAACACCCAGTTACTGAATAAGGACGTTACCATGTCAATGCAAGAACAATTAAACGTTGCAGCTCATTCAATTGAGCAAGCTCCGGTATCAACCTACGAAAGCCTTTGTAACTTGGTCGATATTGCCCCAGTTGCAGATGAGATCAAATTAGACACTTTTCGTGATGCCAGCAACCTTGCTGAAACCCGTGCGAATGAGCGTTTAACAGCGGCAATCAATGTATTTTTAGATATGGCTGGCAGCAGCGGCCAAGAAGTTACGCGTATCGATAAGTTGTTGTTAGATGACTATATTGCGAAAGTTGATACGATTATCTCACAGCAGTTAGACCAGATTTTACATAATCCAAACTTCCAAAAAATGGAATCAGCTTGGCGTTCATTGCGTTATTTAATTAATCGCACGCCAAACAATGCCAACATCAAAATCGAAATGCTCGACGTTGATAAAGAAACCCTGCGTGATGACTTTGAAGAAGCACCTGATACCACGCAATCAGCATTGTACAAGCATGTTTATACCTCAGATTACGACACCCCAGGTGGCGAACCAGTATCGACTATGGTATCGAACTTTGAGTTTGATTGTTCAGCGCCAGATGTTTCATTACTACAAGAAATTTCACGCGTATCAGCTGCGGCGCACTGCCCATTTATGGGCAGCGTAGGACCTAAGTTTTTCTTGAAAGACTCACTTGATGAAGTATCTAAAATTCAAGATATTGGTTCGTACATGGAGCGTGCTGAATTTTTACGTTGGAAAAACTTCCGTGAATCAGAAGATTCACGCTATATCGGCCTAGCGTTCCCACGTTTCTTATTGCGCTTACCGTATGGTGAAACTAATCCACTGCGTAACTTTAACTACCAAGAAGATGTAAACAGTGAACACCATGAGCGCTATTTATGGGGTAACGCAACGTTTGCTTTTGCCGCCAATATTATTCGCAGTTTCCATGATAATGGTTGGGCAGTTAACATTCGTGGCCCACAGTCGGGCGGTAAAGTTGAGAATTTACCACTTCATTCATTCGAAGCAGGTAAAGGCTCAGAAACTAAGATCCCAACAGAAGTATTGATCTCAGAGACTAAAGAGCTTGAATTTGCTAACCAAGGGTTTATTCCACTTAGTTATTATAAAAATTCAGACTTTGCGTGTTTCTTCTCAGCTAATAGTGCGCAAAAGCCACAAGTGCTTGAAACGCCAGAAGCAACCTCAAACGCACGTATTAACTCGCGTTTACCGTATATCTTCTTAGTATCGCGCATTGCGCATTACTTAAAAGTGTTACAACGTGAAAACATAGGTTCTAGCAAACCACGCCACGAATTAGAGCAGCAGCTTAATGATTGGTTAGGTGCGTTAGTTACGAAAATGAACAACCCAGATGAGTCGTTAATTGCAACGCACCCATTAAAAGATGCCAAAGTGACTGTTGCTGAAATTCCGGGTAACCCTGGTTATTACCGCGTTAGTACTTACATAGTGCCGCATTTCCAAGTGGAAGGTATTGATGTGCGTTTGGCATTAGTAGGGCAGATGCCTGGCGAAAAATGAACTGCCAAGCCGCCGATGAAACGCATTTAACGCAGGCTTTTAAAGTGTAAATACGTCAATTTGGTGAGTAGCTGGTTGGTGTAAAAATGTAGATGGAAAAAATTGCCCCAAGTTGGTTGCATCCAACTTGGGACATGTTCCCCAGTGGCATGAAGCAGAGGGCTTTTTGGGGGGCATAAACATGGTTGTTTATGCCAATGCCAACTAACAGGAAACACTTCATTCTAAAAGGAGAATAATGAAATGGCAATTCCAGCGTATATGTGGTTAAAGGATGACCAAGGTAATGACATCAAAGGTTCTGTAACTGTTGCAGAGCGTGAAGGTTCAATTGAGATCCTACACTTTGATCATGAACTTCGCATTCCTACAGATAACGACACGGGTGAACTTACAGGTACACGTAAGCATGAACCGTTTGTAATTACTAAAGCGGTAGATGCAGCTACACCGTATCTGTATAAAGCGTGCTCGAACGGTCAAACACTTAAGCAACTTGAGCTTAAATGGTACCGTATCGATGACACAGGGACTGAGCGTGAGTATTTCTGCCACAAGTTGGAAGATGTAAAAATTACGTCAATCTCACCAACAATGCACAACGTAAAAGACTTAGACAAGGAGCGTTATCCGCACCTTGAAACAGTATGTTTACGTTATAAGCGCATTACTTGGACATACCTTGATGGCAACATCGAGTTCTCTGACTCTTGGACTGAAGGTCGATAAGTCGGAATTTTTAAAGGATATGCGCAAGCATATCCTTTTATCAGAGGTAAGTTCATGGCGTTATTCGATTTTTTAACTCAACCTGTCATTCGTAATGGACATCAAGGTTTTCAGACTGATGAGCAAAATAGTGTCTGTAACCATCTTAATGAGCTGCTTAATGCTCGCCGTGGGGTGTTAAAGCATTTGGCTGATTATGGTTTGCCCGATGTTGAAGATATTTACGAAGGTTTGCCTTATTCGCAACATACTTTGGCGTTTGAGGTTAAAAAATTGATTGAGAAATATGAGCCAAGAGTGCGTTATGCCAATGTTATTCCAATGGAAATACGTGAAGAAAATTGCGTGATCCGACTGGATATTCAAGCATTTCTAACCAGTGGCCAATGTATTAAGTTAAACACGCGGTTTGAATCAGGCGGTAAGGCTGATGTAATGCAGCACGCTAAAAATGGTGATTAATATTTCAATGAAAAGGATATTTTAATGCAGCAATATTTTGATGCTCAAATGCGTTTATTAACGCAGGCCGGTAAACAGTTTGCACAACATTATCCTGAGCATGCGGGCATGTTAAATATTGATGCCTTAAAAGATCGCGACCCGCATATAGAGCGTTTACTCGAAGGTATGGCGTATTTAACTGCGCACACACAAAAACGCTTGGATGAATCAGTACCAGAAGTGTCAGAGCAAGTGCTGCGTCAATTATGTCCTATTCTGCTTAGTTATTACCCTTCAAGTACGGTAGTTAAATTTAGCCCTAAGCTGGCAATGCAAAAGACCCATATGATTGAAAAGGGTCTCACATTAAAAGCAGATACCGCTGTTGTTGATCACAAAAATATTACTTTTACCACCACGCATAATCTAACAGTAGCACCATTCGATGTTGAGCATGTGCGCTACCAAGAATCACATTTAGGTGCAGAGCTGCGCATTGGTTTACGTTTTGTATGCCAAGGTGAGCGTAAAAATTATGACTTATCAAACTTGCAGTTTTATTTACGCGGCGATACCCCGTTATGTAGCTCTTTATTTAAGCTGCTGCAAACGGCAGAGAAACATGCTGAACTTGATTTTGGCCCTGCGCATTTTGAGCATAATAAAAAGCTTAAAGTAAAAGGTTGCAGTGCCAGTTATTTAAATATTGATGGGGCTCTTTTACCGAGTGCTGAGCAAAGCCATCCAGGCTATGCATTATTACTAGATTACTTTAATGCCAAAGATCGTTTTTACTTTTTAACTTTTACAGGTTTGCAAGACGTTGAGTTTGCAGATCATATAGACCGCTTTGAAATAGTTTTTCGTGGCTCAAGTAAATTACCACCCGGACACCAATTATCCCGTGAAAACCTACTGATAAACTGCGTGCCTGCAATTAATTTATTTTCCCAAGCGGCAGAGCCAATCAGAATCGAACCCAATCGTACCGACTATATGATCACCGCAGATCAAAATCGTACCGATCATATTTTCAGTTACACCGTCGATTCGGTAATGGGGCGCAACTCGCTCAGTGGTAAAACCTATGATTATACACCTCGTTATCAAAGTGTATTTGAAGATGAGAAAAAGCTATTTACCGTATTAACTAAAGATGTGGGTGCAGCTGCGCCAACTCATTACTTACAGTTGCCTTTCAATCTAAATGATGAAAAAGAAACACTATCTGTTGATTTAACTGCTTTTAATGCAGGCTGGCCTCGGCAACTACTGCAAGAAGGTGATTTAAATATTGGCGGGCGCGATATGCCAAGTATTGCCGAGGTTGAGAATGTTATTAGGCCTACTAATTATTTACCGTGCCCAGATCAACCAAAACATTGGCAGCTGATCAGCTTACTTAATGTTAAGTTTTCCCAAATAACTCAAGTAACCGAGCTTAAACGTTTATTAGTGCTATTTGATTGGTCGCAAAAAGCTGAGAATCGCTTGCGTATTGAGAGCATTCAAAAAATAACGGCTACTCCGATCAGCCAAATAAAGCGTGGAATTTTTATTAAAGGCGTAGATGTATTAATTGATATCGATGAAAGTAAGTTTGTGTGCGATGCCGATCTTTATCATTTTTGTAATATGTTGCACCAATTCTTTTTAATGTACGCACCAATTAATGAAAGTGTGCAGACTCGCGTTAATGCTATTCCTAGCTATAAAACCTGGTGTTGGGATATTGAGCCGGGCAAGAGTTATCAATTATGAGTGTGCATGAACCAGCCATAAAGCATCCCGTTTGGGCTAAATTGCCCAAACCGATTGAGCAATTAATTGCTAAGCCTTGGCAGTTTAATTTATTTAAAGCGATGAGCTTAATTGAAAAGCATTGGGCAACGCCTCACGAACTTGACAAAGGCATTAGTGAGCGGGTGATGTTTAAGCCCTATAAAGAGCTTGGCTTTCCAGCAACCGATGTACGTGCGTGTAGCTTAGATAACCAAGGACGCGGGCGACTCAGTTTATCAACGTCATTCTTGGGTTTGTATGGGGTTGATGCGCCGATGCCGCATTACCTGTTAGAGCAAGCAGCAAGTGATGACGAAAGTGGTGACAGGGTTCGGCAATTTTTAGATATGTTTAATCATATTTTATATTGCCAACTTTTTCAGGCGTGGAAAAAGTCACAAATCAATGTTGCAGGACGTGGTGCAGATCAATTTGATCATTTAATAGAAGCCATTTTATCTACAAAAACAGATCAAAAAGTACAATGCGGCATTGCTAGCTTAAAACAAACCAGTGCAGCAGGCTTAACTCAATTACTGAAACATACACTTGCAGTGAAAGAGCTGCATGTTGACGATACCCGCGCTAATTGGCAAACAATTGATGCCCCAAGTACATTTGGTGATGATGCCCAGATGGTACTCGGTGGTTCCGCGGTATTAGGTAGCAAAGTATTAGTAAGTGGCAGTATTTTAACAATTGCCATCGGCCCTGTAGACAGTGAAACTGCCATTAGTTTGAACCCTTTGCATGAGCAAGGTAAAAAAATGGCGGCGTTATTAAGCACTCACTTACCAAATAATGTGCAGTGGTTATGCCAAATCAAAGTGGCTAACGAAGCTGTAGAGCAACAGGCAATCGGTGTGTCACCGTTAATACTTGGACACAACAGTTATTTAGGTAGTGCTGCGGCAAACACAACCGTACACAGCTATACCCATCTTCAATATCAACATTAGTAAGAAACCAGATTTAAGGACAAAACAATGGATGCAAAAGGCATTAAACAACTTATCGACAAGCTAAATGGCCATACCGCGACCGCGCTTGAGTCTGCTGCAGGGTTTGCTAGCAGTCGTAGTCATTTTGAAGTGCTGCCTGAACACTTACTAATTAAGTTGATGGAAGAGGGCAGTAGTGGCGATTTAGAACAAATATTTCACTTTTTTAATATTAATCAAGATGCGGTATGGCATGAGTTGCTTGACTTTTTAAATCGCCAACCTGCGGGTAACCAAAGTAAGCCGGTGTTTTCTCGTCGTTTATATGAATGGTTAGAACGCGCGTGGTTGAGCGCTAATGTGCAGCATAAAAGTGATTGGATCAACGGTGCTGCATTGCTTGATGCACTCACGGAGCTATTACCTTATAGCCCTGTGCTTCAATTACTAGCGTTGCTAGATAAAATTGACTCACGCTTTTTAGCCGAAAACCTCGATAAAATTTGTCAAAACTCAAGCGAGCGTTTAAACCCACAGGCAAAAACAGCTCAGCAAACGCAAAATAATGGCCAAAGTGAAGGTGGCGGCGCGCTTGATGAATATTGTGAAGATTTAACCGAAAAAGCTAAGCAAGGAAAAATTGATCCTGTACTCGGGCGAAACGACGAGATACGCATGATGGTGGATGTGTTATGTCGTCGTCGTAAAAACAACCCGATTTTAGTGGGTGATCCGGGAGTCGGTAAAACCGCCGTAGTAGAAGGTTTTGCACAGCGTATTATTGATGGTCAAGTACCTGATGAATTAAAAGGTGTGCGTTTATTAGTCTTAGACATGGGCTTATTACAAGCTGGCGCAGGTGTTAAAGGCGAGTTTGAGCGCCGTTTAAAAACAGTAATTGACGAAGTTAAAAACTCAACCACGCCGATCATTATGTTTATTGATGAAGCACACACCTTAATTGGTGCGGGTGGTGATGCCGGTATGAGCGATGCGGCTAATTTATTAAAACCCGCTCTTGCCAGAGGTGAATTACGCACAGTGGCAGCAACCACCTGGAGTGAGTATAAAAAGTACTTTGAGCGTGATGCCGCATTAGAGCGTCGTTTTCAACTGATCAAAGTCGATGAGCCAACGGAGCAAGCTGCGCAACTTATGCTAGCGGGTTTAAAAGATAAATATCAGCAACATCATAATATCCAAATTACCGATGATGCCATTGAAGCGGCTGTTGTATTGTCAGCTCGTTATATAACAGGCCGCCAATTGCCAGATAAAGCAATTGACGTACTTGATACAGCAGCAGCTCGCGTCAGAATGTCGTTTGCAACTGATCCAGCTGCAATTGAATCTGAGCGAGAGCATATAAATTATTTACAAACTCGGATTGCCAGTATTGCCAGTGAAAGCGAGCAAGGTTTAGCTGTCGATATGGATAAGTTATTGTACTTACAGCAAGAGTTAAATATTGCACAAGATAAACTTGCTGCATTAACCAGTGCTCGTGAGTCACAAATTGCCACTTTAAGCCAGATCAACGAGTTTAAACAAGCAACCAATGCAAGCGAACAAGACAGTGCTGCACTACTTAGCTTGCGCCAAACTTTAAAAGAGCAAAACAGTCAAGATAATGGCTTATTTAGCGAAGTAGACGCTGATGCAGTGGCACAAATAATTTCTCAGTGGACCGGTGTACCTGTTGGTGCCATGGTTAAAGATCAGATCAGTAACCTCATTAATTTAGAAACGGCAATTGGTCAAGAAGTGATCGGGCAGCAAGCGGGTATGGCAAAAATTGCGCAAGCATTACGTGTCAGCAAAGCGGGGATCAGTAATGAACAAGGACCGTTAGGGGTCTTTTTACTTGCCGGACCCTCCGGTGTTGGTAAAACTGAAACAGCCCGCTGTTTAGCTAAGCAATTGTTTGGTGGCGAGAAGTTCTTAACCACTATCAATATGAGTGAATATCAAGAGTCGCATACAGTATCGCAGCTTAAAGGTTCACCTCCTGGTTATGTAGGTTACGGTGAAGGCGGTGTATTAACTGAAGCGGTAAGACAGCGCCCATACTCAGTAATTTTGCTTGATGAAGTAGAAAAAGCGCATAAAGATGTGCTTAACATGTTTTATCAAGTATTTGAACGCGGCAATATGCGTGATGGTGAAGGCCGTGAAATTGACTTCAAAAACACCGTGATCATCATGACGTCTAACTTAGGTTCAGCAGAGCTAATTGATGCATGCACACCGCCAACAGTGATCGATTTGAGTCCAGAGCAAGACGATGATGTAGAACAACCGACTGAGCAGCAGCAAGCCATTAATGACGCACTCAATCCAACGGATGCACCGATTAATGAAGATGGTAGCCCATGGCAAGTGCCGTCAATTGGTGCGTTAAGTGAATTAATTAAGCCACAGTTACTACAATTCTTCGCACCAGCTTTACTTGCACGCATGCAAGTAGTGCCTTATTTAGCGCTTGATCAAGATGCACTGCAAGCAATTGTTAGTTTAAAACTAGAAGCGATTGCTAAGCGTCTTGCTACAAATCATAAAATGCAACTGCGTGTTGATGCAAGTGTATTGAGTAAGTTAACTCAGCAATGCCAGCTTTCAGACAGCGGTGCTCGGATGGTAAATGCAGTCATTGAACGACAAATTTTACCAGGAATTGCTAAGTCTATTTTGGAATATATGGCGCAAGAAGATATGCCAGATATTTTAACGTTAACGGTTGATGAGCAAGACGAAATCACCGCAATATTTGCCGATAACGCCTAATTTAATAGATAAAAAAGGATTGAAAATGGGACTCATGGACATCTTTAGTGAACATAAAGCGAATACCAGTCATTTTAGCGTAAGTATACAAGGCTTACCTGATGGCATGGTGCAGGTAACTGACTTCACATCAATTAATGATAGCTTATGTGAAGACTATGAATTTAATATTCAAGTATTGAGTCAGGAACATTTAACTGCGCAAACGTTGCTAGGTAAAGATGCCAGTTTGAGTTTGGTGTGGTCTATGACAGATCGGACTATCTCAGGTTTACTAAGTCGTTTTGTAGCCCATGGTAAAAGTCACCAAGGTTATCATTACACGTTAGTGTTGAGTTCTTATTTAACTTTACTTAAGCATCAACATTCCAATCGTGTTTTTACAGCGATGGATCCCGCTGCCATTATTAAAAGTGTGTTTAATAAAGCGGGCTTCCCAATGCAAAAATTCAGCATGCAAGCCAGCGGCCCTAGCCTCGATATGACAGTGCAATATAACGAAACCGATTATGAATTTGTTACGCGTTTAATGCGTAAACATGGCTTTGTTTATAGTTTTGTTGAGCAAACTGACGCGGATTGCACTTTTAAAGTATGCAATAGCAGCAAAGATATTGCGGCTCTGTTTGATGAAGTAAACTTAAGTTATGTGCCACCATCTGGGCAAGTACGTACTAGCGAAACAATCTTCGCAATTAGTCGCCAAGCCCAACTTCAGCCGCAAAGTATTGCGTTAAACGATTATAACTACCGCGCACCAGGTAATTTACAGGTATCGGCGCAAAATAGCGCTTCGCAACCAGGATTTGGTGAAGACAGTCATTATGGTAATAACTATGCAACTTCTGGCGAGGGCAATACGCTTGCTAAAACGCGTCAGCAAGCGTTTGATTGTCAACGAGAGCAATTGATTATCGACAGTGATTGCAGGGCGCTTAGACCAGGAATGATTTTAACTATTTATGATCATCCAGATCATAATGGCCAATATTTGGTTGTGCGTGTTGATCATAAGGGTAGCCAGCAAGCAGGTGTGGAATATGGCGCTAACGTAAAAGGCTTAACTTATAAAAATCAGGCGAACTTGGTCCCATCGGATCAACAGTTTAAAGCACAGTTACTTCCAGAAAGACGTGTATTTGCAACTTTTAACGCACTAGTAGAGCAAGAAATTGATGATGATGGTAATTACGTAGTAAAACTGCCATTTAATCAAGATGGTGAAGGCCAACAAAGCCGCCCAACACGCTTAATGCAACCTTATGGTGGCAGTGGTCATGGCATGCACTTTCCGCTTACACAAGGTACTGAGGTATTAGTTTGTGGCGAAAATGGCGATTTAGACAGACCCATTATTTTAGGTGCGTTATACAACCAAAATGCACCTAACCCAGTTACCAGCCAAAATCCGACCGAGAATAAGCTCGTTACTAAAGCTGGCCACAGTTTAATAATGGATGATAAAAAAGGCGAAGAAAAAATTAGCCTTGCTAATAAAAATAATAAAAACCAACTATTACTCGATGCCACCAATGGCGCACATCAAGCAACGCTTAAGTCTGTAGATGGCGATGTAAAAATATCAGCGAAAGAAAATCTGCAATTTGTTGCTGAAAACGACGCCACCTTTACGGTTGCCAATGACTTTACTACGCGGGTAGAGAATAACTTGCAAATGCAAACCCGCGAAGGGGATATCACAGTAACATCGGCGGCAGATTTAACCCTCAAAGCCACCTCAAACACACGTATTGAAGCAACCGATGGCAGCTTAGAGCTTAAAGCGGATCAAGAGCTTAAATTACAAGGTGAACAAGATGTTAGCGCATATTCGGTTGACGGCAATTTAGAACTGCAAGCCCCCAATGGCGATATAGAAATTAGTAGCGGCGCAAATATTACCATTAAAGCGGATGGTCAAGGATCACTGCAATTGAGTCAAGGCGGTGCGAGTATTGAAATTGATGCCGGTGGTAACTTAACCATTGATGCGACAAGTATTACTTTATCGGCCAGTAATATCGCCGTGAAAGGCAGTGCAATTAGTAATAACTAGTTGAAAAGGAGTTTATTATGAGCGCTCAGATCCAAAGTATATTCAATCACGATCAACATTTAGCGTGTGTGAGTCGTGTCGACAGTTTTGGCCGTGTAAAAGCGGTATTAATTAATAATGTTGAACATCAAGTTATTGCGCAAGGCGCACATGTCAGCATCGCAGAAGTAGGGGCTAATGTATTACTTGTACATAGCGCACAAGGCTTTATTGTAACGGCGCTCTTAGCGCAAGCGGATCAAGCACCTGCCGCGCAAATTAATAATTCGCAAGGGCATATCGTTATTGAAGCCCAGCAAAGTGTTAGCCTACAAACGGCCAAGGGTAGTGTTGAGGTATATGCAGACGGCACTATCGTGCTTGAAGGGCAAGATATTACAGCAAACAGCGAGCAAGACCTTACCTTGGCTGGCTGGCCAATTAGGCTTAATTAGCACTATGTTCGCACCTGTATATAAAGTAAAACTTCATAATCAGCGCCTCACCACCTTGTTAAAGCACCGGCAAAAGTTGTTGCAGCAAGGGGCGTTTTCGTTGGCACGTTTTAGCGTGATCGACACGCAAATGCTCAATCATTTATATACCCTAAGTGAGTTGGCAGGCGAAGCGCCAACGGATTATTTTTCAGCGCAAAACTTAACCCAAGTAAGCGAGTTAACATGGCAGGCTTTGTGTGAACTTGCGCAGCAAAATAGCGAACATAGTGAAGTATATCGTTTAATAGCGGCTGATTTATTCATTACTGCTATTGATGACTTTACTGCCTACTTTCATAGCTTAAGAGGCAGTGAGCAATTAGCGCAGTGTGAATTACTTCAACATAATTTAAAGCATTGGCAGCTTAACGATTTAAAAGCGCTACGCACCAGTGTACTTGAAGGTAAAGAAAAACCCCAAAACGTGGTTAAAACCTTATTATTTTCACAACCTCTTACAACCAGTGAATTACTCGCAGCGGTATTACACAAAGATTTCGAGATTGCCTTTGCTGCGTTAGTAAATAGTTATTGTGCAGGGCATGACGATGTAAGCGATAAGCTATTTAAAGTGTTTGCAAAAACCGCAGATGAACAGCAAAAAGCACAATTACTCGCTTTAGCGGGTTTACTTAATGACACGCGTTGGTACGAACCCTGTGCATTATTTTGCAAAGCAAATCCAGAGCACTGCTCGTTTGTATTAAGTCATTTTGTTTATAAACAAGCGCTGCCATTAGTGATGGATTTAATGACCATCGCAGTAACACAACCAAGTGCTTATGCAGCGTGGCTCACATTAACAGATAGGCCGCTTGCCAAAGCTGAAAAAATGTCAGTCGTCAGTGATAACAATGCAGTAAAACCGCAAAGCGGCATTAACCTTGATGATGCCGAGCACGTAAGGCAAGCGTTTGCAATGCAAGCAGGTGAGCAACTTTTAATGGGCATTAGTTTTACCAAAGCCAATAGCGCACAAAAACTCGCTAAATTAGCAGGCTCTTTAGTACAACGTGTTATTGCCCCACATTTTGATTTAACAAGTGCATGTGGTTTATTTCATGTCCAGCAAAGTGCATCGCAGTGGCAATTACTGTTAAGTGAAAAAGTGGAGAACGTTCATGCTTCATAATCTTTCTCCTTGGCAAGCCAGCACGTTTAGCGGCTGGTTAGAAGACAGTACTGAAGGTCAAGTGGTGGTGGTTAAACAAAGCTTTGAGTTTGATGAGCAAGGCAACGTTACAGCCATTGAACCCGGCCCTGAGATTGTTATTGCTGATGATTACCAAGGCGATCCTAACAGCTCACCGATTTGTGAAGTAAACGAGCAGGTGGCTTTTAAGTATGGCTTTGAAGTATATGGTAATTGCACTGCTTATCCGCCAAAAGGAAAAGACGCGCGCGTTATTGAGGTTGAGCTGGGCCTTGATTCGCCTTCGCAACCTTTGTTTAAAAAGCGTTTACGTGTAACCGGAGCGCGTTATTGGCGACGCTCGTTGCTTGGACCAGTCGCTACAGATCCAGATATTATTACCCCAGTGGCACTCAATTATATGCAGGCTTTTGGTGGTAAAGAGCTAAATAACGAGAGCAACACGTGCTTAGAAAACCCAATCGGCCGTGGTTTTAAACTTAAAAATAAGCACGCGGTTGGCCAGCAGTTACCCAGTGTTGAATACGCTAACTCATTACTTAGAAAACCTAGCCACAGCACACCGGTCGCAAGCTTTTCGGCCATACCAAGCCATTGGTCGCCACGAGTTGAACGCTTACCAGAAATAGACGAAACAGCACTTATGGCGGGAGAGTACCCGTTTAAAACAACACAGCCAAAAGATTTATACAACACAGCGCCCATTGATCAGCAAGTTGCAGCCGAGTTTGGCAAAGGCTGGGCGTGTCAGTTAACAGGGCTTTATCCATTACAACAATACGGACAACAACAACGTATAGAACTGCCGTACCAAAAACCTATTGTGGAAGTGGTAAATACACTAGCCCGAGAGCGGCTAACCATGCGCTGCGACACCTTAGTAATTGATTCCGACGCCCAGTGCTTTTCTCTGCTTTGGCGCGGTCATATTAGTCTTGAAAAAGTAGGCGCAAATAGTCAAATACTCGTTGCCTCAGAACAAAATAGCGGTAAAGAAAATTAATATGAAACAACTTACTTTTGACAGTCTTTATCATATTAATGCTGCCGGCTGTACATCAAGCAGCTTGTATACTGCAGTGGCTAACAAAATGCTTTTTTCTAAACCAAGTAAAGCATTAATTCGATGTGATATTAGTTTAGATGCGCCGTATATTTTTGTTGAAATAGACGAACTTGCGCAACTCGATAGAGTCACGCGCTGTTTATTAATGCTCTCGCACCTACTTGAGCAAGTTGATATAGCCACGTTAAGGCAAACAAACCGCATTAGCCAAATTGTATTTTTACTGCCCGTTGATGAAATTGAACAGCCACTGATAAGCGATGAAACACTCGCTGAGCTACTCCAAGAGTGTATTGCAGAACAAATACCCGCCTATTCACAGATGCCAACATGTGACTTAACCACCATAAACAACGACACCTTAGTAATCGCTGTGGATTCATGTAATAGCTATCAATATGTGAGTGAACAAGCTAAACGCTGCACCGTGCAAGTATTAAACGGCCCACCGGGCGTTATATATGGCGAAGGTGGATATGCACTGTTAATACACCCGCAAGGCAAGCTTACCGCGCAATTATATGACGGCCAAATGACGGCTCAATTAGCACAGGCCAATTGCACCAGCCAAGACCGTTATTTATTTGTGGGCGAACAATCACTTACTTGGCAAAAAAAATGGTTTGCTTACACACAAAAATTGTACAAAAAAGGCCAGCCGCTCATTGAGTGTGCAGAGTTAGCAACGACGATAGGCCATCAAGGTAATGCAAACTCATTAGCGGCACTTACACTAGCACAAAGCTATTTATGCAACCCGCTTACGCGCTCACTTGAGCAGGTATTTGTTATTTTTAATGCACCTAATGAGCAGCTAGTCAAAATTTCAAGGAGTGAAAAATAATGCCTTATATTAACGCCGCAGCAGGCAAACAAACAGGCAGCGTACAATATGATATTGATGCGCTGAGCGCTGATGTGCGCACCGGTGGCTCAGTAACATGGCGACATAACAACTCAACATTGCTTGGGCTTAACAATAGCGCCCGCAGTAATGGTGCGCTAGGTAAAGCTAACGGTATCGCTATTTTTGAAGATAAAGCCAGTGGTGACGCCGCCTTTTTAGCTGAGATTGCCAGGCCAAAATACCGCGAGAAAACCCTCGGTGAAATGGTAAATATTTTTATACCTGATTATATTATTCCACCGCCACAATGGGATAGCCAAAAAAACGAACCTAGGCTGCCATGGAATGAACCGCAAACTAATATGGATGTAAATAAACCCGTTAGTAACGCGCAAGCATTCTTAGATTTAGTATCAACGCATTTAGGTTGGCAAGCCGGTAACCAAGAGCAGCTTATTAAAGATACAGCTTCACAAGCACCACAAGTACAAGCTGTATCGGGGCAAAATGTGCTGATAAATGGTCGCACCGCTGTACATCAAGATAGTGGCGGTAAACTTATGACGGTGGATGTCTGCTTAACCACAATTGGGACTAGCGTTGTACCAATTCCATACGCAAATAAAGCGCAATCAAGTGACGTTACAGATGTTGCCAGCTCAGTAAAAGTCAATGGCAATGGCGCCGCTAATATAAATAGCACTTTTTCACAAAGCTCAGGTGACTCCCCTGGTGATAAAAAAGGCGTCGCGAGTAAGAAAAACGACGGTGAAGCTGAATTTATCATGGGCTCGTTTAATGTATTAATTGAAGGTAAACCCGCTGTACGCCAAGGTGACCCGATGATCTCTAATTCTAAAAACACCCCACCTGCGCCACTTATGCAATCCGGCGGCCCCGCACCAAGAGGGTTGAGTGTGCAAGTGAGGGATAGTTTGGGTGATGCTGGTACAACGCACGGAGCAAGTATTTTAGTAAAAGGGGTTGATAGTAATGACGCATCGCTTGGTGCAATAAAAGCAACCCAAGGAGCAAATGAGCAAAAAGTGCCAATCGCAGATAAGCAAAATATCAGTGGCAAAAACGCGTCAATTAATTTTACAGCAGGTGCTTAATATGGGATTAATTAAATTAGATTCGGAGATAAAGGGTGAATGTGGGAGTTCATATATACCTTTCGGCTATACACAACCTTATACTTTAGATAATCCGCCAAGTGATGACAATAAAGCGCAATTTATTTCGGTAAAACCAACCGTTTTTACCGAGGCGTCCCTTGATAAAAACAAAGCTAAACCTGCGCAATTTCAAGTGTTAGGAGAAGACGAACGACCTGTTAGTAACTTAAACGGCTTTTACTATATATTCGTTAATGGTTATTTATGGCGTGAAATTGCAGCTGTTGACAATGGTTGTTTATCTGAAGTTGATTTGGCAACTGAATTTGGCAAAAACGAGCGTTCATATTCGGGTTTAGTTACCCAAACAATCTTGCTGCCTAAGAAAACAAATGGTTTAAACTGTGAGCCAGGTTCACTTAGTGACCCCACGGTACAAGTTGCTTTTTCCATCGCCCAATGGTCATGGCTGTATATTGTGAGCCTCGGCGGACTGTACAAAGATGATCCAAGACAAAAAAGTGCTAACGCCACTTCACCTACACATGTTGAAGACCAGGGATTAGCTGATTCATTACGAAACGCTCGCTGTCAACAAATTGATTTAGCAGTAGCAGAGCGTGAAGGGCAAATTACAATACATGACCCAGGTGGCATAGCGCTTTCTCTGTTAAATAAGTGCCAAGTGATTTTTTTACAGCTACAGCTTGAGAATAAAAAGCTAACAGATAAGAAACATTATGATTCAGGTGTGTTGGCTTATCAAGCGATGCTAAATGATGATTTGCATGAAAAAGTGATGCGCGATCATTATATATTCCCACATCGAACTTCGATGACTCCTATAAAAACCAAAAAAGAGGGATATGCAGACTTAAGTTCTGGTGCAAAGTTTTTACGTAGTGGAGCAAAGCATCTAGACAAAGAATATCTAGAGCAATACTTGTCAAATGACAAATTAGAGAAATATTTAAAGGAGTTACCAATAGCACAAAAAGAGTTTGTTGATTTTTTACAAGACTTAAATAACGACTCATCTTTAACTTCTAAGCAAAGTGATTATATTGGTTTAGCTCCAGTAATGAATGATTGGGTAGCCCTTGAAAATGTAGATTATTTATTTGGCTTTAATTTTATTACTAATGTATTAAATATGTTGAGTATCGACGATGTTTCAACTGGTGTATTTAGACCTTGGAAAGAAAAGTTACCTGCTGAAAACGAGCGTAAAAAAAATATAAATAAAGCCACAAGCGCAATAGAAAGCTTTTTAAAAGCAACGTTTGAGCAAGGCAATTGGTTATCTGACTGCTTTATGATCCCAGAAGGGCACTTCGATATAAACCAGCCTGGGAGTGTTGTATTAAACAAGTTGCCGGAAGAAAAAAATAATGGCGAAGCTAAATTTAGATTTGAAGAGTTTAAGCGCATTCATAAAAAGTTGATCGAAGAAAAGCAAGAGCAAGACAGCTTATTAGCTAATAAAGGTTTAAAAGAGTTTTTTGGTAAAGCAAAAGATGCGGTGGGGTATTTAACCGGTGCGTGGGGGCGTGTTGCAAGTCAATATCAAAACGGCGTTTTAAAACCACATACTGTAAAAATTAGAAACTTAATGGTCTCATATAACAAGGCGCTTGGAATTAGTGACTTTGCAGATATTCATGTTAAACAAGCTGGGGCTGTATTAGGTGATAACCCATCAGTAATAGCCATAACCAATTATAAGCGCACGCAAAACAATAGGCAGCAAAGGCGTGCAATGTTACGTGAAAGCGTGAAAAATCCGCCACCAAATGCAGTAACGATTTATGATAGTAAAAATAATGTAATAGCAGCTGAAGACCCTAAAGCATTTGGCAGCAACAAAGGTTATTTTAACCCTAAAAACTGGACAGATTATCATGATCTAATTGGTCGTTATGATTCAATAGATGGTGATCTCGTCGTTGTTCCTAAAACACACAGATATGCGCTGTATTACGATAACCCAGACTTTAAACTAGGGGCTGTAGATACTGTTAAGCTCAAAGGTGTGAGAGTTTTAGAGCACAACTTGCCAATGGTGATGTTAGCGTTTGAAATGTTTAATGCCAACGAGATGATTAAAAAATTTAAGGCAGGGGACAAGTTTGATGTAAAGTTCGCCTTAGATTCAATAAATCTCGTGTATAGTCTTGCGACATTATCAGTAGAAGTTGCATCATTTCGCATAAGTCGATTATCCAACTTTGTTGGAGGTACAATACTTATAGCTAATAAAGCAATTGCTGTCTCTAAAGCTCTAGGTGCGCTTGGGTTGTTTATTTCATTAGTTGTAACAACTTATGATGTGTATAAATCTGTAATAAAAAATGATATGGATGCTGCTTTTTTCCATGCATTGAGTGGCGCTGTCGCTATAGCTGGTTTTATATATCTTGGTGCGGCATTGCTCACTACACCTTTAGGGTGGGCAATAATCGCAGTAGGCTTGATCATTGCAATTATTGCTATATTAGTCACCGATAATGAATTAGAAACGTGGACTAAAAATGGCCCATTTGCAAAAGACGCAGATGACCGCTGTACTGGCAGTTACAAAAAGTGGCAAACACAACCAAAAGAATGTTACGCCGCATTAGTAGGCACATTGATGAGTCCAAATGTTACATTAGGGGTTAAAAAGCTAACTGGTTCCCATTGCCAGTTAACCATTGATGTAGACACACCAAACTTTGCTTTAGGTCAATCGGAACTTCTCGTTCAGGTATATCAAATTGAAGATGAAGGAGTTTTACATTTTGAGCAGGAATTCCGTTACGATCATAAAAATTGGCAAATAATCCAAAAAGAAAACACTGAATCAGGAGCTATAACCGGGTTTAAATATACTATTCCGATATTATCAATGTGGCCGAAACATTTTGAAGTTGATTGGAAAGTAAAAGTGCAGTACCGCCTAGATAAAAATGTGACCTTGCCCTATGTGGATATCGATGAGCGTAATGACTGGGATAACGGTGAACAACCAGATAAAGCATGGATAATTAAGGAAATAGTATATGCTTGAGCAATATGCTGACACAGCTTACAGAGGTAAGCAAGATGCAAAATTTAGAGATGAAATAGCGACTGATGA
Organism: Pseudoalteromonas sp. SR41-4; assembly: GCF_014163985.1. Lineage (NCBI taxonomy): Bacteria > Pseudomonadati > Pseudomonadota > Gammaproteobacteria > Alteromonadales > Pseudoalteromonadaceae > Pseudoalteromonas > Pseudoalteromonas sp. SR41-4. The sequence goes on along the minus strand of NZ_JACJEI010000001.1, from coordinate 298,215 downwards.
GCGTGACTCTATGTATTGTCGTTACCAAAGTAAGCAGGCAATATACCCAAGAGGTAAAGTGTTTGGACATTGCTTTGATAGTTTTCAAGATTCAGCTTATAAATATAACTTATCAGGGAAAGCTGAATATTATAGAAAAGTTTTAGGAAATGATGATTTTACTCTTAATTTGCCTACAAAAGGGAGTAAGATAACGGATTCATTGGTCTTTTTTTGGATAATAGCACATTTAGGTATTTTGTTTTTTTTATTTACTCTACCGTTTTTTTTCACTTTATTTGGTCGTATTGAACTAGCGCTTGAATCTTTTTTATTTGTTTTTATATTTTGGAGTGGATCTAAATTATTTAATCTAACTATTTGGAAAGCAATCCGGATTAGAGTGTCCTCAGGGGTTTTATTTCATCGTAAAGATGGTTCTGTAACCATATCTAATGAACAAAGTAGCACACAAGATAAATTGCTTTTTGAAGAGTTTAATGCTCACTATTGTGTGGAAAATAATCCTGGAAGCGGCTTTCCTTACAGAGGCATTACTTTATTACATTACCAGAGAGATTTTTCTTATGATAGGACTGGAGCAAACTTAATAAGCAGTGGATTTATTCATTGGGAATTATTACAAAACTTCATGGATGTAACTGAACCCTTAGCAGATATCCCACAATTTGAATATTACCGTGAGTTTGATAAAACAACCGCTGAGTTTGATAAAGCGAATGGCCGTCCTAAGTATTTTTGGTATCGGGTCGATAAGCATTTCAAGAAGAGAGTTAATGAGGAAAAACTATTACTCATTAATGAATTTAATGATGAAGAACAGCTCAATAACTTATTGACGGGTAAACCTATCAGAAAGCTAACACCGCCGGATATATTTAAGTTCCCGTGGAAATATGCAGATGATATAAAAGCTGAAAGCGAGATAAAGTTTGGTAAAACACTGTGGCAAAAATTCACCTCATTTTTGATGATTGATTTATAGCTAAGTAAAGAAATAAATAGGATTTAACCCAAGCAGTAAGTCACTGCTTGGATAGAAAAGGATTTTAATGTCAATTTCATATAAATTTGCAAAACTAAATGCAAAAGTGATAGAAAAATCGCAGAACTTTAAACACTATATTTCCTCAAAAAAGTATGAGTATAGTTCACCTAAAGGGTTAATGATTGTCCGATTTTTATTAGAAAAAGAGGATAATAAAAAAGTACAGCCTCAAAGCTTGGATAATGAAAGCCGCTACTTGGGTTTTCATAATGCGGGGGATTGGACGCTAGGGTTAACATTAGGTCCTATTCTTTTAGGGGCAACAGGTAGTTTTGTATCTATATTGGCTATTTTTGGGGTTTTTATTATGGACAATATGGAATACCCATGGGCTTTTCTATTATTTACTATTTGCTGGAATTTTTTCTTTCTCAACTTCAGCCCCATTTTGGCGCGTCATATCTTGCCAAAACGTGAAATATATTTTGATCGCCAAAACCAAACAGTGAACTTTACGTGGTCGGTTGATAATGCCGAAAAAAATGAGCATGGCCATTCGACTTTTCCGTTTGAGGATATAGAAGCGTTTTATTCTAAAGCGAACCATTCACAGGGCCATGGTGTGACCCATGCTATGTATATTGCCCATAAAGATTATGAAAACCACCATGGTGCATTTAGTGAAATACGGGTTAAAGACAACCCACAAAACCCAAACTACTGTAAGTATACATGGGAGCGCGTAGTGCGCTTTATGGACTTAAGCAAACCGCTCGTTGATTCACCAGAAATCGAGCCATTTCGTCATTTAGACCCGATAACACGGGATTTTGATAAGCAAAATAATCGCCCTGAAAAGTACTGGCGTTTAATGAGCTACAAACAAATGCAGCAGATAGAAGAACAGCTTGATAACGATATTTATCGCTTTAACTTTGACGGTGCCATCACCAACCCAAAACGCTGGGCAAATAAAGAAATCACCAAACCGTGGGAAAAGTGGCCAGTAGATGAAAGCCTAAACCAACCAGACAACCCCCCGTATTGGAAACGCCTGATGAAAACCCTTGCAATGCAAATTATTGCGGGTGTTTAAACGCGATTGCTCTTTAAAAATCTGAAAAGGAATTCAAACCTAGGCGGTATATGCTGCCTAGGTTTATCGTCACATGGCGACACAATGACCCCACTTTCTCAGATCCAAACCAATATTTTAAATATATCCAAAGCGTATTGTTTTTGCCTAAGGTGACTGTTAATACTCCTACTTTTTTTGATGGTCGCAATTATTATACGGTAAAAGTTGAATTGCCAATGTTCATAGTGGGTAAATCTGAGTTGCTTTTAGATGTAAAATACTCATGGCGGCATCCAACAACGTTGAATGTTTATAAAAAAGCGACTTGGGTTGAAGGCACTAAAGAGTATTTATCTGAATTTGATGAAAATAGCCTGAGCTTAAATGCAGCCACCTATGAGTTTGAAATTGAATCACCGAACATTAGTGTGTTTGATGTTGAAATAACATCAACACTTATTTACAACGAAAGTCTAACTTTACCGATAGATTTTGATGCGTTTGAAAAGCCAATTGAAAATGCCTCACTTGAATTAGCAATTGCATAAGGAAAGTAATGCAAAATAATGACTACCTAGCCGTTGATATCATGCCTAAAAAAACGCGATTTAATTGTTTTTTTTACCCTCATAAAATCAAAGAACGATATAAAAAGTTTAAAGGCTTATGTTATTTGTATAATTGGATAGATACTGACATGCATTTAGTTGAAACCCAACCGCAAAGATATCGGTCTTTTAAGTGTGGCAACGATCCTATAAAAACGCTCTTCTTTGGACCAATGGCAATTGGGTTTACTTTAAGTTTGCTATTTGTCATTTCTTGTGTTGTTGCTACCTACTCGGACGAACCTTATCAATGGTGGGTACCGTTACTTACATTTAGTTGGAATTTATTTTTCTTGAATGTATTACCAGTTACATTTAGGTTTACATCTAAAAAAATAATATATTTTGATAGATTAAAGCAGACAGTGGGTTTTACTTTCAATATACCAGACTGTGAACAGCGTGATGAATTAGGTAATTGCTGCTTTAGTTGGGATGAAATAGTGTGTCGACTTGATATTGCATCTACGCGTCCGGGAGTTGTAAGCTACTTCCCGAGTATTAGCCATATTGATTTAGAAAAGTATCCAAAGACTAAAATGCTAGGTACGGTGGCGGATAATGGAGAAACACCAGCATATTGTTACTTGTATTGGGAAAGTAATGTACGTTTCATGGATTTAACTAAACCTTTACCTGATGTACCTGAATATGAAGAACACCGGCATTTAGACCCACGGACAGCTGAGTTTGATATTCAAAATAATAGACCTGTAGGTTTTTGGCTCGACTTTTCATTTTCGCAACAACAAGAAATTTGGCGAAAATTAAAAGAAGAAGCTTGTGACTTTGATTGGCTGGAGGGAAAGCCTAACGAAGAAATAACCAAACCTTGGCTGCATTTTAAAGGTGAGCCAGAACGTATCGAAAAACTGACATGGAAATATAAAGCAAAGCGTTTAGCACTGCAGTTGTTTATGGGAATACCTTAAAAGATGATTTTATGTCTAGTATTAGGCTAAGTTTATTTTTAATAAAAGGCATTCAAATCTAGACGATATATGCTGCCTAGGTTTATTAAAGCAAAGGAACCTGATGCAAAACAATAATTACTTTGGTGTTGGAATAATGCCAAAGAAAACGAGGTTTAATCGTTTTTTTGAATATCGTAGTATAAAAAGTATATATCACGAATTTAAAGGCCTGTGTTTTTTATATGATTGGCTTGATACGAACAAGTTATATGAAAATCAGCGCGAAAAATACAAGCTTGTCCCTTGTGGTAATAACCCTATAAAAGCCATATTATTCGGTCCAATGGCCATTGGAGCTGTATTAAGCTTAATTACATTAATTAGTATTTTATCACTTCCATTTTATGATGAAGGTGAAAAATTTCAGTGGTGGATACCTCTTGTTACCTTTTGCTGGAACTTATTCTTCTTAAATTTACTACCAATAACTGCTAGGTATATACCTGATAGGGTGATGTATCTTGATAGGCAAAACCAAACGGTCGGATTTACTTTTGATATACCAGGTTGTGAACAACGAGATGACTTAGGTAACTGTTGCTTTAAATGGGAAGAGATTGTTTGCAGGTTAACCTCGAAAATGGGCGCGCCGGGTGTAATGAATTACTTTCCAGAAATTAGTCATATAGACCAAGAGAAGTACCCTAAAACAATAGTAACCGGTTCAGTTGTCGAACTTTCAGCTAATCCAGTGCATTGTTATTTATTATGGGAGTGTTATGTGCGCTTTATGGATTTAAGTAAGCCATTGCCCGATGTGCCGGTATATGAACAACACCGACATTTAGATCCAATTACAGCAGAGTTTGATAAAAATAATAATCGTCCTTCAGACTTTTGGGTAGACTTTTCAATTGAACAGCAAATTGAAATTAGGGACGAAATTTTAGAAGATGCTTTTCCATTTGATTGGCTAAAAGGTAAAGCCAATGACGAAATAACGAAACCTTGGCAGCATTGGAAGGCAGAGCCTGATCGCATAGAACAATTAACGTGGAAATATAAAATAAAGCGTTTACTGGTTCAGCTTTTTATCGGCTTTCCGTGAAACGGCTTAAGTTTCAAATTCAATGATACGTTAACAATCAGAAAAGGAATTCAAACTGAGGCACTTTAAAGTGCCAAGGTTGATTAAACAATAAGGATATTAAATGCAAAATAATGACTACCTAGCCGTTGATATCATGGGTAAAAAAACGCGATTTAATTGTTTTTTTTACCCTGAGAGATTAAATAGCCTCAAGGATAAATTCAAAGGCTTATGCTATTTATATAATTTACCTGCAAGAAAGCAAAAAGAAATACAAAAACATCCTGAACGATATAAAGTAGAAATGTGCGGAAATAGCCCAATTAGAGTTATATTGTTTGGCCCAATCATAATCGGATTTACTTTGAGTTTAATCTTGTTGATCTGTTGCTTTGTGGCCACCTATTCCAATGAGCCATTTCAATGGTGGATACCTATACTCACTTTTTCTTGGAACCTGTTTTTTCTTAACTTATTACCAATAACAGAGAGTTACCTCCCTAAAAAGCAAATATATTTTGACAGAAAAAAACAGTTAGTCGGCTTTACCTATGAGATACCCGGTTGTGAAGAGCGTGATGAGCTGGGTAATTGTTGTTTTAAATGGGCTGATATTGTGTGCCACCTTGATATTGTGGCAACACGCCCGGGCGTAATGGGGTTTGTACCTTTTATTAGTCATATTGATGAGGATAAATACCCCGAGACTAAAATAGCAGTTCAGGTGCCTGATAACTCAAATAACCCGATGAACTGCTATTTATATTGGGAACGTGTAGTGCGGTTTATGGATAACAACCAACCACTGCCTGATGTGCCTGAGTATGAAAACTACCGCCACCTTGATGAACTCACAGCTGAATTTGATAAGCAAAATGACAGACCCAATAAATTTTGGAGTGATTTTTCGCTTGCTCAACAAGTCGAAATTTGGCAGAAATTTAATAAAGAGGCTGCGCATTTTAATTGGCTTAGAGCGACACCTAACAAAGAAATAACCAAACCTTGGCTGCATTTTAAAGGTGAGCCAGAACGTATCGAAAAACTGACATGGAAATACAAAGCAAAGCGTTTAGCACTGCAGTTGTTTATGGGAATACCTTAATAGATGATTTTATATATAGCATGCAACTAGGATTGTGATAAAAATTAAAAATGGAATTCAAATCTAGGCTGTATATGCTGCCTAGGTTTACCGCCACGTTGGTAGCTAATACGGAAATATATGCAGCTGGTTTTTATATCTTGGTGCGGCATTGTTCACTACACCTTTAGGGTGGGCAATAATCGCAGTCGGTTTGATCATTGCAATTATTGCTATATTAGTCACCGATAATGAATTAGAAACGTGGACTAAAAATGGTCCGTTTGCTAAAGATATTGATGACCGCTGTACTGGTAGTTATGAAAAATGGCACACTCAACCAAAAGAGTGTTATGCCGCATTAGTGGGCGCATTAATGAAGCCAAGCGTCACGCTCGGTGTTAAGCGATTAACCAGTACCCATTGCCAATTAACTGTAGATATAGACACATCAAACTTTGCCTTAGGGCAATCAGAGTTATTCGTTCAAGTTTACCAAATTGAAGATGAGGGAGTTTTGCATTTTGCAAATGAATTTCGTCACGATCATAAAAATTGGCAAATAATCCAAAAAGAGAATACTGAATCCGGTGCCATCACTGGGTTTAAATATATAATTCCAATATTATCTATGTGGCCGAAACATTTCGAAGTTGATTGGCAAGTAAAAGTGCAGTATCGCCTAGATAAGCATGTTACTTTGCCCTATGTGGATATTGATGAGCGTAATGATTGGGATAACGGTGAGCAACCAGATAAAGCCTGGAAAATAAAGGAAATAGAATATGCTTGAGCAGTATGCAGAGACCGCTTACAGAGGTAAGCAAGATGCAAAATTTAGAGATGAAATAGCGACTGATGAGCGTGACTCTATGTATTGCCGTTATCAAAGTAAGCAAGCGATATTTCCTAGAGGTGATGTGTTTGGGCACTGTTTTGATAACTCTCAAAGATTAGAATATAAATTGAATATAAGTGGTGCCGCAAATCAGCATCGAAGTATTCTTACTCAAAATGAGAGCCAACTGGAACTACCATTGGCTTCTAATCCTGTAAGTTTCATAGACACTTTAACTTTCGCTTGGGGAGTATTCCACATATCAATATTGTTTCTTTTGATAGCTTTTCCTATTACTAGTTTTTTTCTTGGAGATATTGCAGAAGCATTTGATAGTTACACTGTGTTGTTATCTGTGTGGTTTTTTTCAAAAATTTTAAATTGGGTGATATGGCCATATTTTAGATCTAATTTTAAATTAGCAGTTATTTTTGATCGTAAAACAGGTGTAGTTAAAATACCAAAAAGCGATGCAAAGAGTTTTGCTTATTTAAGCTTTGAAGAATTTAATGCTCATTATAAAGCTACACATAATCCCAAAAGTGGATTTCCACACAGGGGGCTTACTCTTCTTCATTATAAAGAAGAGCAACGTTATGATGTTGCTTACAACAATGAGATCGCTTGCAGTTTTCAACATTGGGAATTATTACAAAATTTTATGGATGTTACTCAACCCTTAGCAGATATTCCACAATTTGAATATTACCGTGAGTTTGATAAAACTACCGCTGAATTTGATAAAGCCAATGGCCGCCCTAAGTATTTTTGGTATCGTGTTGATAAGTCTTTTTTAAAAGAAATGTCCAAAGCAGATGACGAGTTGAGAAAAGAATTTAATGATGAAGAGCAGCTCGATAACCTTTTGATGGGTAAACCTATTAAAAAGCTCACACCACCTGAAATTTTTAAATTACCGTGGAAATACGCAGATAACATTAAACCTGAAAGTGAAATTAAGTTTGGCAAAACACTGTGGCAAAAACTCACTTCGTTTTTGATGGTTGACTTGTAAGCAGTGGAAGTCAACATAAAAAACTACAGCTTTCTGCTTTTCATAAAAACACAGAATATCAAATCGGTTAACTGACCATAGCTCTTTAACAATCAGAAAAGGAATTCAAGCCTAGGCAGTATAAGTGTTGCCTAGGTTTACCGTCACGTTGCTGGCTAACATGGCGACATAATAAACAGTTAAGAAAACAGCCATTTTAATTTGCGTAGGCGCGGCTTTACGCTGCACAAATTGAACAATAAAAACGACATTCAGTTTGAATAGTTAAGATGGCTGTCATCTTAAATTTTTCCGATAATGAATCAGAAACTTGGACTAAAAATGGCCCCTTTGCGAAAGATGCAGATGAGCGCTGTACAGGCAGTTATAAAAAATGGCACACCCAACCAAAAGAGTGTTATGCCGCATTGGTAGGCACATTAATGAGCCCGAGTGTCACGTTAGGTGTAAAAAAACTCACCGATTCTCATTGCCAATTGACTATTGATATAGACACGCCAAACTTTGCCTTAGGGCAATCAGAGGTATTCGTTCAAGTTTATCAAATAGAGGATGAGGGAGTTTTACATTTTGAAAATAAATTTCGTCACGACCATAATAATTGGCAAATAATCCAAAAAGAAAATACTGAATCCCGTGCCATCACTGGGTTTCAATATATTGTCCCAATCTTATCAATGTGGCCATTAAGCTTTGACGTTGATTGGCAAGTAAAAGTGCAGTATCGCTTAGATAAAAATGTGACCTTGCCTTACGTTGATATAAATGAACGTAATGATTGGGAAAACGGTGAAGTACCAGATAAAGCATGGATAATAAAGGAAATAGAATATGCTTGAGCAGTATGCTGAAACAGCTTACAGGGGTAAGCAAGATGCAAAGTTTAGAAATGAAATAGCGACTGACGAGCGAGAGACCATGTATTGCCGCTATCAAAGTAAGCAAGCAATATACCCAAGAGGTAAAGTGTTTGGACATTGCTTTGACAGTTCTCAAAACTCCGATTATAAGTATAATTTATCAGGGAAAGCTCAACATTATAGAAATATTCTTGGTAGTGATCCGCATGTCCTAAGTTTATCTAGTTTAGGGAGAAAAGTTACTGACGTACTATTACTTTCTTGGGGGGTTGCTCACTTAGTTAATTTACTCTTTTTATTTACAATTCCGCTATTTTTATTCTTATTTGCTGATACAGAAGAAGCGACTAGAGCATTGTTTTTATTTTTATTAGCTTGGGGGGTATCAAAGCTTTTCAATTTAACAGTGTGGAAACTAGTAAGAAAAAAAGTTACGCATACGCGTGTAAATTTCGAGCGGAAAACAGGACTTGTTTGGTCATCCGACAAAGGCAGTAATGGGCAAAAAATTAAGTTACCTTTTGAACAGTTCAATGCTCACTATAAAGTTCAAAACAATCCGCAAAGTGGCTTTCCTTTAAGGGGGGTTACATTATTGCATTTTAAAAAAGATGTTTTTTATGCTTGGACAGGTGCTAACTTAATTAGTTCTGCTTTTGTACATTGGGAATTATTACAAAACTTTATGGATGTCACCCAACCCTTAGCAGATATCCCGCAATTTGAATATTATCGAGAGTTTGATAAAACCACCGCTGAATTTGATAAAGCCAATGGTCGACCTAAGTACTTTTGGTATCGAGTAGATAAGTCATTTTTAAAAGAAATGACTAAAGCGGATGATGAGCTTTTAAAAGAGTTTAATGATGAAGAGCAGCTTGATAACCTTTTGATGGGTAAACCTATTAAAAAGCTAACACCGCCAGATATTTTCAAGTTTCCATGGAAATACGCAGATAACATTAAGCCTGAAAGCGAGATCAAGTTTAGTAAAACCTTGTGGCAAAAATTCACTTCGTTTTTGATGGTAGATCTATAGTTAAATAACATAATAAAATTAAAGGAATTTAACCCAAGCAGTAAATAACTGCTTGGGTAGGCAAAAGGATATTCATGTCAATTTCATATAAATTTGCAAAACTAAATGCAAAACTAAATGCAAAACTAAATGCAAAAGCAATAGAGAACTCGCAGAACTTTAAACACTATATTTCCTCAAAAAAGTATGAGTTCACATCACCCAAAGGAATAATGATTCCCCGATTTTATTGAATAATAAAATTTAAATAACTACCTCAAATGTTTGATTAAACTGCTGTAAAGCGGCTTCAACGCGGGTGATGCCTAAGTCAAACTCAGCCCGGGTTGCTGGGCCGCCTAGGGTGAGGCGAACACCATTTGGATTATCCACTTTTAGGGCTGGAACTTCTGGGATAAAGGAATCTAGCGTCCTTACAATTACCTTATGCGCTTTTAATACGCTGCAAAACTCAAACATATTCTGCGACTGGGATAAGCGAATATATACATTTAAACTGGCAAACTGAGCATCTATCTCATAAGTTTGAAGCAGCTTTTTTATTTGTTCAATACGATAGCGTATCTCATCTGCTAGCTTAGTTTGATTATAAGTAAATTCGTTACTTTTAATGGCGCGCATTATTAACTCAAAATTCATTGAGGAAACCGCCCAACACTCACTATGAATTTGTTTTAAAATTGGTTGCTCCCAAAGTCGTGGAGGTAATAAGTAACCGGCTCGTAGTCCGCCTGCAAAATATTTTGAAAAGCTTGAAATATAAAAAACCCGATCCGGTGCTTGTTGCCACAATGGTAATCGCCAATACTCTGGCAAACAGTAATTTACGTCATCTTCAATAATGAAAAAATTATATCGGCGACTCAGCGCCAGTAGGGCATTTAAATTGTTACTGCTATAGCAAATATTGGTTGGATTTTGACAGTTTGGCGTGATGTAAACCGCTTTGATTGTACGCGACTTACACAATGCTTCAATTTGCGCAAGATCAATCCCGTCGCTATGCACGTTTACTTGCGCTAATGAAAGTTTAAGCGAATGACACGCATGGTAAAAACCGGGGTAACACATTGACTCTGCAATGACAGTATCGCCACTTTCACACAAGGTTGCTAACGTAGTGAATATTCCTTGCTGAGCACCTTGGGTAAATATCAACGGATGGTTTAAGCAATCAAAGCCCTTATCCGCTAGCCATTGTTTGAAAAAATATTGATGTGAGGTAAGTCCATTGAGTTTATAAATCATCACATCTGTTAATGCACGTTGATCCTTTGACAGCGATTGCAGGGCATTGGTCATAACATGTTGTTGCCCCATCATCGGTTGCATGCTTGAAGCAAAGTCTGTGTCGCCCTCAAAATGACTTAACTCAATAACTTTACTTACAAAGGTACCAGCCCCTAGTTTTGCAGTAACCAACCCTCGTTGCTCAAGTAAAGCATATGCACGAGTTACCGTACCATGTGTAACACTTAGGCTGTCAGCGAGAAGTCGTTGGGCTGGTAATTTTTGCTCAAAACCCAGCATTTTGTTGTCGATAGCATGCTCAATCAAAGCGGCTAATGCGCGATATTTTGGCTGTGTTTTGCACAAACTACTAAATAGAGTGTGATCCGGTTTGTAAATTGTATTCATAACAATAAAAATATTGATGATTTTACATAAGTATGACAATTAATAGTTATTAAACAACTACAATATTGTATCAATACAATTAATTATTATGAATACAGCTACTGTTTTTGAGCTTGCTCCGGCTCTCATTTTATTTTGTTTTGCGGCGTCAATTACGCCTGGGCCTAATAATATTTTGCTTACTCACTCAGGCACACATTTTGGCGTGATCAAAACCCTACCGCACTTATTGGGTATTCGAGTAGGCATGACGATAATGCATTTGGCAATGCTACTAGGATTAGGTAAATTGTTTTTAATACAGCCAAAGCTGCATTTTTTTCTACAGCTTTGTGCCAGTGGTTATATTTTATATTTGGCATACAAGATAGCTAGTAGCTCTCAATTAAAAGGTGATAATGCTCAAGCAAGGCCTTTAAATTTTTTTCAAGGCATGCTTTTTCAGTTGATCAATCCTAAGTCATATGCAGTGTTAATGACACTTTGTACTGCACTTACTTTACCAGGAGGTGCCTATTGGCCTTCTGCAATTTTGGGCGTGATTATTTTTAACCTTGTCGCGGCTTGCTCAGGCTTGTTTTGGGTGAATTTTGGCAAATACATGCGCCAATTTCTAAATAAGCCAAATATCTTTAAACGTTTTAATTGGGTTATGTCACTGTTTCTTGCGGCATCAATTCCTTTAGTTTTTCTTTCCAATGCAAGCATTCAGTAGGGAAATGAAATGAAATTTACTCACCAATTGTCACCACAACAATTTACCCAAGCGTTTGAGTTTTTATCTGAGCGAAGTTATTGGAGTCAAGGCATTAGTCGCGAACGGTTAGAAAAAGCGTTCGCACACTCGCTGTGCTTTGCATTAATTGAAAATAAACAGCTATTGGCATTTGCACGAGTGGTGACTGACCAAGCCACTTTTGCAAATTTACTGGATGTATTTGTGTTAGAGCCATTTAGAGGTCAAGGGCTGGGTAAAAAGCTGATGGATCATGTAATGAGTCACCCTGAATTGCAATCATTACGCCGTTTTACACTGGCAACAAAAGACGCTCATTCACTTTATCAACAATTTGGTTTTCAAAGCCAAGCAAGCCCCAATCTCGCGATGGAAAAGTGTTTAGTTGGCGGGTACTCAACATTATTACAGCGGCAAAATTAAGTATGGATTGAACGCTTTAATGCGTGCAGTTAAATACTTTTATTATTTTGCAGCTGAACTATTTATTCTCTATTTATAGCCGTTTTATTAAAAATGTGAGCACTTTAGAGAGTATCAATAAATAATACGGCCTATAAAAATAGGCCATATTATTATACCAATCGACTTAAATATTTAACCATTCTGGCGGGCTAAATAAAACGCTAACTGCGTTAATCATTTTTTATGTAGAGCAACAACATGTCAAAATTTCTGCCTTGTTATCACTGTATTTATCTGTCGTTATAAATGGTCAGCAACTTAACACTATTGGTATTATTGAGTTTTTTAGAGTCAGTTAATTAGTAAGATGCAACAATGCTTACGCCAGAAAATGCATTGTACCCTCTTAGTGTAATGTAATATTTACCGCCTTGTCCTGAGCCTAGGTTACAGCTTTCATTATTACCATTTGCATATGGACGGCAGTCATACACACTAGTTGTAGCTTGTGCGCCTTTACGAACATATAAATCGGCGTCGCCCGTACCTCCAGACATACTAATATTCAACGAAGCATTTGCTGGTACTTCAATGGTGTAGACAAGTTCTTGATTTCGTGCCCCAGAAAGCCCTGTAATTGGCACGCCATTTGTTAAGCAATTGCTGCCACAGCTAGTGCCACCGCCAATTGTGCCAGTTAAACTTACACCACTGTATTGGCTGTAGCCATTGAGCATTACCCACCAATCGCCAGCTTGTGGGTTAGTGAACGTGCAGTTTTCTGTGTTGCCATTTTTATATGGTCTACAGTTGTAGCTACTAGTTGAAGGTTTTTGCCCTACCTGTACATACATATCAACATCGCCTGAACCACCATTGGTATCAAATGATAGCGATTCAGAACCCGCAGGAACAACGAGCTTATAAAAAGTGTTTGTACCTTGAGCGCCTGATACGTTAACGCTTTGTCCATTGGTCAGTTCATTTTCTTCTGGGGGGACAATAATGCCACCTTCTAATGTATAAAGTAACTCATTCGGTGAGCCAGATTTCGCATCAGACACTTTGTTTTTAGTACTTCGTTGGCTGAGCATAGTATCGATTTGTGATGGGCTCAAAGAGGGCGTTTCATCAAGGTATAGTGCAACGGCACCAGCAACATGAGGCGAGGCCATTGAGGTGCCACTGATAGTATTTGTTGATGTATTTGAGTTATACCATGCTGATTTAATACTTGAACCAGGTGCGTAGATATCTAAACAGTTACCATAGTTTGAAAAACTTGAACGACTATCGCTGCTAGTCGTTGAGCCAACAGTTATGGCGTTCGCTGCACGAGCTGGTGAATAATTGCAGGCATTACTATTGTCATTACCCGCAGCTACTACAAAACTTATTCCTGCTGCTACGGCATTGTTTACTGCGTCATCAGTTGCTTGTGAGGCGCCACCGCCTAAACTCATATTTGCAACTGAAGGTCCCGTCGCGTTATTTTTAACCCAGTTAATACCTGCAATAACCCCTGAGTTTGAGCCTGAACCATTACAACCTAGTACGCGCACACCTACGATGTTGACATTTTTAGCAACCCCGTAAGTACCACCACCAATCGTGCCGGCAACATGCGTACCATGTCCATTACAGTCTGTTGCATCTGAGTCGTTATCTATAAAGTCATAACCGTGAGATGCGCGATTGCCGAATTCATTGTGGCTTATACGTACACCTGTATCAATGACATACGCAGTTACGCCAGACCCATCAAAATCATAATAGTAATTTGAATTGAGAGGGAGGTCTTGTTGATCTATGCGGTCTAAGCCCCAGATTGCATTTGGTTGATTTGCGTTTGTTTGTGCCAAAGGGTTAATCGACATCATTTGATCTTGTTCAATGTAGTCAATATTCGGATTGCTAAGCATTTGTTGAATTGTTTTATCTGACGCATTGACAACAACACCGTTTAAAATGCCGCCAAATTCCTGAGCCACATCGATGTTATATAGGTTACTTAAACTCGCTGATTGTGAACTGGCAAAGTCAGCTATTGCATCACTACTTTGAACATTTAAAACGGAGGGAGTTTTAAATACAACGATATATTTACCTTCAATCGCGCGGCTTGTGTCGACGGACATAAGTTCTGCCGCATGAGTTTGCACCGCTGATAAACTGACTAAAACAGCAAAACTTAGAGTACTTAATTTACGCATTGTTTAATCCTTTTTGGATAGTTATTGTTTGAAACGCACTCCAAAAGATAGCTTTAATTAGCAACAAGTAAACATTCTGTTAACTTTAATTTAACTTAAATGTAAAAATATGTAAACAAGTGTAACTGTTTTGGTTTTTTGTAGCCTTATTATGAATCTAACACTTGCTTGCTTTTTAGTGCAATTATTTGAATTTAAGTGTTTTTAATATTGAGCGTATTGTTATTTTTGGCAGGATTATTTTTGAGGATTATTCAAAAGTACTGCGCCACTTTGGGTATCGCCTAAGTAATCGTCTTTATTGTAAATCGGGCACTTTGTCATTGACAGGCAACCGCAGCCGATGCAGCCGTCGACTCTGTCGCGTAGGCGCTGCATAAAAGCAATACGTTCATCAAGTTGTGCTTGCCAGTTTTTTGATAATGCTGACCAATCTTCTTTAGTGGGGGTTCGTTTATCAGGTAAAGTGGCGAGGGTTTGTTTGATTTCCTCAAGAGTAATGCCCATTGCTTGCGCTGCTTTGATGACCGCCACACGGCGCAGTACATCAGGCTTATAACGGCGTTGGTTGCCGTTGTTCCGCCAGCTGCGGATCAAGCCTTTGGTTTCGTAAAAGTGTAGCGCGGAGACTTTTACGCCGCTGCGTTTAGCTACAAAGCCCACAGTTAAATTAGCTTCAACAAGCTTTTTTTGTTGATCGGTCATAGTTTTCTTCTTTTTTATTAAAAATCAATTTTTAAGGTTGACCTCAATCTTACTTGAGGTTTTACGCTCTTTGCAACCATAAAAAAGGAGAAATAAAATGCAAGAAAAACCAATGCATAACACCGCTATTATTTATTCAAGTGGCCGTAAAAACGGTAATACTACGGCGCAAGTTAATGCCTATAGTAAGCAACAAAGCGGCATTGTTTTTTGCTTAGATGATTATGTTATTTCACCTTATCGCTACGATAAGCAGTATCACAATGATGATTTTTATAATTTGTTTGAAGTGTTACTTCGCTACGAACATTGGGTGTTCGCATCGCCTGTGTACTGGTATAACACCACGCCACAAATGAAAGCATTTATGGATAGGATCACAGATTACATGGATGACGAGGCGTTAAAACCGAAGCTTAGAACTTTACGTCAAAAACAGTTTTCACTATTGTCTAATGCCTCATCTCCCTCTGCGCCAGACGCCTTTATAGACATGTTTAAACAAACCTTTAATTATTTAGGAATGACTTTTAAAGCTCATTCACATGTACAGGCTGGTTAAATACGGGTAGGCTAAACAAAAAAGGATGATTTATGAAAACTTCACTTTTAGGCTTTGGCCTTCTTGCAACTAGCTTAACAACGATCGCTGCTGAGCCAACTCCTGTTATCAATGACTTTGGTTATTTTTACAATGTACCAGCTCATGTATCAAACTTAAGCCAAGCGCAGTTTAAAATTGCCTTTGATGTGGGGGATGGTGCAAAACATGGCGAGCAAAATAACCCTATTAATTCGTTAGCGCGCTTTATTAATATGCATGTTGCCCATGGGGTAAAGCCGGAAAACATCCAACTGGCCTTAGTCGTACACGGTAGCGCGAGCGTTGATATGCTGGAAAACAGCGTTTATAAAAGCCGCTTTGATGTTGATAATAAAAACCAGTCTTTGATCACCCAGCTACTTGCTAATAATACGGTTGTGTATGTGTGCGGGCAGTCGGCAATGCATATGAAGGTAGCAGCAGAGCAGCTTATTCCTGGGGTGAAAATGGCGCTTTCTGCAATGACCGCTCATGCGCAGTTACAGCAACAAGGCTACACGCTGAATCCATTTTAAAATGAATATTTTGTGTTTTGGTGATTCGAATACCTTTGGTATTTCTCCTGTTGATGGTAAGCGGTTGGCTGCATGTGAGCGCTGGCCAGGTATACTACAACAATTAGGTGATGGTCATGAGGTTATCGAGGCAGGGCAGCCGAATAGAACCTTAGTGAACAATCCGCCTTTTGATGGTGATAAGTCAGGGATTAAATATTTAAAACCTTACCTTGAAGTGCACACCGTTGACATTGTTATTATTCAGCTTGGAACCAATGATTTAAAAGCACGTTTTGCACTGTCTGCTCTCGATATTGGCAAAGCGCTTGAGGAGTTAATTTTAGCCATTAAAGCCTTTTATCACTGTAAAACAATACCAAAGATAATCATTATAAGCCCGCCCAAGGTTCATGAAGTGGGAAGTTATAAAAGCATTTACGCAGGTGCAGGTAAAAAAGCTGAACAATTATCCATTGAGTTCAAAGCCGCCGCTGAACGTCACACGTGTGAATTTATTGATGCCTTCTTGTTTATTAAGCCTTGTCAGTATGAGGGGGTGCACTGGCCATCTTGTGAACATAAAAAGCTCGCAGATAATTTATATCAGTATATTTTAGAGCAAATAACGTGATACTTCTTTATATGACTTGCCAACTTTTACAATCGTACCTGAGATTAGCTCAATATAGTCATTACTAACTGCAACAACCTTATTTTTATTGATTAAAAATGATTTATGAGTTTGCAAGAATGAGCCATCAAGTTGTACTGAGAGCCGCTTAAGTGTGCTTGTTGCAAGTATCACTTGGTCAGCTAGGTGAACTCTTACATAATTTCCATACGCCTCAATGTATTCAATACTATCTAAGTTGATCTTACGTTTTTCACGGTCAACTTTAAGAATGATGCTTGATTGCGGCTGTGTTGAAAACTGATTCTCACGAATTATAACTTTGTTGAGTGCTTGCTCAAGCCTCTCTGCCGATACGGGCTTTAGCAAATAATCAGTTACATTGAGTTCAAAGCCTTCAAAGGCATACTCTTGATAAGCACTGACTATAATTACTTGCGGTGGTTTAGCGAGCGCTTTGAGTAACTCTAACCCCGATAACTCTGGCATATTGATGTCTAAAAAGACTAAATCGACGTCTAACTTTGCCAAGTCATATAAAGCATCTTTTGCGCTATAGTATTGGCCAACAATATTAATTGTAGGGTGAGCTGCTAAGTGGTGCTGAATTACGAGGTGTGCGAGTGGCTCATCATCGATTATCAATGCGTTTAACATGATGAAAGCTCCAAAGTGAGTGTAGTTTGCCAAATATTATGTTGACTATTTGTAATCAGAGAATAGCTATTTGGGTACAGAAGTTCCAGTCTTCGCTTTAAATTGTTCAGTCCCATGCCAGAATCATTTTGTTGTTTTTGTTGGTGGATGGTGTTTGCGCAATACAGCGTTAGTGTATTGCTACTGACTGTGAGTTCAAAGGTTATTTCTGTTTGCTGTGATGTTGGCTCTACACCATGTTTAATAGCATTTTCTAATATAATAATGAGTAGCAGTGGGGCTATTTTTAATTTACCAGGGTTACTTGGCCAAACAAGGTTAAATTGGCACTTGTCACCACTTCTGATCTGCTGTAATTCGATAAAGTCTTTAAGATAATTAATTTCTTGGGTTAAGAAAACCTGTTGTTTTTGACCTTCGTAGACCGTGTATCGAAGTAAATTGGCAAGTTGCATCACCAACTGCGGTGCATTATCTGATTTAGTGAGTGTTAATGCATATAAGTTATTTAGTGTGTTGAATAAAAAGTGCGGGTTAATTTGTTGTTGTAGTAACGTCAGTTCTGTTTCAGTTTGCTGCTTGGCAATCACATTTAATTTATTATGCTGCTGTTGGCGTTCAAAGGCTAAAATAATTGGCGTGCTAACGCTAAGAAAGAAAAACATAAACTGGTAGTTATACTTACTAAAAAGGCTTCGAGTTCCACTTGGTGTTAAATTTACAACCTCTGTAGGCAGATCATTGATGGGCAGTAAAAGCACACCCGCAGTGAGGGTGGGTGTAAGCAAAGCAATAAAAATTAAACATGCAGCGAGAAAAGTAAACACACCATGGTTTGTTAATATTTGGCGGATCAATATGTATCGGTTAAATAAGTACAAACAAAAAATGATAGCTGTGTATACGCTTAGCTGCCAAAAGTAAGTTAGGAATTGATTAAATTGGGTAAATACTTTGCTTATGTCAAGGATCAGGTCTAAAGGTTGATTTAGCATCGGGTTTGTATGCGTATTAAGTACGCCAGCCATAATTAAAGACCACGATACTAATACTAAAATAACCATATTATCGAGAGATGTTAATGAGTTAAACCACTTTGAAGTTAATGAGTTTTGTGCGCTACTAACTCGCTTTAACATTAGCCAAATAAGACTCGCGAATGCAGAGAGTATCCAGCATTGTGCGTCGAGGTATTGCCAATTAGCAAACGCAGAAGACATTATATTTACCAGGTAGACAAGAGAAGGATACGCAACAAAGCCTAATAGCCACACTACAACTGAGCGTTTAAGTGGCAATTTAAATGCTAAAGCGTGAGCAGCTAAAAAAGGCAAGCACTCTAAAAATAGTTGCCCATTAATTAGCGTGTAGAGCTCGGCTGAGTCTTGCTTTAATGATAGATAGCGAATGTGTGCTTCTAGCATTATTGCAGCAATAACGGGTAGTAAAACAACCACATAATGTAAGTTTAATCGTTGCCACCGCGCTGAAATAGCTGCCTGCATACTACACTCCATGTTCATCGTGCTTAATGATATATGTTATTAAGTTTAAATGAATTACTTCACTTAGTTCAGCAAAATAATGATCAAAGGTCGTTTTTTAATGACAACTGCAAAATATTTGCTTTCATCCTTTAATTCAATGCGTTGATCATTGCTATGTAGCTTATTGTGCGGTGCTTTCTTAATGTGATTATTAATCAATTAAGGAACATAACGATGCTAACACTTACAAATATTAATAAAAAATATGCAGATGGTACCCAAGCATTAAGTGATATATCTATTACTTTACCAACCGGTATGGTGGGATTACTTGGGCCAAATGGGGCGGGTAAATCAAGCTTAATGCGCACGCTTGCGTGTTTGCAAAGCGTTGATACTGGTCAGGTGAACTTTGACGGTTTAGATGTGTTGCAACACCCTGATGAGATGCGCAAGCAGCTTGGCTATTTATCGCAACAATTTGGCGTCTATCCAAATATGAGTTGTATTGCTTTGCTAGAGCACATCGCAATTTTAAAGGGCCTCAATAAAAAAGACCGACAGCAGCAAATAAGTGAGCTCTTGGCGCTATTAAATTTATCTCAGTTTGCAAACAAAAAGGTGAGCCACTTTTCTGGTGGGATGAAACAACGCTTTGGTATTGCTCAAGCGTTGCTAGGCTCTCCTAAGCTGATTATTCTAGATGAACCAACCGCAGGGCTTGACCCTGCAGAGCGTGAAAGTCTCAACAATTTACTCGTAACTATTAGTAAGCAGCGCTTGGTGTTGTTATCTACCCATATTGTTGAAGATATAGAAAATCAGTGTCATTTTGTCGCGATGATCAATCAAGGTCGGTTAATTCAAAGTGGTGAAGTGGCAGCACTCATTAAGCCATTGCATGGTTGTGTATGGCTACTGGAGAGCCTTCCTAGTGTGTTACCGCAAGAGAGCTTTGTATTAAGCCAAAGTTATCGATACGGCAAGCCTTCATTTCGAGTTTATGCCACTACTGCTCCCGCTGAGCGTGCAAGACCTGGCGAAGTGACGCTGCAAGATAGCTATTTTTATGAGTTGAAATTGCGAGGTAGTAACACATGCTACTGATCAACGAACTACATTATGTACTTCGCCAGCCTTTGCTTTGGCTTTGCTTTGTAACTGCCCCTTTATTTGCGTTTACATTGTCATCAGGTTTAGCCGTCGAAGGCAGCGACGCTATAAATCAATTTAAATTACATCTAGTTGCGCTGCAAATGATACAACTAGCTTTACTTACAGGTGCGCTTGCACCGACATTTTTTTTACGTGATCAAATACACAATATGCAAGAGCTGGTGGCAGTGACACCTATCACGTTTAAACAAAGCGCATTGCTACGTGTGGGAACGTTGGTGTTGTGTGTGTTTGTGATTGTGCTTATCAGTATGCTAGTAATGATGGTTATGCAAGTACGCAGCAAAGGGTTTGACTGGCAAATCATTAATCAACTGGCTGTTAATAGTCTTTTTGTGCTGCTTCCTAATAGTTGTTTGCTTGGTGTAATTGCATTCTGGTTTTGTCAAAAATTCAGCAGCCCTCTGGTGAACTATTTTGTATTTGCAGTTTTATGGATTGGCTACTTACTGCTTGCAAGTGTCACGGGTAATCCCATATTGGCGGGAAGTAGTATTATCAGTGAAACTAGTTATCAACTGTTTATATGGTTAGATCCTTTCGCATACACTGCAATTATAGGTAGCTTTGTTGAGCCTCAGGGCTGGGTTATAGCCATTAATCGGGTGCTGATACTGTTA
Source organism: Pseudoalteromonas sp. SR41-4 (assembly GCF_014163985.1). NCBI lineage: Bacteria > Pseudomonadati > Pseudomonadota > Gammaproteobacteria > Alteromonadales > Pseudoalteromonadaceae > Pseudoalteromonas > Pseudoalteromonas sp. SR41-4. The sequence goes on along the minus strand of NZ_JACJEI010000001.1, from coordinate 277,332 downwards.
CTCACAACCGTTATCTACTTTAGTGCGGCGGCAGCGAGTAATGTGTTTAACTCGTTCAATAAGCGGGTAAAAAATGCAGTGAGCAAGCTACAACCCGTTATAGTAGCAAGTGCCTCGTACCGACCTGTGGCTGCAAAAAACCATGAACTGCCTATATTTATCGCATGCTATAAAGTAGCGCTTTTCAATGTTTTAAAGCATCCAATAACACTGTTAATTTTATTAGCTTGGCCAGCCATGGTGTTTAATAATGTAGCCTCTTCTTCTGCTTATGCTGAGCCATTGAGTGTAATCAGCGCAACCAGCATCGATGCAATTAGTCACTATGCTTTTGATATGCAAATACTGTTTGGGTGTTTGCTGATGGTGCTTTGGAGCTGGCAAATCAGTTGCTATGCACGGCGCTTTAACATGGCTGAGCTAATTGCTGCTACGCCGATCAAAACGGCCACTATTTTATATAGTCAATTATTGGTATTGGCTACCCTGGTTATTATTTTTTCAACGATGAGCTTTGTTGGTGCTTCTTTGTCACAATGGTTTATTCATAGCCAATATGACGCGTACGATCATGTATATGTTCTGTGTTTAACGGCACTGCCCCTAATGATGATTGCATGGGTAACGGTGTGTGTGTTTAATTTGTGTCGTTCAATACTGATTTCAGGGCTGGTTGTTTTTGTAATGCTAATACTCAAATTTACACCAGTTATGACTTATTTAGGATTCACACACACATTTTGGAGCCTAGCTTGGACGCCATTGCAGCCACCGAGTGAATTTTGGGATTATCGGGCCAGTATTAGCAGTTATCGGCCTTATATACAGGTGTGGTTGTTTGCCTGTGTAAGTTTTATATTGCTAACGTGCGTATTTAGTCACCGCGGTGCAGGGCTTGATAGGCGTGCGGTTGTACGAAAAGATGCATGGCTAATAATGCCTGTGTTGCTCTGTGTTGGTTTATTTGTGCAATTACACCTACGTTTAGTTGATGAAAAGCCCCTTACCAATTCACATAAACGTGAAGCGTTTAAAGCCAATTATGAAAAAACCTTTGCAGGCTGGCAGCATAAGTTGCAACCTCAGGTTAGTCATATTGATGCAAAAATTGATTTTTACCCGCATCAACAGTTAGCAAAGTTTGATCTGGCTTACACCTTAAAAAACTCTCATCCAATGGCCATTAAGCAAATTTTAGTCGGCAGAGCTGGGTTTTATAAGTGGGCGAAGGTGAAGATTGCAGGTGCGACACAAATTGCTTTTTATCCTGACTTAAATCAGGCTGTGTATGAGTTTGACGTTGCAATAAAACCACATGAAACACGACAATTAACAACACAATTTGAAGTACATCAAGCGAAATTGTGGCCTGCTGGTGGACATCAAATAATTACGCCTGAATTTAGTTATATTCGAGCAGTTCCGGTGCTGCCAACCATTGGCTATCAAATCAACTATGAGTTAACAGATACAAGCTTACGAGCTCAATATGGTTTGCAACAAAAGTCTCGCCCTTTAGCTTCAGCGTTAGTTACTAAAGGGCAAGATAGACCAGCACACTATGAGCGTATAACGATGTCGAGCACAGTATCAACGGCAACGGGGTACCAAGTTGTGACACAGGGCAAGCAAATTACGCATCAACGTGAACAGGGTCGTGAAATATTTAAGTTTAAAACAGTGTCTGCAATTAATAACTTACCAGCTTGGCTGTCAGTGCCTTTTAATGCTGAAACTAAAAAACATGATGGTGTTACTTTACAAGTATTTGCAAAAAAACAAGAGCCGATTGAGCGTTCAGATGCAATTGCCGTTAACTTTCAAGCAATGATGGACACACTTGATTGGTTTAAAAATAATATTGTTGCGTATAAAGCCAAGCAATTAAGCTTAATTGCAGCTCCCCCATTTGGTGGCACTGGGTATGCTTTACCACAAATTATATTAATTGAGGATAAAGTTGGGTTTAGGGCTCGTCCAAGCGTTGGTGCTGGCTTTGATCAGCGTTATCGCCGTGCAGTGCATGAAACCGCGCATCAGTGGTTTGGCCATGATATAGGTAATAGTGTGCCTGCAGATAGTGCCTTTTTAATGGAATCGATGGCTAAATATATCGAATTAGTCGTGTTAGAAAAACGCTACGGTAAAACCGCTATGAACGCATTAGTTGATTATGAAACAAAGCGTTATGAGCAGGCATCGCGCATGGATATTACCGCTAAAATGGCGTTGATTGATTCAACAAAAAATTATGATCAATACTCAAAAGCCACCATCGTATTTGCAAAACTAAGGGCTAAAGTAGGCGATGAAGCGATAACTAGTGCACTTAAGTCAGTATGGCAAGAGTATGCTTATCCAAATCGGCCTGCGACAGCAATGGATTTTATTCGGACATTGAAACAGCAGGTTGAGGAGCAGCATATTGCATTTATCAATTCGCTGTTTTTAGACGTTTAAGTGAACTAAACGCCACAATTTGCAAACCGTGGCTTGATTTTTATGCTTTGTTTAGTAGCTGGTAAAATGTGCGTAGTTTAAATAGTCTTGATTATTAAACAACCCGCTTTGTAGTTTAATATTACTTAAAGCCGCGTATAATGCGCGGCTTATTTTTAGTGTCTGTATGGTGTTTTTTGAAGTCGATATTCAAACAGTATGGTGTGGTATTTATCTTGTTAAGCTTACTAACGGGCTTAATAGGCGCATTTGTTAATCCACTAATGAGTTTGTTTATTGTTGAAGGCTTACAAAGCCCACCTATATATTTGGGTGTGTACACTACAGGTGTCACTTTGATGGGCATTCTAGGTGGATTGGCCGATAAGGGCGTGAGTGCTAAAAAGATGTTTATGATTGCGGTCTCTGGCATGGGGATGGCGTTAATCATATTCGCTAACGCAACGTCTTTTTGGCAGGTATTTGCTGCCGGAGTACTCTTGCTTTCAATGGGCAATGCCGCGATACCGCAAGTTATGACTATTGCTCGCCAGTGGGCGGATGAGCAAGATCATATTGATATCACCCAGTTTAATACTCGCCTTAGAGCGGCTATTTCATTTACATGGGTCGCAGGCCCGCCGCTTGGCTATTTACTTGCATCAGGAGTTGCCTTTAGTCGCTCATTTTATACCGCAGCTACGTTTGCGTTGTTGGCATTAATTTTTGCAATGAAGTTTTTGCCCAGTGTTAATGCTAACGACAAAGCTAAAAAAGCTGAGCCAAATCAGCCGATCAATCAATCGTTTTGGGCTTTAGGTGCTGCTATAACCTTTGGCTCAATTGGCAATATTATGTACGCCAGTGCCTTACCGCTTTATACAATTAATGAACTGGGCTTTGCCAATAATATGCCTGGAATATTTATGGGCATGGTGGCATTAATCGAGATCCCTGTGATGTTGTATAGCGCAAAGCTCAGTAAACGCATCACTAAAACAGGCTTGTTAGGTTTTGCTTTTAGTTGCGCTATTTTGTTCTATATTGGCGTATTTTTTTCCGATCAAGTATGGCAATTCTTTGTACTGCAAGGTGTAAATGCTATTTTTTATGGGATCTTTGCGGGTATCGGCTTGACTATTTTGCAAGAGCAACTGCCATCACGAATTGGTTTTACCTCTGCTTTTTATGGCAATGCCATTAAAGTAGGGGTCATGCTTGGCACTGCCAGTACCGGTTTAATTGCGCAGTGGTTTAGTTTTCGTTTTGCCACTCTAGGCTCGCTTATTGCGGCAAGCATTGCTATGACTTTTTTAATAATATTTAGTTATTTAAAGCGCCAAGAGAGCGAGTCGCAAGAGCCGATTTTTGCTCAAAACGTGATTTAAAAAAGCCGCAGTGTATTAACCACCACGGCTTTGGGTATTGATCCAGGGAGATGGGGGTTAGAATTCGTAGCTTACGCTTAAGCGTGTTGTACGAGGCATAATGTAACGGCCATTGGGCGCGTCAGCATTACGTGGGTCGCCTTCGGTAATACCTTGCTCGTTGGTTAAGTTATCAATTGCTAATTGCAGTTTGATCCCTTCCATTGGCTCAAGGATAAAACCTAAGTCAACTTTTTCGTAGCCATCAAGTGTCACGGTGTTTTCATTATTACCAAAGCGGTCATCTACTGCTGACAAAGTACCATAGAGTGTGGCGTACATGCCGTCTACTTCAAAGTCATAGCTTGGTGTTACACGTACTTGCCATTTAGGCTGGCGCTGTGCTTCATTGCCTTTATTTTCTGGACTTTCAGTGATTTCGGTTTGTTGTAATGTGGTATTTAAATTAACAGAAAAGCCAGATTCATGATTAAAGTTGTAATCAAGTTCAACACCATACGCTTCGTTGGTTAAAATTTCAGCTGGCACACCCGGGCGACTTACAAAGGTATCGCCTTTGACTTCGTTGGTAAATAAAGTGGCAAAAAAGTCAGTGCTTTGAGTGATCAGTTTATAGCCAAGTTCAGCTTGAGTGACTTCTTTAATTAGTTTTTCACCCCCTTGGTATGCGCCAAAATTATCTCTAAAGTCATCAAAATATGGCATTTTATAACCACGGTTAACGCGAGCAAATACGCCCATGTCATCATTAATTGAATAGTTTAAACCGGTTGTCCATGAGGTTTTACTTTCATCGTAATCAACAGCTTTAGTGATAATACCGTCAAGGTCTTCATCAACACTGTACTGCACATCATGGTTTTCTTTACGTACACCTAAATCAAGTGTAAATGCATCTGCAAATTTATATTGGCCTGTAAAGTAAAGGGCATTGGTGCGTGCATCGCCTGTTGAGCTGATATCGTAATTAAAACCACACCCATCAGTGTTTTGGTTACATTCAATACCATTTAATAATTCACCACCGGCTTCCAGCACATGATACGCCGTATTACCTAAGCTCCACCAATCGCTCGCAGATGTGCTTGCTGTGTAATAACCAAAAGTGGCTGATACGTCACCAAATTGTTTTGAAAAAGCTAAGTCGTTAGTAAACGAGCTTATTTCTTTTAATACTACCCAGCGACCCAGCTGCTGAATCGCGGTGTCACTAGCGTATTCGGTGTCAGTCACCGCACCAAATGCAGTTTGGCCATTGTCGGCCACTTCACCAACCGTCGTTGCTGAGCCATTGGGTACTAGACCAAATGTATTAGCATCGCCTTTGGTAATGTTAAAACGATCAATAAATTGCCAGCCATTATCAAATTCAAGTTTAATACTACCGCCGGATACATCGCCATCCCATCCTCGGCCATCACCTAGGTCAATGTCGTGTGCTTGCGCATTTGGGCCGGTAAAAATCGTCGCTTGACGGTTAAGTGTGCCAAGTTGGGTATATTCAGCATCAATGCCATTAACATTGAGTGGTGTTGGTAAGTACCATGCGCCATGATCGTCTGTTTGACGGGTATAAAAGTTAAGCTCGCCATTCTCTAACTCTTTAGTTATGTTAATTGTAAATTGGCTGCCTTTTTCAGAAGTAAAGCCTGCATCACGAATACCCGGTGAGCTTTTAACATAGCCGCCTACCATAAAATATAGGTCGTCGCTGATTTCACCACTTACTACAGCATCAACACGTTGCAAATCGTAATCAGAGGTGGTGTATTTAAATAAGCCTTGGGTATCTTCGCTGCCACGCTTTAAACGAAAGTTAGTGGTTAAGCCCGGCTGGCCGTTAGAAACCACTGGGTTTGGACCACCACGTAATGCTTCCATGGTTTCAATGGTTTCGTCGATTCTAAATAATGATGAGTTTTCTAAAAACGATAATGTTGGTGCTGGGTAAATAGGAGAACCTTCAAGGCTTAGGGTTAAAAATGGCGCATCACCACCACCAGGAAAACCACGAACAAATACATTAGCGCCAGATTCACCACCCGAGCTTTCAACCCACACACCGGGAACTGCTTTAAATAAGTCCGCAGTACTTTTTGGTGATAGTTTAATTATTTGCTCAGCATCAATATTTGTCACAGCATAGCTGGCATCAATTTTACGAACGCCCATACCTGCAGGTGTACCAGAAACTACAATGCGTTCAACTTTTTTATCTGTGGTTGTTTGCGCGCTTGTTGCTGGTTGATCTGCAAGCACGGTTTGACTGGATAGCGCTAAAATAATAGCGCAAGCAAGTTTGCTTGGTGTGTGTGTTGTTGTCATGTTGGTATTCCCATTTTTTGTTCGTTATTTAAAAAACTATAAATAACAAAGCACTAACTAATTTAATGAAATGTTAATGCTGTGTTCTTTTAAACCTTAGAACTTTATGCAAACGTTTGCAATTATTTTTTTAACTTTCTGTATTATTTTTATACACGGTTATGTTTATGACTAAATTTAGGCCTTGGCGCAGCCTAATTTTAATAATGATGGTATATTGCAACTTCACGATTTAAGGAAGGCTTCGTACTTAGCAATGAATAACAAACAACTAAAGTTAGCGGATCTAGCCAAGCTTGCTGGAGTATCAACCTCGACTGTTTCTCGTGCGTTAAATGATAACCCATTGATAAAAAAAGAAACTAGAGATAAATTAAAGCAGTTAGCAAAGCAACATAACTTCAGTTTAAATACGGCTGCGAGCCGCCTTCGCTCACAAAAAACCAATGTTGTAGCAGTGATCATAAATTTCGACAGTGGCACTGAGCAATCAATTAACGACCCTTTTTTGCTTAAGGTAGTCGGAGAGATAAACCTCGCGTTGAATAAACAAGGGCTAGAACTTCTGCTCTCAAACTCATTTATGGCCGGTGATGACTGGGCTAATTATTTTATCAATAGCCGTCGGGCTGATGGCATTATTGTGGTTGGGCAAGGCAAAGATCCGGCAAACATTGAAGCCGCCGCTAATGCAGGCGTGCCGTTAGTTGTTTGGGGTGACCCAAAAACTCCCAGTAATTATCCCATTGTAGGCAGTGATAACTTTGTTGGGGGTCGTCTTGCGACTGAACACTTATTAGCAGGTGGCGCTAAAAATATTGTATTTTTGGGAGACCCAGGACATGCTGAAATTGGCGAACGTTACCGTGGTTATTTAGCTGCTCTAAATACGGCTAACGCTATAGCAAACGTAGTGTCTATCGATATTACTAGTAGCGCAGCATACCATGGGATCAACCAATTACTAGTCGCGAAAGGTTTATGTTTCGACGGCATTATGGCGTGCAGCGATATGGTGGCACTAGGCGCTATGAAAGCGTTAAAAGAGCGCTATATCAGTATTCCTAACGATGTTGCGTTAGTTGGTTTTGATGATATTGCCATGGCAGATGTGAGTCACCCATCACTTTCGAGTATTAAACAAAACACTCAGCGAGCCTCAGTATTACTGGTTGAAAAATTATTAGCGCAGTTACAGGGTCAGTCAGCTGAATCACAAGTTGTTGAAATAGAATTAATTAATCGTCAATCTAGCAAACGATAAGCTGATAATCTGTAGGGTGAGTTAATTCAACGTTGAAATTTAAAATGCAAACGTTTGCATTTTATTTTGCGCTACACTATGCTAAAAGAAATCAACATCAGGTTAACGTGCATGAACCCAATAAGAATAACCACAGCGTTGGCGTGTAGCTATTTCGTGTTCGCTATTTTACTCAATAGTGTTGGCACCGTAATTTTACAAGCCATCAATAGTTTTGACATAACAAAAACACAAGCTTCTGTTTTAGAAGGCTATAAAGACCTTACCATAGCAATAGTTTCTTTTACTGTTGCATCATTTATTCCTCGACTTGGCTATAAACTGGCCATGCTTATAGCGTTGGGGCTGGTTGCCTTAATGTGCTTGTTAATGCCCTCAATTGCACAGTTTTATGCGTTCAAAGTATTGTTTGCTGTGATCGGTTGCAGTTTTGCGATTATGAAAGTATCCGTTTACTCGGTTATTGGCCAAGTCACTGATAACGCCAATCAGCACTCAGCATTGCTTAACACCATTGAAGGTATTTTTATGCTTGGGGTGTTATCTGGCTATTGGGTGTTCTCATGGTTTATTGATAGTAGTAATGCGCAAAATACAGCATGGTTGAACGTGTATTATTTGCTGGCTTTGTTAGCGGGTATGGCTTTTATTACAGTGCTTATAGCGCCAATAAAAGTTCCGCAAAAAGCAACATTACGTACCAGTCAATTAGCTGCTTTTATTGACATGCTAACACTCACTTATAAACCTCTAGTGGTTATATTTATTATCAGTGCATTTTTGTATGTGTTGATTGAGCAAGGGGTAGGGACTTGGTTACCTACTTTTAATAATCAAGTACTTAAGCTGCCAGTTGATATTAGTATTCAACTGGCCAGTGTGTTTGCCGCAGCACTGGCGCTAGGTAGACTAGTGGCGGGGCAGATATTACGCGTTATTGGCTGGTATAGTTTGTTGTTAAGTTGCTTGGTTGCTATGGGCGTGCTGGTGCTACTAGTTTTACCGCTGACTCATGAAATTGATGGCAGCCAAGTAACGAGTGTATTTGATGTGCCTTTTGCAGCATACATGCTGCCGCTCATTGGCTTTTTTATGGCTCCTCTTTACCCATTACTTAACTCTGTGATGCTCAGTGCGTTAGCCGCTCACCAGCAGGCAGCTATGACCGGACTTATCGTGGTTTTTTCAGCATTAGGCGGCACCACTGGTTCAGTAATTACCGGCTTCATCTTTGATAAATTTAGTGGCCAACATGCCTTTTATCTTACCTTGATCCCAATTAGCTTGTTGTTGATCAGTGTAACTTTATTTAAAAAAATGACAGTAAACTTAGGCGCAGTGCCAGAAAAAGGAACGATATGAACTTTGTAAATAGCCAATTATTTTTAGATGTGCAACTGGCGGCTATATTTAGTGACAGTAAAACTTTTGCTGATGCGATTGCTAATGATAGTTGGCAGTTAGCATGCGACCTTTACTTACGCGTTAAACCACTTACTACACCACAGTTAACAGAATTTGTAGCACAGCATTTTACGTTTGAATCAACACAGCTCCCAACTCAGCAAAGCAACAGCGATAGTGTGCAAAGCTATATTGCCAATTTATGGCCGTATTTGCATCGCAATGCAGACACAGCTAAAGCCAGCTCTTTATTACCACTTAAACACAGCTACATAGTACCGGGTGGGCGCTTTCAAGAAATATATTATTGGGATAGTTATTTTACTGCGTTAGGTTTGCAAGATATTGGCGATATAGACAGTATCGAAGCCATGCTTGCTAATTTTATTGATCTGCAAAATCGTAATGGTTGTATTCCCAATGGCAACCGCAGTTACTATAGTTCTCGCTCGCAGCCTCCTATTCTAGCGCTGATAGTTGATTTAATTTGGCAAGCAAAATACTGTAAAAATAGTGACTTTGCATGGTTAACTGATTGCGTTGTTGCCCTTGAGCAAGAATATACATTTTGGATGCAGGGGGCAGAGCTACTGAGTGAGCAAATATCAAGCCATAAGCGTGTAGTAAAAATGGCAAATGGTGCATTACTTAACCGTTACTGGGATGATCAAGCAACACCACGGCCAGAATCACTGCGTGAAGATTTGCATGATGCCTCATTACTTCCTGAACAGCAAAGAGCTAATTACTATAGAAATATTAGAGCTGCGTGCGAGTCTGGTTGGGATTTTAGTAGTCGCTGGCTGGGTAATAATAAGCTTACCAGTATTCAAACCACGGATATTATTCCTGTGGACCTCAATAGTTTACTTTATTACCTTGAAAAACAGCTGGGTCATTACTTTGCGGTATTAAACAATACAAATAAGCAACAGTATTTTGAGCAACAAGCAGCTCAAAGACGTGCGGCAATTAATCAGTATTTATTCAGTACTGATATGGGGTTTTTTGTTGATTTTAATTATCAAATCCAGCAACAATCTACAGTGCTGTCGCTTGCCGCCACCGTCCCATTATTTGTCAATTGTGCTAGCGAAGAGCAGGCGGTGTTGGTTAAAAATAAGCTTATGAGTGACTTTTTAAAACCAGGAGGATTAGTAACAACCCTCAATGAGACTTCCCAGCAATGGGATAGCCCTAATGGCTGGGCACCACTGCAGTGGTTTGCTGTACACGGATTTCACCAGTATGGCTTTGTTGCAGATGCAAACACCATCATGAGCAATTGGTTACAGATGATAGAAAACAGTTTTAAAACCGACCACTGTCTACTCGAAAAATACAATGTTTATGAGCCTGAAAATAGAGCTGGAGGTGGCGAGTACAAAGTGCAGCAAGGCTTTGGCTGGACCAATGGAGTTACTTCTCGATTTTATCACTTAATAAAATAACGTAATAGCCAAGGATTGGCTTTAAAATTGTTTAGTCGTTATGCATCAGACATCTAAATTTTCATTCTTTTGATAAATCAGATGCAATATAACCCCCATCTTTGTTATTAGCATTGAAGATAGGTGTCATTATAAGTTTGTTCCTTATACTGAACATGGAATAGCGGTTTAAAGGAGAGAGTAATCGTCTGCTAATACACTCCTACAAAACAGCTAAGAGTGATTGTTATCAGCCAATTAAGCAAAGATATTTAGCGATGTTGCTGCTCTCTTTTTAGCGTGAAATAAAAGCTTTTCATGAGTATATACATGGTTACGGCCAGCTATATTCATACTTTTCAATAGTATAAAAGCATGATGTAGCTAAGGTTTTAAAAATTACAGGGGATATTGTCAATAATCGCTTGTGATGCTACCTGGCCAAATAATGCTTGTGTTATTGCATCTCCTGGTAAGGTATCGCTAAACGTTAATAAATCGGCTGACTTCCCTGTTATGGTTTCATACAACACCAATGAGGAAAGCAACTTACCTAACATTGTTGCATGATTCCCGTCAGCCTGATGAATGGTTAACTCAGGCGATATTTCGAAGGCTTGATTCCATGCTAACCCTACAGGGGCCACACAACTATGTTGCTCTTTAGCAATATCTACATGAATACCGTGTACGTAAATTGCATCTTGTGGCTTTCCTGCCAGTGGATGTTCAGGAAAAAGAATTGGCGTGGCACCTATCGCTTTTGCTCGTTGTATCCAAGTTACAGTGGCATCGATAGGATAAAATTCCGACTGGCTTTGAGAGTATTTTTGCCCTTGTAAAATAACATGGGTCCATTGTTTATTTTGTATTGTTTCAATAATGCTTTCGTTATTAACGATCGTGTCGAGAAATGCTCCATTGCGAGTGTCAATATTTACCGTTTTATTGGCGTCACCATGAGAAAATATTTCTGTTAGTAAAGATTCAATACCGGCTACATGGCTATTACCAATAATTAGAATATTATAATTACTTAATTCTCTGTTATTGGGGATTGGTAAATTATCCGTTGATTTTATTGGCTCACTAGTGCCATTTCCAGCAGGGATGGCTGCTTCTGATGTGGGAGTCGACCCCCCACACGCACACAGCATAAGTATTGCAGAATAAATAATTAGGTTTTTTCTCATCATTCCCTCGATAGTTAATAGTTATTTTTTTAGTGTGGAATTTGGCTTGATGTATCCTATTTTTTTGCCACTTTATTTAAATTTATTATAAAACTCGTCAGTTATGGTTGTCATTTTGCAATTCAATGTGGTGTTTTTTCGCTTCATTATAAACAATGCATAAACTTGTACTCATCAAATCAACAGCAAAGATAAAATTATATCGCTGTTAAAATCATTTGATACGGTGTTCCAATTACCTGCAGTGCCTTTAGAAATAGTTTAAAACAATGCGTTAAAGTCTAAATCTTTTTGTTGAACATTTTCATCATTAGCAACACCGTAAAAACGATGGTGCACTGCATATAGTCACATTCCATTTACATTACCACCAAGTTTGAAGCAAATAAAGTAAATATCTACTCCTTGGCTACCGACATTTAATAAACAGATACTGAAACGTCTTGTTTTAGGGCCGTTGGCATGTGGCTCTTACTTTCGCGTTAAACTACTCACAAGAGCGAAATTAACAGAATTAGTAACGTAGCATTTTTACATTCGTATCAACCAAGCTTCCAGCTAAGCAAAGGATCACAGAGGCCAGAATCATTGCGTGAAGATTTAAAGTATGCCTAATTACATCCTGAGCACCAACGAGCTAGTTACTATAGAAATATTAGAACCGCGTGTGATTATGGTTGAGATTTTAGTCGTTGCTGGCTTTGTAATAATAAGCTTATGAGTGACTTTTTAAAACGAGGAAGATTACATCCCTCAATGAGACTTCCCTGCTATGGGATAGCCACAAATGCTCACTGGTGCTAGAAAGTACTTTTAATACTGACCACTGTCTACTCTAAAAAAGTACAGTGTCTACTCTAAAAAAGTACAGTTTTTATTGGGCTTTAAATAGGCTAGAGCTGGCGAGTACAAAGTGCAGCAAGGCTTTGGTTTATAACCTCACGATTTTATTATTTAATCAAACCACAAGTTAATAATAAAGTTTTGATTTAAATCATTTTTATAGCTAAAATGGATTAGTTAAAAGGTGCTTGATAGTCAAGCATCTAGACGTCTAAATTTTTTATTCTCTTTATAAATCAATAGATTTGAGTGAAATAGGTTGAACATTGGAGTTGTTTTAGGTATTGTAAACAAAATGTTTCAAGGACGAGATGCAATGATTCAACCAACCTCAGTATTTATCAAAACCGTTTTTAAAATGCCTGTCCGTTCGCAGTGTTATCCATACTTAATTAAAACGTTAGATGCATTTTTTAGTAAAGTAAAAATGGACGACAGTCTACCCCATAATGACAACCGCAATGAGTTTGATCTTTTCTTAATTGATAGCAGCGGCTGCAATTGGCAAAACTTAATACCAGCAGACTTATTAGCCTTAGCCAAAGTGAAACCTGTGATTGTGTTTAATGCGCATTCTGACGCTATTTGTGAAAAAAACTTGTTACTTAATAATTTTAAGGGAGTCTTTTATAACAATGACCTTCCTGAGGACGTATTTACCGGATTAATGCGGATCATTAATGATGAGCTCTGGTTCAGTCGCAAGATTATTTCTTCTACATTTAATGAAGTGCTCGCGATGGTAAGTCATTATGATCATCAACCTAGCAGTGATGCTGGTAGTGAACATCAAGTGTTAAAAAGCCTGACTAAACGAGAAAAATCAGTGGTTTATTTACTTGCGCAAGGTGCGAATAACCATAGTATCGCAGAGCGGTTAAATATCAGTGATCACACCGTAAAAACACACCTTTATAGCGCATTTAAAAAAACAAATTCACGAAATCGTATTGAGCTATCTAATTGGGCACAGCGATATATGGCGGTACGATTACCGTTGCATGACTAACAGATCAACCATAATATGCACCCAATTATAACCAGTAGGATGGAGCATCAGTAACTGCATATTTTGTGATATTGTTTCAGGTAAAGCACCTTGTGACCCTGTTTGGGAGGATGAAAGCATTTAGTATTTCTGACTATCTATCCAAATACAAAAGGAGCAACTGTGGTTATTCCTAAGCAGCACCTTAGTCGTTATGCTTTTGCGCAATCTGATGAAGTACTTGCAAAGCTGATTGTAGCCACTCAAAAGTTGCTCTTATTTTAGACTCTGCGCTAGAGGGAGGGGAGAACAGGTATGTTTTTGAAATTTATATTCTCACTATTGTGAAAGAGCCGACGACAGTGAGCTCGCTGCTTTTGCCAAACAGATCAGAGAGTACGCATAACCTTTGTTTATATAATACTCAATCGGTAATTGCAGCCCTAATACTCTTCATACATTACGTTGGTTTTTGATTGGTGCTATATCGGTGCTGGTACACAGATATAACACCTGTTATTGCTATTTTTGTATCTCATGGTTAGCTATAGAATAAGCTAACCAGAAATCAGAATCGTTATGCCAGCGTTGATAGACGTTAATTATCAACTACGCTTTGTTGCCCATATGCCTTTATCAATGCCTTTGATGACTAGATCACTGAGGGCTTTTTCAATTGCTTGGGTTACGCAAATACTCATCGGTTCGTTATCACTAAAACCCGCTTCGGCTTCGGCTAAACGTTTATAACTAACATAACGGAAAAACCCTGCGCGCATTTCTTGGCTGAGCACTTTTTTGCTGGTGGCTACGGACAATAATACTTGCCCAGTACGCACGTCTACGGCACGTAAGTAAATAGAGATAGCATCTTCGCGGTAGAGTTCTGACGCGCCGATGCCAAAATATTCCATGCCAAAACCACCGGTTTTTACATTGGTGTCGTAGCTAATTATACCGCCTTCTAAAATGATTTTAGCGGTGGTCAGTGGTGGTAATTCAACAGCATTTGGCTGTTCGGCTTGGGCGGCACGAATAATTTTTCTTTCAGTCAGAATATTTTGCAAACCTTCACGTTCAACCGGAATAAACCAATCAGATTCGTGTAGCGCTTGTATTAAGATGGAATTAGCCCCTTGAGTGACGGCGGTTGAAAATGAACTAACATTGCCTTGCGGTTTATATTGGCCCGTTTGATCACGAAAAGAATATACCGATACGGCGATACTGCCAGCAGGTGTTGGTAACTGTTGAAGTGCTTTAAAGGTTTCAGTGGGGGTTAAACTTGCGGCCAACTGTTGCGAAGGTGGGATCAAATTGCCCATGCTACTGCATGCGGATAATGCCAGGGTAAGTACTGCAATAAATAGCGCTTTCATTTAGCTAAACCTCGGTACTTCAATGACCACGACACTGTTGTCATTGGTGTTGGTTATTCGCACTGTAATTGAATCTACGGTACTGGTGATCACTTGAATTTCGTAATCACCACTTAAAAAAATTGAATCTTGGTTAAAAATACTTTCATCTATATCTTCACCAAAGGCAATATCAGTGATCTCTCTTACCATGCGGTTTAAGTAGGTACGTTCTAGAGAATCTTGAAATTTCTCAGCGTAGCTTTGTTCAATTATTGGTGCTTTATGTTTATTTTGCGCTTGCGCTTTATTTAATAGCATACTGGCATTGAGTGGACTACCTCCGAAACTTGGATTAATGGGGGTATACACAAGCTCTGTTGCAGATACCGATAAGGGGAGTAATATCATTATAGTTGTTGTTATATATTTTCTTGAGTCGGGGGCCATTTTACCATCCATTTTTTGCCATATCGGGCGAAGCTTTATGTAAATTAGAGCGCGCCATCGCATCCATAACACTGTATAAAGCGTGTTCTACACGCTCATCAATAGGCTCCAAGCGACGCCCTAAATAGGTTACATATACAATTTGATTATTCATTACTAAGGTCAGTTTTGTGCCAGCCCGAGGAAGTACGGTCTCTTTTATTTCTATATTAAAACCAGCGGTTGAGGGTAGGTCGCGCCAAAGGTTTGAAAATTCAAAATAAAACTGGTGACCAAAGCGACTAATGCTGCGATCGAGCACTAGGCCATCTATTTCTAATTCGTCAGCGCCTTGAGATAAGTGGCTAAAGGTAGTTAAAAAAAGCAGGCTTAGCGCGGTAATAAGCGTTCTAACTAATGTCATGTTTAATATGGGGGGACGTGCCCCCCAATATCCTTATTCCTGGGTCACAGTTGCTGTGTTGTAATCGCCCACTTGGGTGATCACGACTGAAGTGTTAGAAGCGGTAATAGCACCTTCAACTAAGTTGCCATTGCCTACTTGTGTGACTGTGAAGTTGATGTTGTCACCACCAACGATAAATGCACCCGTATCGATACCTGCTACCATATTCATATCGCCTTGCTGCGAAATATCAATAGAATGGTTGCTGCCTTCCATAACTAAATCAATCGCATTCAGATCGCCACTTTGGCTAAAATCAACGCTATTGTTATTACTATTTAGCACGCTTGCAAAGGTTAATGTTGCTTCATTTGTGCTGCCTAATTGACTAATATTAATGTCATTATCGTTTGAATTAAGCGATGTGTCAGGGTACGAAGATTGAATTAAAGCGGTATTCATGTCACCGGCTTGAGCTAAATCAACGTCGTTGCCTTGACCATTAAAATTAGCGATGTGAGCGCTGTTTTCGTTACCAATTTGAACGCTTGAGAATTCATTGTCAGCGCCAATTGTGCCCAAGTAGGTCTCGTTCATTGAGCCATTTTGCATAACAGTGAGTTCATTGTTATCACCTAATACATCAGCCCCAACTTGATTATTATCTTGTTGTTGATCAACCGAAACTTGATTGTCATTACCGGCAAATAACTCAGATGTGAAGGTATTGGTATTACCTTCTTGATCGATTGATAGGGTGTTTTCGTTTCCTTCAACACTTGCAAAAGTCGCAGTATTTGAATCACCCGCTTGTTCGATGTCTAAGCTGTTTTCATCGCCGCGAACAGAAGTAACCGTAACGCCGTTGAAATTACCTTCTTGTGCTATTACTACTTCATTCGTATTACCAACGAGTTCAGTAAGTGTAAAAGCGTTAAACAAGCCGTTTTGAGTAACTTCAATGGTGTTTTCGTCACCACTAATAGTTGCCAGCGTTGCTTCATTTAAAAGGCCTGCTTGAGATGCGCTAATTTTGTTGCTATTACCTTGCAAATCCAAATTATAAAACCAATGGCCGCCATCTTGCTGAGTAACTGCAATGTCGTTAGCATCACCTTGAACTACGTTAATCGCTTCGTTATTAATACCAAAAAAGCCCGTGCCAAACTGCGCAACATTGACTGAGTTATCATCGCCTGTTATGTCTGATAGAGCGCCATTAACTTCACCATCTTGGCTGTGACTTAGGGTGTTGTTATCGCCTATTACGTACGTTAAAGACAAGTTTTGAATTTGTTTTTGATCAACATTAATGCTGTTGTTATCGCCTAAACTTGTTACGTTTGCTTCAAGGCCATCACCTTGTTGCGTGACCATTACATCGTTACCCATACCTTGCAATGATGTTTGTTCAATAGTGAGGACATTGCCTACCGCAGTAGTTGACACTTGACTTGCTAATACAGAGGTTGATTGGTTTTTATCGTCGATATTTGCGTGTGCAACAAAGCTTGAACTTAATGCAACTGCGATTGCACATGTCAATAAAGATTTATTTAACTTCATGATTTTTCCTTAACTTATAATTATTAGAGCAGTCATTAATGGGTTGTGGATACCTTAATGTTCTGCATAGTTTGTTCGGCATGCCTTGCCGATTTAAGTTTTGTGATATCAAGAGCAAAAAGCTCACTCATACAAAAGTGAGTGAAGAATTATATTGATATGCAGTGTTGTGTTTTATGCAATTAATGCTTTTTTACTTACGCACTGCTACCAATTGACGGTTAACTTTATTGTGTAAACGTAATATTCGAAATCATCTCTTTTTATGATTTTTAATCTACTTTCTTTTCAACTACTTACTTGTTTTAGCGCCGTAATCAGCTTGGAATGTTGAATAATCTGGTAATAAAAGATGAGGCGAGTAAGGCATCTACTGAGCGCTAATTACTCATAAAAACGATTGTGTTGTTAATAAATTGACCGTTAAAAACAGTGTTAAAGACTGGTTTTTTAGTAATTTATTGAATTTTTCTTGTCTGGTTTAGGTTTTCTCTGTCATTTATGGTGCTTGCCAGTGATATTTCAAAAGTAGTGAAGTTAGCGAAACTTAGTAACAAAGCTAAGTTAATATTTCTAACTATGGATACAAAATATGAAAACTAAATTATCTATTTTAAGCTTGGCTATTTTGCCATGTTTAGCTGCAGCACAAGTAACAACCATTGCTGCAGAGCCTTCAGCACGAGCTTCTCAAGACTCATTGCTCGTTATGTATAAAAAAGGCACTTCTGTGGCAATGCGTAGTCAAGCCCGCAGTTTAGTAAAAGCTAAAGTAAGTGATTTAAATAAAGATGGTGTTGATGACAACTATTCGTCGATTTTATCTGGTCGTCTAGCTAAGTTTGAAGTAACTGGCATGAGCACCAAGCAAGCAATTAAATTACTGCAAACACATGCAGCGGTTGAATATGTTGAGCCAGATTATCGCGTGAGTATTGCTACGGCTCCCAATGACCCTGATTTTTCAAAGTTGTGGGGATTACACAATGAAGGCCAATCTGGTGGGACGGCCGATGCGGATATAGATGCACTCGAAGCATGGTCAATTACAACAGGTGGTAAAGATGTCGTTGTGGGCGTTATCGATACTGGTGTAGATCACAGTCATAGTGATTTAACGGCAAATATGTGGATAAACCCGAATGAAATCGCAGGCGATGGCATCGATAATGATGGTAATGGCTACATTGATGACGTGCATGGTATTAATGCCATTACAAATGTTGGCGACCCAATGGATGACCAAGGTCACGGTACGCATGTCTCAGGGACAATCGGCGCTGCAGGTAATAACAATAATGGTGTTGTGGGTGTTAATCATGAAGCGGCGATTGTTGGTTGTAAGTTCTTAGATGCATCAGGCAGTGGCTCTACATCCGACGCTATTAAGTGTATTGACTATATGGTGAGTCTGAAAAATGCGGGTGTAAATGTTCGCGTACTAAATAATAGCTGGGGCGGTGGTGGCTTTAGCCAAGCGCTTGCTGATGCGATAACCGCCAGCGAACAAGCTGACATTTTATTTGTTGCCGCTGCAGGTAATGACGCCGTTGATAATGACCAAAATCCACATTATCCATCCAATTATGAGCATGAAAGCGTGTTGTCAGTGGCCAGCACTGATCGTAACGATAATATGTCAGACTTTTCACAATGGGGTTTAACCAGTGTTGATTTAGGTGCTCCAGGGAGTGCTATTTTATCAACCGTACCGGGTAATGGTTATGCAACTTACTCTGGTACATCAATGGCCACACCGCATGTTGCGGGTGTCGCTGCTTTGGTACTATCACTCAATCCTGACTTATCAACAAGTGAGCTTAAACAGCTGCTTATGGATAGTGGCGATGATAATGCACAACTGGCAGGGAAGACCGTATCGGGCAAACGCTTAAACGCTAATCAAGCTCTTGAGCAGGCAGACCCTACACCAAGCTTTAAGCTATCTGTTACACCAACAGCTCAGCAGATCACTGCCGGTGAAACGGCAACATATACATTTGAAATTGGCTCAATTGCCCAGTGGCAAGGGGTTGTAGACCTTGAATTAATTGGCGATTTAGCTGGTGCTAGTTTATCAGCAAACACTGCAACGCCTGGTGATGTGGTGATACTTAGTGTGCCAACTCAAGAGTCAACACAATGGGGGCGCTATGACTTTAGCGTAAATGCATCTTCTGGCGAGTTGGCTAAGCAGAAGTCAGTAAGCTTATTAGTTGATCCTGTTGGCTTAAATGATTTTACCTATACGAATGATACCGCAGTAGCAATCCCCGATAACAATGTTGACGGTGTTGATTCTGTGATCACCGTAAATGATCCACTGACTGTTTTTGCAACTCAAGCGAGTATTGATATTTCACATACTTACATTGGTGATTTAATCGTTACGTTAACCTCGCCTAGAGGAACAAGTTCTACATTGCATAGTCAGTCAGGCGGTAGCGCAGAGGATATAGTACAAAGCTACTCTTTAGCTGATTTTAATGGCGAAGTGGCAACGGGTGATTGGGTATTACATGTTGAAGATACCTATGCGGCAGATACTGGCACACTGAATAATTGGTCACTTACATTTAGTGCAATTGGTGAGGTAACCCCGCAGCCACCACAAGCTGATTTTGACTATGATGCACAAGCTTTAACAGTCTCGTTTACGGATTCAAGCAGCGATGCAAATAACGATATTACACAATGGAGCTGGGACTTTGGTGATGGTGCAACTTCAACAGATGCAAATCCAGTTCACGCTTATGCGCAATCAGGTAACTACCAAGTAACATTAACTGTAACCGATAGTGAAGGTAATACTGATTCGTCAGTACAGACAGTGGTTGTGAGTGATGTTGCAATTGCGTTGAGTTTAACCCGCGCGAATAAAACCCGCTTAAACACTATGCGTGTTGATCTTAGCTGGGAGCAAGTGGGTGCTCAATCACTTAATGTATATCGCAATGGTGAGTTTGTAGGAACAACGACTGATAACGGCCGTCACCGTGACTTCTTACGTAATGCAACTTTGCCAGCCTATGATTACCAAGTTTGTGTTACAGCAGATGTATGTTCAAATATCGTAACAGTGACATTTGAATAAGTGCACTTAACATTTAAATAATTCCCCGTGAAGTCCCAAGCCTTGCTGTTCCCCTGCAAGGCTTTTTTATTGCCTACTATATTGTTCCTGATAGTTAAACTCTGCACTTCAAACATCTAATAATATTATCAGATAGTCGTATTGTGGATCTTAACAGGCTCTGCTAACGTTCAACGATTACCCATAGTTTGAAATTCGGGGCGACTGACAACGCGCTCTATATTACAAAAAGAGAAACGTGCTTATGATCATCTTTTTTATCTGCCTGACTATTTTAATATTAGGTTACAAGTTCTACAGTCCCTTTGTAGAAAAACAAGCTGGTATGGACGCCACCATTGATACACCACAAAAACGTTTTAGCGAAGGTGTTGACTATGTTGCAATTCATCCTGTTCGTGCGTTTTTAATTCAGTTTTTAAATATTGCAGGGGTAGGCCCAATATTTGGCCCTATTCTCGGTGCTCTATATGGACCAATTGCTTTGGTCTGGATCGTACTCGGTAATGTATTAGGTGGAGCTGTACACGACTTTTACTCAGGTGTTATGAGTATCAAAGAGGATGGTAAAAGCCTACCAGAAATTGCAGGTAAATATTACAACGTTGTATTTAAAGGCTTTATGTTAATATTTACGGCGATGTTACTGTTTTTTGTCGGCGTGGTATTCATAATGAGCCCCGCTGGATTATTAAGCAACTTAGACGTATTTAAAGATACTATATTTGCCAATAATACCTTTTGGGTTTTGGCTATTTTGGCTTATTACTTTTTAGCTACTTTACTGCCAATTGATAAAATCATTACTAAATTTTACCCTGTTTTTGGTTTATTAATGATTGTGATGACGGTTGCAATTGCTGTATCACTGTTAATTAATGCGCCGCATTTACCGGTAGCTGGTGATTTTTTAGCGTATTTTGAAGCTGATCATGCCCATGACTTTTTAACTCCAAATCCAGATGGATTACCTACGTGGCCGTTATTGTTTATTACCATAACCTGTGGTGCTATTAGTGGTTTTCATTCTACGCAAGCACCAATTATTGCACGTTGCCTAACTAACGAAAAATACGTTCGTCCAGTTTATTATGGCGCAATGATGTGTGAAGGTATTGTTGGTTGTGTATGGGCATTAGCGGGTATTGCTGCTTTCCCAGAAGGCTATGCAGGTTTGAAAGCAATGCTTGATTTAGGCGGCCCAGGTTTGGTGGTTAACCATATAGCAAACAGTTATTTAGGTGTGTTTGGTGGTATTATGGCGATTATTGCAGTAGCAGTATTCCCAATTACCTCAGGCGATACGGCGTTTCGTTCACTTCGTTTAACAGTGGTTGATGCGTTTAGTATTCCGCAAAGTTTGCGTAATCGTTTATTGCTAGCAATCCCTATTTTAACGATTGCCTACTTTATGACTAAGCTTGATTTCTCTGTGATTTGGCGCTACTTCGCATTCTCAAATATGCTGCTTTCTACGAGTGTGTTATGGCTTGCGACCAAGTACTTATTTGACCGTGGAACATTTCACTGGATTGCCAGTGTACCTGCAGTCATCGCTACAGCAGTGACCTTGTCATACATAATGACTGCGGCAATAGGGTTAAACTTATCAAGTGATTTAGGTAAACCGATTGGTGCAGCAGTGGCGGTAATAGGCTTTATAGTACTAGCGATAGTGCATTCAAAGCATAAAGTGCGTGCAGTTTAATAAATCGTAATCTTAATAATGTAAAAGCGAGCCTTGTGAAGGCTCGCTTTTTTATGTTTAATCGAGTTGTAATTTAGTTAATAGCTTTATCAACTTTTTGATCACTAACCGTTCAGGCAAACTATTAGCCGTTAAAAAGTAGCTTGCTCAAAGTAGCGAATATCATCAAGGGTGTTGCTGATCATCATTGCGCCCTCTAATAAACTCACTGTTTTAATCGCAGCACGTTCAGGATTAAGCTCTCCATTTATTTTATGTGCTTGAGTTAACCAGACTAAATTTTTAATGAAAAAGCGTTTTACTTCATCGCGCACTTTATCAGGAAGGCTGTCACTTTGTGCGCCAAGTAAGCCACATAAACACATTTTTTTATCCATCACTAACGCATTTCTAAATAATTGCGTGTAAATATCGATTGGATTTTTACCGTTTGCTTTATGTGCCTCCGGTTCGCCAAGCACAGCGATAAAGGCATCAGTGTATTGATGCGCGAGTTCAGCACCTAAATCAGCTTTGGTCGGAAAATGATAATGCACACTCGCACTTTTAATACCAATTTCATTCGCCAACTCTCTAAAGCTAAAATTGCTATAGCCACCAAGTCTAACCTTATTTTCTGCTGCTTTTAACAGGGCTGCTTTTTTTGTCATTTTAAAACTTCCTTCATATCGCTGCAAAAAATTATCAACCAGTAGGTAGTTATTTTCAAGCTCTTTTATTTTTAGTTTGCAAAGATCGAGATCTTAATATAAATTACCTATCAGTAGGTAGGTTGTTTAATCTTGCCAATATTAGTTCAAACTGTGGTTAAAAATATAAAGAGATAATTATGAAAATTTATGACGTAGAAAACTTTCCTAATCCATTACGTGTACGTATTGCACTTGCTGAAAAAAATGCGACTGACAAAGTAGAATTTGTTGCTGTTGATTTATTAAATGGTGAGCATCGTACTGAAGCCTTTTTAGCTAAAAACCCCTCAGCAGGCGTACCTGTTTTAGAGCTAGATGATGGAACGTTCATAGCAGAATGCACCGCGATTACTGAATATATTGATACCGCTTTTGCAGGCCCTTCATTAACCGGTGTTGAGGCAAAAGAACGTGCGGTGATTAATATGATGCAAAAACGTGCGGAGTCAATGGTACTTGATGCTGTAGCCAGTTACTTTCATCATGCAACGGATGGTTTAGGCCCAGCGCTTGAAACCTATCAAAATGTTGCTTGGGGAGAAAAGCAAGGTGAAAAAGCGCGCCAAGGCTTTGTTTATTTTAATAGCGTATTAGCTAACTCTGCTTATGTTGCTGGTGAGAATTTCAGTGTTGCAGATATTACTTTATACGCCGGTCTGGTGTTTGCAGGCTTTGCAAAAATAGCTATTCCTAGTGAGCTATCACATTTAATAGCATGGCAAGAAAAGGTCGCTCAGCGTCCAAGTATTGCTGTTTAGATATGGAGTCAAATATGAAAATTGCAGCTGATTTTAGCGTACGTGTTGTTGTACATAGCGAATCGTTAGAATGGATAGCCTCACCGATGGCGGGTGTTGATAGGCGTCCACTTGATAGAGTGGGCAATGAGGTTGCACGCGCAACCAGCATTGTACGTTATGCGCCAAACAGCCATTTTTCTGCCCATACACATACCGGCGGTGAAGAATTTATTGTGCTTGAAGGTGTTTTTCAAGATGAACATGGTGATTTCCCCAAGGGCTATTATATTCGCAATCCGCCTGAGTCAAAACATACACCAAGCTCTGAAAATGGGTGCGTTATATTTGTGAAATTATGGCAGTTTCAGCCAGAGGATAGAGAGCATGTTCGCTTGCAAACTAATACCATGTGCAGTGTTCCTCACCCTGAGTTTAGTAATGTAAATGTAGTTTCTCTTTATAAAGATGCCTTTGAAGAGGTGAGTATTTTTGCATTTGCACCTAACAGTGAAATATCGTTAAACGCCTTAGGTGGGGGCGAGCTTTTAGTTCTTGAAGGCTCGCTTGAAGAGCAGGGCGATACATTAGTAAAGCACAGCTGGTTAAGAGTGCCGCCTAACAGCGAAATTAAAGCAACAGCAGTCAGTGAAGGAGCCAGAGTGTGGCTTAAAATCGGTCATTTAACAGATGTTGAAAATCAAATAGCACGGCTTAAAAATGCATAATTAAGCATTTAATTAAAATGGGCACAATAAAAGTGATGTGCCTGTTTTTTGATCTACTTCACTATTAGTTACTAAGCTATCACCTATACTCAATGCTCATATTATTATGGAGTTCGGGTTATGGTAAATTTAACACACGGCTTATCTATTGGTATTGAGCGCTCTGGTTGCGAGTTTTTTTTAACCTTAAAAGCTATAGGTACACTCACTCACAAAGATTATGAGGTGATCACGCCGATGATTGACTCTGCGCTTGGCGAAGTTAAACATCCTATTGTTAATGTACTCATAGATGGTACTGAGCTTGATGGCTGGGAACTTAGAGCCGCATGGGATGATTTAAAACTTGGCTTAAAACATAACAAAGAGTTTAAAAAAATAGCCATATACGGCAACAAGGACTGGCAATCAACCATCGCTAAATTAGGCAGTTGGTTTGTATCAGGTGAAATTCAATATTTTGAGAACGCCACTGCGGCTTTAGAATGGTTAAAAAGTAATGATGAAGAAGCGGATGCTTAAATAAAGGCCATAATCGGCTTTTATTTTTAAAGTATTTATATCAATTCGCTTAATTAAGTGATCTATTTTGAGGCTGGAAAAACGTGTTGATAGCTAGGCAAAAAATTTGCTATTTAGTTGTTCTAAATGAGAATTTTTTAACGCAGATAGCGACACGTTTAGCCTCGTAAAATGATTAAGTATTATTGCGGATTGGTATTATACCTCTTGAAGTGTAGGTAATGCGGGAAATGCCCCCTTGGCTAAGCAGGCTTTAGAGCCACAACGCAAACCAAAACTTAAAGCGTGTTTTACTAGGTGTTCATTATTAATTTTTTCGATAAGCGAGCTATTTTCATCGGTGTGATTTAAATAATATAACACGCCTGCAATAAACGCATCACCGGCACTGGTAGTATCCACAGCATTAATGATTGGCGCCGATTCATTTAATATAAACCCTTTATGGTAAACCATTGCCGGTGCAGGGCCATCGGTTAAAAATACCAATTTTACACCTATATTTAAAATAGACTGTAAGTAATCATCAGGTGCTTGCTGTGTTTGCTCAGCTAAAAAGTTCAGCTCATCACGCGATAGCTTAACAATGTCGCAATAGGCATAACACGCATGTACATTGTGTTCAATGTCATTGCTATTTTGCCACAAGCTATAGCGTAAATTTACATCAAAGCTAACGAGTTTATGGTTGTTTTTAGCCAGCTTTAAAGCACACACGGTGGTGTTTGCAATGGCTGGATTGGTTAACGTGTTGGAACAAAAGTGTAGGGTACTCAATTCATCCCATTTGATATGGCTTAAGTGATCACTCGTTAACAGTAAATCGGCGGTATTGTGGCGATAAAAATTAAAGCTGCGTTCACCGGTTTCATCTAAACTCACAATAACCATGGCCGTTTGAGAGTCTTTAATCGTAAATAAGTACTCTGTACTTACTTTATATTGCTCAAGCGATTTACTTAATTGTTTAGCAAAGTAGTCATCACCCATACCGCCACAAAAAGCAGCCTTGCCGCCTAACTTTGCATAACCTACCGCTACATTGGCAGGGGCACCTCCTGCAATGGGCAAATAAGCACTGTTTTGAGAATCTTGTGGCAGCATATCAATAAGTAGCTCGCCGAGGCTAAGTAATTTGGTCATAGTGTAAATCCTAAAAAACCCAGCAGAGCTAGGTCAAAATTCAAGGGAGAATTATTAAAACTAATTAAAGTTAGTGTAACAATCGCTGAAAAACATAGCTTCAGCGCTTGTTACACTAAAGATGGTTAGTTAAACGCGTATTTAAGCGTTATTGATGTTGTGCGGCCATTAATAGTACGGGCGCGAATAATGTTATTATCTGGAATTGAGCCTTCTTCAGCTTCTGTAATACCTACCGTATCGAATAAGTTATTTACATTAAGTGCAATATTAAGGTTTTCAGATAAATCGTAACTTACAAAGCCATTTACTTGAGTGTAACCGTCAAATTTAAGGTCGTTATTGTCTTGAGCGTAAGCATCAGTAGTACCAATAAAGTTGACACCGGCAGCACCTTTATCAAAGCTATAACGAGCCATTAAAGAGTAGATTAAATCAGCTTGGCGGCGTGGCGTATTACCTACCACTTCAGGTGTAAGTGCATCCTTAGCAATTTCTGCATCTGTCCATGTTAAGTTACCACGAAAATCCCATGCATCGATGAAGTAAGTTGATTCAATTTCAATCCCTTTTGCTTCGTACTCACGGTCAAAAAAGGTTTGCGATGTTGCTTCAAAGTTTTGCTCTTCTGTTTCTGCATAAAACGCTGTTGCAAAAACTGAGAGTGAATCAAAACGTTTTTTAACCCCAAATTCATACTGGTTTACTTCATCAACGGCATCTTCATCAGCAACCGAACCGTCAGCGCGTACTTTACCAAATAAAAGTCGGTCAGCATTTGCGCGGCCACCTTTACTCAGTCTTGCAAATGTCGCAAGGCTTGAATCTATTTGGTAGTTAGCCCCAATTGAATAGGATGCATAATCCCAATCGTAATTTACTGGGCTAGCATTTGCGGTATCAATGCCTGCTACATTTTGTTCAGGAACTGAAATCACTCCATCGCGATTCATATCGACCGTTGAGGTAACGGCACCTGCATAGTTGCCGCGTGCTTCACCACTATCGTAACGAGCACTGGCATCAATACTTACATCACCCACTTTTGTTGAAAATGAAACGTACGGGGCGCGGGTATCGTATTCTGTATCGTAATCACGCTGACAACAGTTACCCCAAAAAGGCGTTCCGTATGCATATAAACCATTTTCAGAAAACGCTGTACCATCAGCAGCTGTTACATTTAGTAGCGCCGCATTATCGCCCTTAAGCTCCATTAGGTAAGAGTTCCATAACCATGACATAGCAATATTTTGCGTTGAAGCATAGTAACCAAACGTAACGCTTGTATCATCGCTTAGTGATTTAGTTAGTTTGAAGTCGTTCACAATAGAGTCAAAGTCGTTCATTGTGACGTCAAACGTATGAATACGCATGGCTAAATCGTCATTAAATGCAGCTCCGGTATTTGCATTACTAAGCGTTGCACCTGCGCCGCCAATACTTTGTGCAATAGCAGTCGCGCTGCCTACTTCAGCAGGAATAAGTGAATTAAAGTTACCGCTAACAGAGGATTTACGAAAACGGTTTTCAATACGCCAATCGTTATCTAAGTCAAATACGGCTTCAAAACCCACTGAGTCAACTTGCGGGTTCATGCCATCGCGAATATCGCCGCTACTAATTTGATTTTCGCCATTTAAACGCACTGTTTTAGTAAATAATGCCGAGTGTGGTGTATCCGATTGTGCGTCAAACCCAGGGATTGAGTCACCATTTGCATACATTGGCATTGGTAAGTAACCCACGCTTTTGTCATCTAAATGTTTGTAATAAAGACGCACGTAACCGTTTTCAAAGTCTTTGGTAAGGTTGGCTTTAATTTGCCCACCTTTATTTGATGTGTAACCTGTTTCACGCGGGCCTTCACCTTGGCGCACAAAACCACCTACATGAAAACGTACGCTATCACTAAGGTAAGTGCCGTATTCAAAGTCTGTACGAATAGTGTCGTAATCAAGGCCCAGTGTTGTAGAAACACTGCCTGATTCATTTTCACCATTTTTAGATATAAAGTTAATTATGCCGCCCGGTGCATTACTTGCTGCAGTCGAGGCCGAACCACCACGAATTGATTCGATAGTTTGTACGGTATTATCTAGGCGCATAAATATATCAGCGTTACCAAAAGCAATATCACCGTATTGCATAACGGGTAAACCGTCTTCTTGTAATTGTAAAAACTTAGCACCACCAGAGGCCACAGGTAAGCCGCGTACAGCAATGTTTGCGTTACCTTCACCGCCGGTTGATTCTGAGCGTACGCCCGGAATAATTCTAAACGCTTCAGCAGTTGAACGCGGTGTAGATACTTCAACTTGAGCAAGCGATAAACTGCTCACTGATGAGCTTGATGCCATAATGGTTGTACGACGTGGTACACCGGTTACAACGATAGTCTCAAGACCTTTGTTAGCTTGCGCTTGTGTGTTTTGCTCTTGTTGTTGTGCATAAACGCCTTGGCTTACAGCCAGCGCTAAAGCACTGATTAAATATAAAGGTGTGTTGTGTGTTGTCATGGTTACGCCTCGTTGTGTTGAACCCAATTGGATTTGTATTTTTACTTAATCGATTAAGTAAAAATAACAAATATTTTACAAGAAGCAAATTATTTTGTGCTTAATTTGCTCTTTTTTTATTCATTCATTGATTTATAAAGTATTTTTTATTGTCTTAGAATATAGGTTTACTCAGTTACAGGGTTATCTTGCTGTAAAGCCGTTGCTGATGGATCTTTAAAATAATTAAACAGCATAGCTAAAAATAAAATGACAGCAAAGCCCGTAGCTAAATAAAAACCGTAACGCACATGGCCAAAGTAATCGCTGATCATACCCATGAACAAGGGTGCTAAAGCCGCCGAAAGTGCGGTAAAAAATAATATCACGCCCGCCACAGCACCGTGCTGTTGCACTGCAAAGCAGGATATACCTTTAGAGTTTAAAGTCGGATAAACCATCGACATAAATAACCCCGAAAGCGGCAATAAACCCACAGCCCAATCAACGCCACCGAATAATGTACCGACATAACACAGCGCAATGCCTAAGCTTAAATAGGCCATAACACCTTGCCAGCTATAGCGGTTTAGTAACCATACGGCAATAAATCGCCCTGCGGCACGCAGTACAAAAAATATTGTCAATGCATAGGTTGCAAGTAGTGGCCAAGAGCCAGTGTAATCTTTTAACAGCGTAGGCATCCATACATAAATAGCAACCTCCGTGGCCACATAAAGGGCAATTGCCAGAGAAAAACCTAGCGCATACGGATTTTTGATCATTTTCATGGTGGTGGCAAGCGAAGTGGGCTTTGCTGTGGTTTTTACAACGGCTGGGTAGTCTGCACGCCACGCTAGTAAAGCGAGAATTAAACACATTACACCTGCAATAATGTACAGGTAAGTCCAGCTTACATTTTGCACCAGTAAGACGCCTACTAGAGCTGGCCCTACAATGGCGCCTATGCCAAAAAAGCCTTCTACCTTATTCATCGTTTTAGTGTGATCTTCGTTACTATGTGAAATATCACCAAGTAACGCAAGCGCACCCGTTTTAAATAAACCAATGGCTAAGCCTATGCAGCAAAGTAGCAATAAAAAGAAGGTAAAGCTGGTGCTAAACGCAAACAAGAAACAGCTCGCCGAAAATATTAAAAGGCCTAGCATGATGGTTGTTTTACGCCCTAAACTGTCTGCTAAAAAACCTAAAAACAATCCACTAAAAGCAATTAGCGCCATAGGTGCATAATGGAACGCGCTTGCTTGGGTCATGCTTAAACCAAACTCTTTAATAAGTTCAGGTATGATCATGCCCACCGCATCAGAAGTCATGGCAAACATAAAAAACATCATATATGTAAGCCAGCGTATTTGTTGCAACGGATCGCTGCTTACGTGTGTGTGTGATTTTGTCATGTACTTTTTCCTCGTTAAATGCTCAGTTAACACTTAGTAAGTCAGTTAGTTACTTATTGTAGTATTACGTGAGCCACGATTTTTGTATGTAAAATTATTAAAAATTACTTGTAAATTCTTACTTGCTAGTTAAAGATATATCTTAATCGATTAAGTTTCAACATGGTAATCACACAATGATGAAGAATAAAGTTCAATTGATCACATATGCTGATCGAATCACTGGCCAAGATATCAACGCATTGACCGCACTTTTAAATGGTCCATTACACGGCGTGTTCGGAGGTGTCCACCTATTGCCATTCTACAATCCAATTGATGGTAGTGATGCAGGCTTTGACCCTATTGATCATAGTGCCGTGGATGAACGGATCGGTACTTGGCAAGACATTCAAGTGTTAGGAGCAGACTATGATCTGATGGCCGATTTGATTGTGAACCACGTATCGGCGCAATCCTTTCAGTTTCAGGATGTACTAGCAAAAGGTAAAGCATCACCGTTTTGGGATTTATTTTTAACTAAAGAAGATGTCTTTCCAAATGGTATGAGTGACGCCGAGCAAAAAGCGATTTATCGCCCGCGCCCTGGCAGTTGTTTTACTCCAATGCCATGTGGCGATGGTCAAACGTATGATTTTTGGACCACGTTTACCGATAATCAAATCGACATTAATGTTAAAGTTGCTGCGGGCGTTGCGTATTTAAATAATGTATTAACAAAGTTCTCTGCTAATAACGTTAATATTATTCGTTTAGATGCGGCGGGTTACGCGATTAAGCAAGCTGGCACAAACTGCTTTATGCTAGATGAAACGTTTGATTATTTAGATAAGTTATCGGCGCAAGCTAATGCATTGGGTATGGAAACAATTGCTGAAATTCACAGCCATTATCAAACTCAAGTTGACGTCGCAAAGCGGGTCAATATGGTTTATGACTTCGCATTACCACCATTGATTTTGCACAGCTTATTTACCAATAATAGTGATGCACTTGTAAAGTGGTTAAATATTTCACCACGTAATTGCTTAACAGTACTCGATACCCACGATGGCATTGGTATTATTGATGCGGGTCCAATGGGTGATAAGCCAGGATTATTAAATGCAGCGCAAATTGATAATCTAGTTGAAACTATTCATGCAAATAGCAATAACCAAAGCCGCCAAGCAACTGGGGCTGCTGCCAGTAATGTCGACTTGTACCAAGTAAATTGCACTTATTACAATGCGTTAGGTGCAAATGATTTTGACTATTTAGTTGCGCGCGCGATTCAATTTTTTGCACCCGGCGTACCACAAGTTTACTACGGTGGCTTATTCGCAGCTGAAAATGATATGGCGTTACTAGCAAAATCAAATGTAGGTCGTGATATTAATCGTCCATATTTAGATGCTGATATCATTGCGCAGTCTCTTGCAAAGCCTGTTGTACAGGGATTACTAAAATTAATTGAGATACGTAATACTCACAGTGCCTTTGCAGGTGAGTTTAGTGTTGAAGGTGATGACAATAGTTGTGCTTTAAAGTGGCTATTAAACGACAGTGAAATTGTCCTAGAAGTTAATTTTTCACGTCGCGAAGCGTTAATAATTGAACGCACTGGGAATGAGCAAATACTCACCTCACTAAATGATTTGTTAAATTAAATTAAAACTTACAATCAGTCACTTATCAGCCACTATGACCTAACTGTAATTGGTAGTTGATAAGTGCTTTTTGCTCTTCTTTGCTAATAAATAAATTAGCTGCTAACGATCCTTTTTCTTCACTATTTTGATGAATTGTTGTTAATGTTGGCATAGAGCGCTGCGCTTCATCAATGCCATCAAATCCAACAATTCGCAATTCTTGGGGTATTTTTATACCTATTTTAACTGCTTCGCGAATTGCCGCGAGGGCAATAAGATCACTCATACAAAGTAATACATTGGGTCTAGGTATGCAGTTGAGCGCCTCTTTTGCTGCGATGCTTGCATAACGTTCGCTACTTTCTGGAATATTCCAAGTTCTATCGTCACCTAAGGTAATGTTAACTTCGCTTAATGCTTTTTGATAACCTCGTAATCTTTGATGTGCAATTGATTGACCGGCTTCGCATTCATGATGCTCATATACACGACACAATACATTTTCATCTAATAACCGCAGTCCCAATATAGCGACCTGATCAGCACTGCTTTTTAATACGTGTTTAGCCACTTCATAACTAGCTTGTTCGTTATCTATGTTTACTGAGGCATTACGATCAATATCAAAATCAACGGTAACCACATGTTTGGGTACAATTTTTAATTGATCTACAAGTGATTGATTGCGCGGACGACCATAACAAATAAAGCCATCAACAAAATCTAATACGCTGTTAAGGTTTTGACTATTTCCCGAAAATAATAATAAGTTAATATTGTTTTTTTCAAGGATAGAAGCCACACCACGCATAAAACTACTGGCCACAGGATCCGACACCATATACTCAATACTGTCAGGTAATACCAGCGCAACAATATTAAATTTACCACGGCGTAATGATTGCGCTGCTTTATTGGGTCCAAAATAGCCAAGCTCTTTACACGCCAATAAAATAGACTCGCGACGACTTTTTGATAGTTGATCTGGACGATTAAATGCATTTGAAACGGTGGCGTTAGAAACGCCTAATTCTTTGGCGATGCTTTTTAATGTCCAATGTTTTTTTTGGGTCATACGACTTCTCATGATAGTGAACGCGATTCACTAATAAATTACCATATTTCACGCTAAATCAAAGTGTTAATTATATTGTAGCGTGTATAGCAAGTTACGTAATTAGGTATTAGGAACAAGAATGAACTAGAAAGTGGTTGTTATTAATAATAAAGTACTGGCTTTTTTATATCTGCTAGCTTACTAACTCACACGTTACTGTTTGGGTGATTTTTCACAAAGTCGCCTTATCATTTATATCTTTACATATGTACCCTTTTTGATGATAAAGTGCTGGTGTTTTATATTTTGCTACAACTAATGAATTAAAATTTTTTTAGTTTTAGGCAAAGTATATTGTATGTAATGGCGATTATATGTTGCAAATTACGTCCTCGATAACCCGTTCTGGATTGAAATAATAAAATTTATCAAAGGTAAATTATGAAAATGAATAGATTGATTTTGGCGTTACCTTTATTAGGAGCAAGCTCTATGGCGCTTGCTAATACGACCCATCAGCGCGTATTCAAGCCACAAGCTGCGATTGTTGAACGTGTGCATCATCATGGCGTTGAACACGGCCATAATGAAAAAGCACCAATAGCACAGCTGCAATCACAACCCCAAAAATTTAGTATGTTAATGATGCGTAGCCAAGCGGCCACAGTCAGCTGCGATTTAAATGCACTGGCTAATGCTAGTTCAACGAGCATTATTACTGAGCTTAAAAATCAAGGTAGTGGCTGTGTTAATGAACTATTTAGTGCATCAGCATCAACTCAGAGCCTAGTATTTAGTTCTGATAATATGTATGCGGTTGCTAATCATGCAAAGTCACTCTCACAGACTTATGCTGGCGGTGGTGACATTGAACTCGAGGCATTGTTCCTATATTTACGAGCTGGTTTTTATGCGGAATTTTACAACGACAACGTGAGCTTTAGCTCTTGGATTACGCCTGCCGTAATTGATGCGATAGATGCTTTTGTAAACAACAGCCATTTTTATGACGATAATGACGGCCATGGTAAAACGCTTTCTGAAGTGATCATTACGATGGACAGCGCTGAACAGCAACATCGTTACTTGTATGTGGTGAAACAGTGGCTAACGCGTTTTAACGAAAGCTATGCTGCAAAATGGAATATACGCAGTGCGGTGAATGGTATTTTTACTTTGCTTTATCGCGGCCAGTGGAATGATGCATTTGTTACAGCTGTAGCTAGCGATACTGATTTAGTTACTAAGCTGAATGCATTTACCCAAAAGCAGTGGATGATTGACTCTGACGCACAATATTTAATTGTTAATGCAGCCAGTGAGCTTGCGCGCCTTAAGCAGTATTCCGACACTGCTATTCAAGCTACTGTTGATACTGGCTTAAAAGCGGTTTTTAGTACTTATAACAGCTTTGGCTATGGTGATGCAGTATGGCTTGCGGCGGCAGATTCTGTCAGTTATTACGCTGATTGTAATGACTATGGTATTTGTGGATTTGTTGATGAACTTACTCAGCAAGCGCTTTCGCAAAATTATAGCTGTAGTAGCACTATTAAAATTCGCTCACAAAATATGGCTTCAGCACAACATACAGCTGCATGTGCTGCAATGGGCGCAGAAGAAGGTTTATTTCACACTAAACTTGCCACCAATAACACCCCAGTTGCCGATGATAACAATAGTTTTTTACAAGTAAATATATTTGATAGCAGCGATGATTATAGTAAATACGCAGGTGCGATTTTTGGCATTAACACCAATAATGGCGGCATGTATTTAGAAGGTGACCCCGCAGTTGTGGGTAATCAAGCAAATTTTATTGCCTATGAGGCGAGCTACGCCAATGCTGAGCATTACGTGTGGAATCTAGAGCATGAATATGTGCATTACTTAGATGGTCGTTTTGATTTATATGGAAACTTTAATTCACCAACTGAAGATATCGTGTGGTGGTCAGAAGGCGTTGCAGAATATGTTGCTAATCTTGATAATAATGACGCCGCTAAAAATACCATCAGTGATGGTTCGCGTTATACCTTAGCGCAAGTATTTGCCACTAACTATGACGGTTTTGATCAAGACCGTATTTATCGCTGGGGTTACTTAGCTGTGCGCTTTATGTTCGAACGCCATTACAGTGAAATTAATGCCATGCTTGCAGATACACGCATTGGTAATTGGAGTGCTTATAAAGCGAAAACTGTGCAGTGGGCAAATAATTATGAAAACGAGTTTGTACAATGGTGTGATGACTTAGTTGCAGGTACAACCACTAATACGCCACCAATCGCATACATCAATGGACCTTATGCCGGTATGCAAAACAATGAGATCAATTTTACGAGCAATGGCAGTATTGACAGTGACGGCTCAATTGTTAGTTATCAGTGGAGCTTTGGTGATGGCAGTAGTTCTAATCAAGCAAACCCGGTGCATACTTATACAACATCAGGACAATATAGCGTATCGTTAACGGTTGTTGATAACCAAGGCGCCAGCCAAATCGCATCAACATTGGCTAGTATTGAAGAGGATAGCAGCGTTGGTAACGGCGAGTTGATAAATGCTCAACCAATGACTATTGCTGGCGAGCAAGATGAGCTGTTGTATTTTAGCTTTGATGTACCGCAAGGTGCCAGCGACTTAGTGTTTAGCTTAAGTGGTGGCACGGGCGATGCTGATTTATATGTGAGTTATGCTGCTACACCAACAATGGATAGTTATGATTGTCGTCCTTATGTCGGTGGTAATAGTGAACAATGTGTAATAAATCCTGCGCAAGCAGGTGTTTATCAAGTAATGGTTCGTGGCTATAACATGTTTGATAATGTGCAATTAACCGCTTCATACACAGGAGCAAGCAGTAGTGTACCTGATGCATGTGCTACCCAAGGTAGTCGTAGCAATGGCCGTTTAAATGACGGTGAAGTGATTTGTTTGGGTAACAGCGATCCTATGTGGTTTAGTATTGCTGACGTTCAAAGTCAAAGTGGTGTGGCGATAACCACCGCTAATGGCAGTGGCGACATCAGCCTAAGTTATTCAAACAGCAGCTGGCCAAATGGCAGTAATGAACAGGCTCAGTCCAGTAATAGCGGCAATAGCGAATGTATTTATATTAGTGATCAA
Organism: Pseudoalteromonas sp. SR41-4; assembly: GCF_014163985.1. Taxonomy (NCBI): domain Bacteria; kingdom Pseudomonadati; phylum Pseudomonadota; class Gammaproteobacteria; order Alteromonadales; family Pseudoalteromonadaceae; genus Pseudoalteromonas; species Pseudoalteromonas sp. SR41-4. The sequence continues at coordinate 241,942 of NZ_JACJEI010000001.1, read as the reverse complement.
AGCCAATATTGGGGTTATTTAAAGGTGTCGGGCAATAGTACTGGTGCAAGTCTAGTGGTTGATTTTAATAGCCAAGGGTGTCGTTAAAATTATCATATTCAAAAAGTAAAGCACCTACAGCAAAGCCCATCTAGATGGGCTTTTTTTAGTGTTGTAACTTAAGCGTTAAAGTGAGTTTAGGTTACTCGTTTATACACCGCGAGTGGATGCGAAGTACTTAATGATACATGCACGCTATCGCCAGGGTATACCACGACTTCGTGGCTTACGCGGCTAGTAACCACTGTTTTACAGGCAAGCTCTACTGCACATAAACGACTCCCTCCTTCAAAGCGTACCCATACGACCACACCGTTGTTGCCGATCTCACCTTGTACTAGCATTACATCGTCGGGGCGAAGTAGGACATCCACCTCACCTTGTTGGCAATCTACGGCTAGAGCGGGCACATTGCCGATGGCTGTAGTTGCTTGATTATTATCAAAAAAACCGCTAATGAAACTTGCTTCACCTAAAAAACGTGCAACAAAGCGATTGTTGGGCACACTAAAACAACGCTCAGGAGTATCAAGTTGCTGGATTTTTCCGGCCTTGAGCACACCCACACGATCGCCTATTGATAAAGCTTCTTCTTGATCATGAGTCACCCAAATTGCAGGCACGCCAGCTTTTTTCAGGGCATTTCGGATATCCCAGCGCAGCATATCTTTTAGTGCCGCATCAAGGTTTGAAAGCGGCTCATCAAGTAACACAAAGTCAGGTTGGTGGGCAAGGGTACGTGCTAGTGCAACTCGTTGTTTTTGACCGCCTGAAAGGGTGGCTGGCTTTTTATGACGAAAATCATCAAGACCCAGAAGGGCTATCCAATGATCAGCAACGGCGGTATCTTTTAAACGAAAGCCAATGTTTTGCTCAACGGTTAAATGAGGGAATAACGCAAAGTCTTGAAATACCATACCTACGCTGCGTTTTTCAGGCGGCACAGTCAATTTTGGGGTAGCCTGCCATTTACCTAAGTTAATTTCACCTTCGCTAATAGGAATTAGTCCGGCGAGCGCTTGTAAAATTGTGCTTTTACCACAGCCCGTAGGGCCTACTAGCATGAGAATTTCACTTTCACCAAGCAACAAATTTAGGTCGCTTACTACACGGTTACTGCCATAATCTATAGACAACTGGCTTACAGATAGCATTTGTATTTAAATCCTCAATGTTCGAGTTGGTTACGTTTTTCGCCAGACATCATAATAGCTAAACCGCACGCAGAAATCAGTACTAACAATAACCCAGGAATAGCAGCACGACCAAAATAGCCCGCCTCATAAACACGCCATAAATAAGTCGATAGTGTTTCAAAGCCAGTTGGGCCAAGTAATAAGGTTGCTTCTAATTCACGCATGGATTCTAAAAATACTAAAGCGGCACCGGCTATGATCCCACGCATTGTGAGTGGTAAAGTTATGCGGGTAAATGCTTCGCGCGGACTGGCGCCTAAGACCCGCGCAGATTTAACTAAACTTGGATCAAGGTGCTCAGTGCTAGTGCGCACAGAGCCTACCGCTAAGGGTAAAAAACGCAGCATATAGGCAATGATCAACAGCCCTAATGTTTGATATAAAAACGGCAATTGCAAACCACCGTAAACTAGCGCGGTGCCCATTACAATACCTGGAATACCAAAACCAAAGTAAGTAACACGCTCCATGAGACGACCCGCTTTACCGCTAAGTGCAGCATGGGCAACAGGGATAGCTACAATCACCGCAACCACTGCAGCAATGGCTGAGGCATACGCTGAATTCCACGCGATGCTAAAATCAAATGAGCTAAAGCCATCACGCGCTAACCACAGCGAAAATATCGCCAGAGGTAAGCCAATGGCTAATAATAAAATAGGCGCAAAAGTGGCAAACATAGCCGCTAGTTGCCACTTACTAGGAAACAAAATTAATGGCCGGCCATGGCGTTCGCTAGCCGTTTTAATTTGTGACTCAATCAACAGTAAAAAGCCCACAATCACCAACAACTGTAACGATAACATTGCCGCACGACTTAACTCAAAAGCATTGTACTCGACATAAATAACCCGGGTAAAGGTATCAAGGCGCATCATTGCAGGTGTGCCAAAGTCAGACAAAGTATACAGGGCGACCAATAACGAACCTGCGGCAATGCCATTTACTACACGGGGTAAGATGACTTTAAATACACTTTCGGTCATCGACATACCTAAGGTGCGGGCCGCATTAACCATGCTTGCATCAAGACTAAGTAAAGATGAGCGGGTAGTCATCATTACAAATGGAAATGTGTAAAGAGTCATGACAATAGCTGCGCCGCTGAGTCCATCCATCGATGGCAGTTCAATACCAAGTAGATTATGTATCTCTCCGCCGGAGCCAAAAGCCGCATAAAGCGTAAATGCACCTATGTAACTGGGAATGGCTAGAGGCGCGGCAAAAAACACCAACCATACTTTTTTAAACGGTAAGCGCACATAAGCGCTGATAAATGCTAACGGTACTCCGATTAAAATAGAACCAATGACCGTTAATACCATCAAGGACAAAGTATTGCCGAGAATACTTAAATTATGATTATCAAACAAAGAGCTGGCATCAGTGGCCAGCGTTATTAAAATAAAGATAGGAGATAAAACAATAAGCGCTGCAAGCAGCGCCATTGGGTAAGAAGCTGGTAGTCGCATTACAGTACGCCGCTATTTCGCATCAAAGCTATGGTTGGCCGAAGATCAGCTAACTGTGTTAAGTCCACTTTGGGTGGTGAAATATTGGCTAAAGATGGTAACCCTTCAGGTAGAGGGACACCATTTACCAGCGGAATTTCATAGGCTTCACGAGCCAAGTAACCTTGCACTTCGATGCTTAATAAATAGCGCATAAAGTGAGTGGCAAGAGGATCGTCGTTCAATGCCAAAATACCTGATGCATTGACTAAACAGCCAGCATCTTGTTGGGTAAATGCTAAATCAAGTTTGGCATCTGGTTTGCCTGATTTTAAACGTAAGGTGTAATAGTGATTAGCAAAACCAATATCCACTTCACCACGTTCAACGGCCATTACTACACCCAACTCACCGGCATAGGTTTTAGCACGCTTCTTAATCTTTTTCAGCCATTTCGCTGTTTTATCGTCACCTTCGAGAATACGCATTGCCGTTACAAATGATTGAAACGATGCATACGCAGGTGCCCAGCCAATGCTTAAGTCACTATCAGCAATGTCCATAATACTGGTTGGAATTTGCTCTTTGGTCAAACGCGAAGTGTTATAGGGTATGGTGCGCACACGACCGGTGACAGGGGCCCAATCTTTATAGCGAAACTGTGGTTGCAACTGCGCTGATAGATCACTCGGAATAGGTTGTGCAAGGCCGGCATCTGAAACCAAGCCAATAGCGCCAGAATCAACAGCCCAAAACAAATCGGCTCTACGCACCCCTGCTTTTGCTTCAGCAACAATGGTATTGGCTAAAGCTGCTGTAGGACCACGACGAATGCCTAGTTTAAAGTTGGGGTTTCTGTCTTGAATTGCTTGTAGCACATTTTCATACAAACCACCTTCACCACGACCTAGGTATAAGGTCAGCTCACCTTCAAGTTTAGGTAAGTCATCAACAGAAACTGGGTTTGCTATGTTGGCAGCTAGTGCGCGAGAAAGAGGCAATGGTAATGCACCGATTGCCCCAAACGCAGCTAGGCCTTGTATAAAGGTCCTACGCTTCACTTAAAATACATCCTTACGTGCTTTTTCGGCTTTTTCGAGTAATACCTTGGCGCGGTCTAATTTAGTGTGCATGCTACTTACCACATCGCGTACTTCATCAACACTTTTGTTATCTGAAATTGCTTTTGGCAGTGTCACGTTAAAATCTTTTTCTAATATTTCAACAAGTTTGGCATCTTGTTCGATAAGTGTGCCTTCAACACCTTCAAATAGGTGAAGATAAGTATCGTGCACAATGCTGGTTGCTTCATCACTTAAGCGCTCTGCATATTTGGCAATGACACGATCAAGTTTATGTTTAATTTCATCGATTGTAGCACTTTGAGTCATGCTTGTGGTTGCAGTTGCTTTAACGTTTGCAAGCAAACCTTTTTGTTGAAATTGCGCCGCTAGTTTAACTGCGCCAAGACCTTGCCACAAGGCAGCATTCATCGCTTGTTGTTCTTTACGAGCTTCAGTCGCCGGCTTGTTATTATCAATGGCCATTTTTACGCCATAAATACCTTGCCAGATTGACGCATATACCGGCACAAAATTTGTTTCAATCGCGCTGTGAAACTTCACTGATTCCCAATACTCGATTAGGTCATCGCTTTTTACTGCTTTTACGCCTTTGCTTTCATAGTCGCTTACCATGGTATCGACTTTGCCGATCATCCATTCAACTTCTTCTGAGTAATCTTTGATATTTGCTTGTAAGTGATTTACATGTTCGCCAATAGGGCCATTAGCAAATGCAGGTTGCGCAACAAATGCTGATACTAAGAGAAGGCTCACACCTAAGGTGGTAGCTGATTTAAATACTGCTTTCATGAAAGTGGATCCGAAAAGATGATTGTAAATGATAGGCATTATCATATATGTAACCATGACTAAAATCAAGGATACTAATTTTACGGACTAAATTCTATTTTGTCTTTATTTATAAAGCATTTGGCGATATTAGGGACGTGCCAACGGGTCGTTGAGTTGTGGCTAAAGCAAAGCAGCTAAGAGGTTATTTCTTAGCTGCTAACTAAATTATAAGTTTAACCGTTTGATAAGTCGGATCTCCTCCCCATCGACATCTAATAACGCAGTGACGGTGATCAACATCGGTTCGCTACTCGCTGTGAATTTAAATTGATAGTTTTGTACTGCATAAGGCGCAATCTCCACAGGGTGTTTTTGTGTCATTACACTTTCAAGCTGTATAAAGGGCGTAGCTGTCAGTGTTATTTGCCCCGTTGTCGCACCTGAATAAGGGCCTGATAGGGTCGCGGTAAATAGCCAATCACCCGCGTTATTTTTAGTCTGAGTGAGTGTCATCCTAACTCCGTTGAAAGGGACATTAGCAGCACTAATTTCACGGGTTTTATTTAATCCTTGCCAATTAAGATCTTGTTCGACAACAATTGTTTGAGCTTGTGTTGACGCTGGTAAGTGAATGTTGTGGATACCGGGTTTTAAGAGCTGACGGAGATGGTGCTTGTTAAGCACCTTACCTGCAGTTGCAAAGCTAACTTGGGCGGCCAATTGCAGCTCAAAATCGGTAGGGTTTTCGACGCGTAAAAAGGCTTTGTTGTGGTGATAGTAAACACCAGAATTAATACCACTGAGTGCGCTAAAACCACTATTACCTAATAGGGTTTTATAGCGGTTAAATATAACTGCAAGTTCAGCATTTATGGCTGTATGGTTGCTCGGCTGAGGTAATTTTGCCATTAACTTACTCAGCTCGACATCGCAATTAACCAGTTTGCGCTGATGTTGTTGGCAGGTTCTAAACACTCGATTTAATAATTTATAACCTGTAAATAGCCACGGATCAGTAAGCTGTGTTTGGTTTTGTGCTGCTAAATTTAAATATTTAGCATCGCCAGCTGGCGTTGCAAATAAGTAAGGTGTGATCTGGTGATTGTTATTTTTACTTAATAAGCTGATTTTTTGTGTATCGAGTGCGGCTGTTATTTTAGTCGATAAAGCAAGGGTAAATGTTTGCCCAATGATATTCGTCCCGTTATCCGCTTTTAAGCCCACCGTTAGTTGGCTGCTCCCTAATGTAAGGTTTAAACCAAGTGTTGCGTGTTGAGCTAAAGCGGCTTTTAACTCAGGACTAAGTGCGATTTGCACAGGCTGAAAATCTTTGAAATTACGTGCGGTTATTATTAACCGCTCAGCATCTACTATTAATAGTTTTAGTAATTGGTCGTCATTCGCTTGCTCATTACCAATAAACGTAGTGCGGTATTGTTGGTTTTGCTCGCTGCGCTTGCCTTGCATGGCAATGCCTATTTCACCGCGCTGTAATTGTGCCGGTTCAAATTCAATTAAAGCAGCCACTTGGTGCTTATTTGTCAGATCGATTAACGCATTTACTTGTGGTGCGGGAAAGTCCATCACTGGGTGCGATACATCAGTAGTGAGAGCGGGGTTTATATCCAATCGAGATAAGGTATTTGAATCTGTATTTCGTAGCCAATAAGCATTACCATTTTGCTCCCACGGGCCTGATACAATATGAAAACTGGGTTTTATATTTTGCACAAAGTCAGCAAAGCCTTGCTCTATTGCCTGCCAATCTTTAAAAGTGTGTTTAAGGAGTGAATTGGCTGTGCTGAGCGTGGCGTCACTGTGTGGGTTGGCAAGCCTAAGTTGCTGCACAAAATATGCAAAATATTGTGCGCGTTCTGGAGAGCTTAAAAGGTAATGAATGATAAAAAAATTAAGGCCGCGTTTAAGTGCAGGATCATCGTTTATTTGCTCAAGAGTGGGTTTATCAGCACTGTAATATTGCTTTAAACCGGTCTCAATATAATTCATAGGGGCACGATCAAACACCATCACAGTCAGTTGTTTTTGTTTGGCATCGTAAACATGGTGAGCGACCGAGTCGGCTAAGCCTTCGGTGATCCAATTAGGCGCCCAGGTTGAATGACCGTTTAAAGCCATGTGAAAAGCATGCATGGTTTCGTGAATGACAATATAGCGTTGGTGATGCTCACGATGGCTTGGGAAGTTATATCCTGCGCGGTTATAAAACATAGTTTCGCCGCCTGCGGTTTTATGTACGCCTCTTAAAAAACCGTCATCAAGCATGGCCTCGCGCACTCTATCGCGGCTGCTACCATACACTACAGCGATACGCTGGCGTTCAATATTAGGTGGCTCCATACCGAATAGTGCAACATAGTGTGGATAAGCCATTTCTAAAAGCGCTAAATACAGCGTTACTTTTTCTTTTGGTAAATCACTCTTCAGTGCAAAGTGTTTACTTACCCACCAATCATATCCTCGGCTATTACCAATTTTGCCATCGCTATATGTATAGGGGATGGTTTTCCCTAAGAATGCAATGTCCATTTTGTGTAACGTACTGGTGTAACCTTGTACTGATAGGTCTACTTGCATCTGTTGTGGATCAGTTTCCATAGCACTTGACGTTGTTGTTTGTGGTTGTACGGTCTGCGCAGTATCGGCTTGCAGCTCTTTTTGACACGCGGCAAGTAACAGTAATAACAAAGTGAGTGAGAGTTTTTTCATAATTATAGTTGTTTTATGTGTATATTGTATGCAATATAAAATACTGTGTTTAATTGTGAAAGTAAACTATGAATAATAATCAAATACCAATAACAACCAACTCAGCAGCAAAGCAGAGTAAGCAAACCCCAGCTAATAAAGGCTTTGGTGTGGCATTTTATATTGCAAACACCATGGAAATTTTTGAGCGCTTAGCTTGGTATGGCTTTTTTGCGGTTTCATCTGTCTATATGACTACCCCAGTTGAACAAGGTGGGGTGGGCTTTAATGATGCACAGCGTGGTGCTGTGCAAGGTATTATTCCTTTCTTTTTATATTTATTACCGGTGTTAACAGGCGCGCTGGCTGATCGGTATGGTTATAAAAGGCTGTTTATAATTTCCTTTATAATTATGGCGCCAGGTTACTACTTTTTAGGCCAAGTAACTGGCTTTAATTCGTTCTTTATGATTTTAATGTTGGTGGCATTTGGTGCGGCGTGTTTTAAACCTGTGGTGGTTGGTACTATAAGTCGCAGCACGAATGATACTAACCGTGGCCTAGGGTTTGGTATTTTTTACACTATGGTTAATTTGGGCGGCTTTATTGGCCCATTAGTCGCCGGTTATATGCGTGCGATCAGCTGGGATGCGGTATTTGTAATGTCGGCCGTGTGGATTTTGCTTAACTTTATTCCGCTGTTATTTTATCGCGAATCAACCCCATCTTCGCAAGCAAATACCAGCCTTAAGCAGGTATTACAACAAGCTCAACAAGTATTAGGCAACAGCCGCTTTGCACTGTTGTTATTTACTTGTGTGATTATTCTAATGACCGCAGGCGTGAGTTGGCTCAGTTATACGCAAGCTTTTGTATTAATTGCTCTATGGTTAGGGACAAACTGGTTGTGGGATAAAAGTGTCAGTACTAAGCAAAGCCATAACTGGCACTTACAGCCGGTGCGGGTAAGTAACCGTAATTTTGCCTTGTACTTAGCCATATTGACAGGGTTTTGGACTGTGTATAATCAGCTATTTTACACTTTACCGTTGTTTATACGCGATTATACAGACACTCAAGACTTAGTTGTTTTACTCAGTTACTTTGGTCAATCAACAGTGGATTTTTTTGCGTTTGTTGATAGTGGAGCATTGAGTGAAAAAATTCAGCTTCTATCAGTCAATTATGCATCTTCATCACCTTTAGCGAGCACTGAGCTTGAAGCAATACGCCTTGAATTAGTGCATTTAAAAGTAAACGTGCCAGTGAGCGAAATAGCGCTTTTTATTGAGCAAATAGCGACTAGCGACTTTACCCTGCAACAAAGTAAACAACTTGCCCAGCAATGGCTGGTTTACCGACAAGTTAATCCCGAGTACCTGATTAATTTAGACTTTGCGGCCATAGTATTATTACAAATAATCATTAGTGTAAAATGCCAGAGATTTAAGGTGATATCGGTTTTGATCAGTGGTTTGATTGTTACTGCGGGTGCCTTTTTAGTGTTATTGCTAATGAGCGCGGGTTTATTAATGACGCAACTGGGCGGAGCGGTCATGATCACGGTTATTTTATTGATTGCCTTGGGTGAAATGCTCACCTCGCCAAAAAGCCAAGAATATGTTGCCAGTATTGCCCCTAAAGATAGCGCTGCAATGTTTATGGGTTATTATTTTGTATCTATGGCACTGGGTTTTTTATTTGCTGGTTTTTTATCAGGTTGGAGCTATGGTTACTTAGTGAAAGAGCTGCAACGTCCGGCACTCATGTGGCTATTATTTGCAATGATCGCGCTTTTCACTGGCTTTGGTTTTTACCTTCTAGCGCGAAATAATAAGGATACCCACAGTGAAACTTAAACAGCGACTTATTTTAATAGCTGCCATGCTGATGTTGAGCTTACAAGCCACAGCAAATGACCCAGTGAGCGGTGAAAATAGTCATTATAAAAATTTAATTGATCGCACGGGAAGTCCATATTATATGCAAGACTTTGCTAGAGGCGAGCATCATCGCTTTAGTCCATTATTTGACTTAGGTGCATGGCATGGTCATTTACTGCCAAGCGATGACAATATCGGAAGCTTTACCGGGCCTGCAATTATTAGCGAAGAATACCTTAATTTTATCGCCCCTTATTTAGAAAAGCTCAGCGTCTATATAGACCAAAGTCATAAAGTTAAACTCGCCATGAATAGTTACAGCTTGCCGGGTGCTTTAGTGCAAGAATTAACGGGTGATGGCGTAAGTATTCGCATGGAGTTACGTTTTGTAAGTAATCGTACTTCGTTAGTTAAAACACAGATCACAACCAAAAAACCACTCATTTTGCGCTGGGAAGGGCGGTTAGTGAGTAAGTTAACAGCTCAAGACGGTATCGCAAAAGATGCGCGTTCACCTTTTGAAGTATACCCGCAACTGTTACCTCAATGGCAAGTGAGTGATAATACTATCACGCTAAAGTTTGGCAAAGTGCGTGCACATGGCCAGTTACTAACTTCTGGCAGCTCGCAGTTACAATTGCATAAAACGCTATCAGTCAACACCACTCATGAAGCATTAAGCTATGCAAGTGACACAACAATTGATAGCGATACCACGTTTTACACAACTTATTCGTACTTATTAAATAGCCAAGAAGCGGCAAACGAGCAGGCTATTATAAAAGATGTTTTAAACCAGCCCGAGCTGTATTTAGCCCGCAGTGCCACGCGTTGGCAAGGGTATATTAATAGTGCGCTGCGCCCGTTAGCCAGTGCCGATGAAAGGCATAAAAAGTTAGCCGTCAAAAGTATTGAAACCTTGATTGGTAATTGGCGTTCTAAAGCCGGTGCTGTTGGCTTTGATACCGTAAGTCCTGCCGTGACGGGACGCTGGTTTTCCGGTAATCAGACTTGGCCGTGGGATAGTTATAAGCACGCTTTTGCCCTGGCGACTTTTCACCCAGTACTCGCAAAGCAAAATCTCAATGCGGTATTTGAGCACCAAATAACAGCAAATGATGCTGTAAGACCGTGGGATGTAGGGTTTATTCCTGATTTAGTGGCTTATAATTTAAGCCCTGAACGGGGTGGTGATGGGACTAACTGGAACGAACGTAATACTAAACCCAGTTTAGCCGCTTGGGCTGTGTGGCAAGTTTATGAGTACACAAATGATAAGCAGTGGCTTGCGGAAATATTCCCAAAGTTGGTCAGCTATAGAAACTGGTGGCTAACTAATCGAGATCACAATGGCAATGGTGTGCCAGAGTATGGCGCAACAGTTGATAAGGCCCATACAACGGATGACGGTAAATTACGCTTTGAGGTGCAAACAGCAACGGGTTGGGCTGCGCAAAGTGGTCTTGAAAATTATAAGGATCAGCTTATCGCCCATCCACAAAAACAGATAAAGATCCCTGCGCAAACAGCGGCATCGTGGGAGTCGGGCCGAGATGATGCAGCGGTGTTTGGTTTCATTAGCAGTGAACAACTCGCGAAGTATATAAAAAATGGCGGTAAAGCCACTGATTGGCACGTAGGTTTTGCCGAAAATTTTGATAAAGCGGGGCGTTTGATTGGCTACTCATTACTGCAAGAATCAGTCGATCAGGCATCATACATGGCAGCGGATAATCGCTATTTAAGTAAAATTGCTAAAGAGCTGAATTATCCTCGCCAAGCGAGTTATTTTTTAAAACAAGCAACCAAACTAAGAGCGTATATAAATCGATGTATGTTCGATAGAACAACTGGCTATTATTATGACATTGAAATAGCACCACAACCGTTAGCAAGTGGCTGCGCAGGCAAGCCGTTAGTTAAGCGCGGTAAAGGCCCTGAAGGCTGGTCGCCGCTATTTAATCAAGTAGCCACGGTTGAACAAGCGCAGCAAGTGGTTGATGTAATGCTTGATGAAAAAGAGTTCAATACCTACGTACCACTTGGCAGCGCGGCTTTGAGCAACCCTGCTTTTGGTGCAGATATCTATTGGCGAGGTCGAGTATGGCTTGATCAGCTGTATTTTGGTTTGGTGGGTATGAGTCATTACGGTTATTGTGAAAAGGCGCAGCAACTCAGTGAGCAACTACTTACTCATGCTGATGGCTTATTGGCCAGTGCTCCTATTCGCGAAAATTACAATCCTTTGACGGGCGAACAACAAGGCGCGCCTAATTTCTCGTGGAGTGCCGCGCATTTATTGTTGATAATGCAAAAACAAGGACGTTGGTGTGAGTAGGGCTAAATAAATATTGATATAAACGTTCAATTAAAGGCTAAGTATGTGTGAAATAAATGCTCAACAGCTTATGCAAAACAATAAAATAATACTCTTTGACGGGCAGTGTAAGTATTTGTAATGCATGGTGTAATTTTATTATTAAGCACGATAAAAAGCTGTGTTTTAAATTATGCAGTGTGCAGTCTTTAAAAGGCCAAGCAATCCTCACGCACTTTGGTTACCCAACAGCTAATTTTAAAACCATGATCTATGTTGAAAATAATCAGTGTGTTACCAAAAGTGATGGTGTGATTAATGTTGTTTCACAGTTGGGTTGGCCATGGCCCTTAGCTAACATATTACGAATAATACCGAAACGGATACGCAACTGGGGGTATGATGCCATTGCACTTAACCGGTATCGCTTATTTGGAAAATATAATTATTGCGTGATCCCAAGTCATGAGTATGATCACCACTACTTATAATTTCTTTACAAGGCGGACTGTTGGCAGGTTATTTGGTTAAACTTAATATACTGTTTTTAGTGTTTAGTGCTGGACTATATGCTCAAAATGACACCCATGATGACTCTGCAATCGTGGTAGATGTTCGCGACAGAATTAATCTGCGGATGCAAAATACCGCCCAGTGGTTAGACGATTTACTCGGTGAAGAGGTTAACCCAAACAAAGCCCATGCGAGAGGTTTTTTGCGGTTAGGCTGGCTTCCCCGCAGTGCTGATCTAGCTGAAACAGAAGTACGCTTTAAAGTATCATTAAGCTTACCTAGCTGGGAAAACCGCTTAAATCTAATAATAGATAATGACGCTGACGAATTTAGCCGGTTGCCTTTTGAAACCGACTCCCCAGCTAATCAAAACAATGGTACTGAAGACATAAATGCTGCGCTGCAATTTTTAGTTGAGCGTACCGCTAACTTAGAGGTTGATAATCGTGTTGGCATATCACGTAGCCAACTTTATGGACGCAGTGCACTTCGTTGGAATAAAACATTTAATCAAACGCAGTACTTTGCATCTGCCGGCTTAGAGTATTACTTCTCTGATGGCTTTGGTTACTTTATTAAGCTCTCCAGTGATACTAAGATCAATGAGTTTTATTCGCTGAATGTCTCTGCTAATTACCGTGAAATTGATGACGAAATAGATAGCGAAATGCGCTCAGGTGTTTATTTAAGTTATATACCCGATGCGCAGCGAGCCGCAGTGTTTGGTGCCAATGTACAGAATAGTTTTGATGACTTTACTATCTATACAGTATCGTACCGTTACCGGCAGCAAGTAAAATACAGTTGGCTGTTTTATGAATTAGAGCCGTTTATAGAATACCGAGAAGAACTCAATTATCGCGACGAAGTAGGATTCGCGATTCGTTTAATTGGCTATTATGGCCAGTGATAATGACTAGTTTTTATCTATTATGATAAAATCCCCTCAGTTTAATTTTGTAGAGATAGATCATGGCTAGCACCGCACACGCATTACACATTTTAGTTAAGCATAAAGAACTTGCCGAAGACATAATTCAGCAGTTAAAAAAAGGCGCTAAGTTCCATGTGCTCGCTAAAAAACATTCCTCTTGCCCATCGGGTAAAAAAGGGGGTGATTTAGGCGAATTTAAACGTGGCCAAATGGTTCCGCAATTTGATAAAGTGGCTTTTGGCGCAGAAATATTAGAACCACATTTAGTAAAAACTAAATTTGGTTGGCATGTGATAAAAGTGCTTTATAGAACGTAAGAGTAAAGTTAGCTAGAAAAACGAGTGACTTCGATTTAACGAAAAAACCACCTACAAAGGTGGTTTTTTCGTTTAAGTATCCAGTAACTTTAGCTGCCAACGGCACTTGGTTGTACATCCAAACCATAACCAAACATCACTGCAAGTACGAGCACAATCGATGCTGCTAACATCAATTTAAGTAATAGTGGTAAACAAAAACGGAACCAATGCCCATAAGGGACACCCGCCATGCCTAAAATTCCCATTAATACCGCATTGGTAGGGATAATCATATTTGAAAAGCCATCACCAAATTGATACGCAAGCACTGCAACTTGGCGTGGCACGCCGACTAAATCGCCCAGTGGTGCCATAAGTGGCATAGTGACATACGCTTGCCCAGAACCTGACGGAATAAAGGTATTAAGCACTGTTTGAATTACTAACATGCCAATGGCTGATATTTCAGCACTCACATAAGATAATGGCAGTGACATGCCATGCACTAAGCTATGCAATATTTGCCCATCTTCAAGGATTAAAGCAATACCACGGGCAACACCAATTAAAATAGCGGTGGTGACGAGATCTGAAACACCTTCAATAAAGCGGTTTGCAGCATCATCGGCAGATAAACGGCCCAGAATAGCGATCAACACACCCCACGCGATAAACACGCCGCCTAATTCGTATAAGTACCAGCCTTTGGTTGCAATACCCCATACAGCAACACCTAGCGTGACAATAAAGCTACCTAAAATTAATTTATGACGCAGTGCAAGTTCAGGGTAATGCGGTGTTGCTTGATCATTGAGAGGGCAAGGCACATCAAGCATCATGGATTTACTTGGATCGGCGGCCACCTTTTTAGTGTACTGCCACACATGATGAAAACCAATTAGTACAAAGGGCACAAATATCGCTAAGCGCAACCATAAACCAGAATAAACAGGAATTTCAGCAATCTGCTGGGCAATTAACACTGTGAATGGGTTAAACGCAGACACGCCATAACCAATCCCGTAACCGGCTACAATCATCCCTACTGCTGTCATTGCATCAAGGCGCATAGCTTTACAAAGAGCGACTAATATTAATACAAATGGAATATATTCACCCGCTGTACCAATACTGCTTGATGCTAAGGCAAAACAAAAAACCACCATAAATATAAGTCGTTGCGGCTTTTTACCATGGCGCTCAAGTAAACGGCCAATCAACGCATCAACCGTGCCGGTAGCACGGGCAATGGCCAGTACACCGCCAACAATCAAGACAAAAAAGATCACATCTTGCGCCGCAGCAAAGGCGCGCGGAATCGCCGTTAATAAATCCCAAGGGGTAAGATAGTGACGTTCAGCGACCGTATGATAGGTGCCCGCAAGGACCATTTCCCGACCAGACTCGGTGAGTGTTGTGTCAAAAAAACCTTGTGGTACTAACCAGGTAGCAACTAACGCAGTGACCATCATACCTAGCAGTAAAATCAAAGTATGCGGTACTTTGAAAGAATTACTCATACGTTCTCCATTTTTATAATTGGCGCAGCAGATATGCCTCGCTGTTTTTTGTTAAGGATAACACGAGTTATAAAATCACAATAAAAATAGCAACGTCAGTCTGTAAAGGAATGTAACGGGGGGCACTAAGTTAAAGAAGAAAGTTAGTTAAAAAGCGACGCAACAGGTAAATTGCGTCGCTTGTCATTTTATTACGCTTCTTGCTCGGCGATTTGTTTAAATGCTTGCACAAATGCGTCGCTTGGCTGGCCGCCAGTGAGGGCGTATTGATCGTTAATGATAAAGGTTGGCACTGAGGAAATGCCCATTTGCTGTAGCGCATTTTGCTCGCTGCGAACTTCTTGGAAATACTCGCCTGAGTCTAAAATTTCTTTTGCGCGGGCTCTATCAAGACCAACACTTTGTACTACATCAAGTAGGTTGTCTTGCTCATTAAGGAAAATTAAATCGGTAAAGTGGGCTTTAAATAAAGCGAGTTTTAGCTCGGTTTGTTTGCCTTCAGTGGCAGCCCAAGTGAGTAAGCGATGTAAGTCAAAGCTATTGATCATGATGCGTTTACCGTCAAAATTAAAGGTAAAGCCTGCTTTTTCACCCATCTCTAAAATACGTTTGCGGTTTTCGTCGCCTTGCTCCTTGCTCAGGCCATATTTTTGTTGTAAATGCTCATTTAAATCTTGCCCTTCAATTGGCATATCTGGGTTTAACTCAAATGGCTTCCAGCTGATCTCAGCTGAAAATTCGTCACTTAATTGCGCTAATGCTGTTTCAAGGTTTTTATAACCAATAATGCACCACGGACACATTACGTCTGAAACGATGTCGATTTTTAGCTTTTTCATGAGTGAGCCTATTTTTTACAGTGTGTACGGGTCTATATGCAGGCGCGAAGGGGTTAATTCAAGAGGGGGGATTTTCAATTTACAGAAATAAGTGCTTAAACTGCACGGTAAGCGTTTACCGTGCAGTCGTTATGATGGACTAGCTTAGTCAGCTAAACCAAAAGGGTCTTCGATGCTATGGGCAGGCTCAGTAAACCATTTTGGCCCTTTATCAGTCATATAGAAATGATCTTCTAAGCGAACGCCAAATTCATCAGGTATAACTAGCATAGGCTCATTACTAAAGCACATACCTGTTGCAAGTGGGGTTTTGTTGCCGCCGACTAAATAAGGCCATTCGTGAATATCTAAGCCAATACCGTGGCCTGTGCGGTGGGGGCAACCTGGCGTTTGATATTCAGGACCTAGCTCTTGCGCGGCTAAGTAACTACGCGCGGCGGCATCGACTGCTTCACAAGGCGCACCAATTTTTGCAGCGTTGAAGGCGGCAATTTGTGCGGCTTTTTCATAATCCCAAAATTGGCGTTGGCGCTGTGTTGCTTCACCAAAAACGTACGTGCGGGTGATATCTGATAGGTAGTCATGCACTTTACAACCGGTATCAATCAATACCATATCGCCTTTTTTAAGGATTTGTGGGTCTTTCACGCCATGTGGGAACGAGGTTGCAACGCCAAATAATACGATGCAAAAATAGTTACCTGGAGCACCTACTTTTTGGTGTGCTTGCTTGATAAACGCTTCAACTTCGGTGGTGCTGATTCCTTCGTGTAACATACTTGCAGTTGCTTGGTGAACCGCTAACGTCATATCCATAGCGCGTTGCATCAGTGCCAGCTCGTTGGCTGATTTATGCATTCGACAATGAGCGGTCACAGGTTGTGCATTGACTAGGTTTAAGCCGGTTTGTGCTTTGTTTATACCATCAAAAATAAAGAACTGTGCGCTTTCGTCAATGCCAACAGTGCCATTAGCCGCAATGCCCATTTCTGCGAGTATTTCAACAAATAAAGCATAAGGGTTTTGGTGCTCTTGCCAACCACGAATAGGGCCATCGATGACTTTAAAACCGTTTAGTGAGCCAATTTCAAAATACGGGGCAATGTATTGTACGTCGCCTTTAGCCGGTAATATTGCGCCTACCATACGCTCACTGGCATACCAACGCATACCGGTAAAGTAGGTTAAGTTAGTGCCTGCATTTAAGTAAATTGCATCAATACAATTGGCTTGCATGTAGGCTTGTGCTTTGGCAATACGCGCTAAATGCTCATCAGCCTGAATAGGCATTAAATCGCCCGTCATATCGCTTAGACCGGCGAGTGCTTGCTCTTTAGTTTGCGTACCAATACCAAATATTGTCATGGTGCTCTCCTTTATTTATATGCGGCTATTGTGCGTGTGGCTGTGCTTTACTGCAAGCGGGTTGCGTTGAAAAGCGACTCACACAATAAGGGTGTATATCTATTTGCGGCGGGTGGTTTAAACACAGTGCGGTTATTAGCTCTGCGGTTACGGCGCCTTGGGTTAATCCTAAGTGCTGGTGGCCAAAAGCAAAGTACAGGTTATCGTGGTTCGGGGCGCTACCAATAACGGGCAATGAATCCGGTAGCGATGGCCTACAGCCCATCCAGGTACTGTTAGCATGTAATGAAAAGGCTGATCTATTCAGTAATGCTTTAGCGTTGGGTAATAATGCTAATGCGCGTTTGTTATTCATTTTTCGTTTGGTGCCGGCAAATTCTACCGTGCCAGCAATGCGTAGGCCTTGGCTCATGGGAGTCATAATAAAGTGACGCTCGGCAGAGGCCACAGGGCGTGAAAGCCCGTAATTACTGGCTAGCATGCAATGGTAACCACGTTCAGTATCAAGCGGCACTTTGTAGCCTAAAGGTTTCAATAGTGTGTTACTCCATGCGCCTGCGGCGATGACTACTTTATTCGCTGTGACAATTTGATTTTGGCAACTGAGTGTATAACCTTGCTTTGCAGGCTGTATCGAGGTGATTTTTTGTTGGCAAAATTGGCCGCCCAACGCGCTAAATTGTTCTGCTAAGTTGAGGCAAAATAAATGCGGATCAACACTGTGAGCCACCTCTTTAAATAATAAAGCGTAGGTAATGGTTTTAGCTAAATTGGGCTCTAGTAGACGCACGTGTTCGCCATCAAGTAACTCCACCTCAATACCCTGATCAAGGTAGCTGCGCAGCATAGCGTTAATTTTACTAAGAGGGGTGGTCTCAAAAGTCAGTAAGCTGCCCTTTTTAGTTAGTAAGTGGCCTAAATTATACTCACTGAGTAAGCGCTCATAAGCGGGGATCGCTAGTTGGTTTAACGCCTTAAGTGCTTGTGTGTTAGTGCGATAAGTCTTGCTTGGCATGTTTTTAACAAATTGCCAAAACCAAGGTAGGGCTTTAAAGCCATAACGCCAATCAATCCGTAGCGGCCCTAATGGATTGAATAACATACCGGGTAGCTTCTTTAATAGTGAAGGGTGCGCAAGCGGAAACACTTGCTCAGTCGCAAAGTGTCCAGCATTGCCTTTAGAGCAGCCTTGCGCTAAACCATTTTCATCATACAAGGTGACTGCAAAACCTGCTCGTTGTAGTTGTAATGCGCTACAAATGCCAATAATACCAGCTCCTATAACGGCGACTTGCTGTTTATTTTTATCCGCCAAAATAATTTACCTCTTCTATAAAAGTAATACCAAACACTTGATTTGTAGGCGCGTATACATTGCATCTCACTTTAAACAGTGATTTATGAAAAAAATCCCGCTGTATTAAATCAGTAAATAAGCATTGTTTTTCAGTTGCTTAAGTAGTTATTCCCAATCCCAAAAGAGCCTCAGAAGATAAACCTTTTAACAAACTTTAAGGTGGGATATTGATTATTGTATACAATATACCTATGATATCAAGCCTAAACATCAATCAGGTAATTAAAATGACAGTAACTTGGCAAGGAGTCTGTGCAGCAGTAATAGCTCAGTTTAGTGCAGACGACTCCATTAACTTTGCAACAACAGCAAACATGAGCGATGAACTGATCAACAAAGCTGTTCACGGCATGATTGCACTGGCTATAGCAAGCCCTACTAACCTAACAAAATTAAAGTGGGCTAAGTGATGCGTAAAGGAAGTTTTTTTTGTATTGACGGCCATACTTGTGGCAACCCAGTTAGGCTTATAACCAGTGGTCACCCGCAATTGAGCGGGCAGAGCATGAGTGAGAAGCGCCAAGATTTTTTGCAAAATCACGATTGGATCCGCCAAGCACTGATGTTTGAACCTCGCGGTCACGACATGATGTCGGGCGGATTTTTATATCCACCGACCACGGAAGACGGCGATGCCGCTATTTTATTTGTTGAAACATCTGGGTGTTTGCCTATGTGCGGCCACGGCACAATGGGTATCGTTACGTTTGCTTTAGAGCATGGTTTGTTACAGGCAAAAGTGCCGGGAACTCTGCTGCTAGACACACCTGCTGGGCGTGTCCAGATCAACTATGAAATGAGTGATGGCAAAGTACAGTGGGTAAAAATTTATAATGTACCTGCGTATTTAGCACATAAGTCGATAGTTATTGAAGTGCCTGAATTGGGCGAGCTGATAGTAGATATCGCCTATGGCGGCAACTTCTACATTATTGTTGAACCGCAAGGTAATTATAAAGGCATTGAACATTTAACGGCTGGGCAAATTTTGCAATATAGCCCGCTAGTGCGTGATGCAATAAACGCCAAAATTAAATGTGTTCATCCGCTTGACTCAACCGTTCAAGGCGCAAGCCATGTTTTATGGACAGGCACCCCAAAAAATGCCAATTCAGACGCCGCAAATGCAGTTTTTTATGGTGATAAAGCCATTGATCGCTCGCCATGTGGAACAGGCACCAGCGCCCGTATGGCACAGCTATTTGCCAAAGGGCAGTTGGCTCAAGGGCAAAATTTTATTCACGAAAGTTATATTGGCAGCCAGTTTATTGGTTGCATTGAACACGTAACAGAGATCGCAGGCATAACAGCTATCTTACCAAGTATTCAAGGTTGGTCTAGGGTGACGGGCACAAGTGCTATCACCGTAGATGACGATGACCCATACGCATTTGGGTTTCAAGTAATTTAATGAGGAGCAAAGCATGACATTAACAGGACAAAGTTTAGTAGCAGGGCAATGGCTCGGTCACTCTGGAAATGGTGAATTTAACGCATTTTCCCCCGCCCGCAATGAACCACTCGCAACGCGCTTTTTTAACCTCAGCGCCACTGAGTTAGACAGTGCAATAGAAGCCGCACAATCGGCGTTTTATGAATATCGTAAAACCAGTTTTGCACAACGAGCAGATTTTTTAGAATGTATTGCTGATCATATTTTAGCGCTTGGTGATGAGTTACTTGAGCAAACACAGCAAGAAACCAACTTACCGCTGGCACGTTTGCAAGGTGAGCGTATGCGCACCGTAAATCAGCTTAAAGCCTTTGCTAATGCATTACGTGACAACCCTGAATCGCCACTGGGTTTAAAAATAGTGGATGAAGCAGATGCCACCAGAGCACCGTTACCAAAGCCGCACACTGAACTTAACTATTTACCGCTGGGGCCGGTGGCTGTATTTGGTGCATCTAATTTCCCTTACGCCTTTTCAACACTGGGCGGCGATACCGCCGCAGCCCTTGCAGCAGGCTGCCCAGTAATTGTAAAAAACCACACCGCGCACCCAGGAACGGGTGAGTTGATGGCACGTGTGGCGCTTGCAGCCATTAAAGAATGTGCAATGCCGTTAGGCGTGTTTGCAATGGTACAAAGTAAAGCCTACGACATATCGCATCAATTAGTGGCTGCGCCGGCAATAAAAGCGGTGGGGTTTACAGGCTCATTTAATGTGGCCAGCAAGCTGCAAGCAACAATTGCCAAGCGTGAAGAGCCGATACCATTTTATGGTGAGCTTGGCAGTATTAACCCACAAGTTATTTTACTCAATAAAGCCATTGAACATAGCAAAGAGATGGCACAATCACTTTGCCAGTCAATGCTGATGGGGAACGGGCAGTTTTGCACTAGCCCAGGGCTTTGGTTAGTACCAACCGGGTGTGACGAACTCGAAGCACATATAACAGCGTGTATTAATGATGCCCCATCAGACACTTTACTCACCCCTGGGATTGTTAAAACCTTTAAACACCAAATAGCAGAGCGAACTCAGCTTGATAAGCTTAGCGTGCTGGGTAAAGGCAAGCTGGAGCATGAATTTCATGCAAATGCACATGTATTTGCTTGTAATGCTGATGACTATTTAGCAATCTCAGCTTTGCAAGAAGAAGTGTTTGGCCCTGCTGCGTTAGTGGTGCGCTACGACAGTGAACAGCAGCTCATGACATTGATAAACCAATTACAAGGGCAGTTAACCGCCAGTATTCATGGCACTGAAGCTGATTTAAACAACGCCGATAGCCTTATCGAAGCGCTGCAATATAAAGTAGGTCGTTTGATAAAAAATCAGCTGCCAACAGGTGTTGAAGTGTGCGCTTCAATGAACCACGGTGGGCCGTTCCCAAGTTCAACCGATGTACGCAGTACCTCTGTGGGCGCAAATGCAATGTTACGTTTTATGCGACCAATTTGTTATCAAGCATAGGATTTATTGGGCGGGATATGCAAATTGTATATTCCCGCTTTCCCCCTTGTTTATATAGGGTACCGACAGATTCTCACTTGGCATATGAGTGAACTTGAGTATAATGTATGCTAAATGCAATGTAAGAGGATCACCATGGCTATCGAGCACAAAACCCGCACCCAGCTTGTTGCAGAAGCAATTCGCGCAAAAATTCTCTCTGGTGAAATTAAAGCAGGCGAGCCCTTACGTCAAGCTGCACTGGCAACAGAGATGAACGTAAGTCGTATTCCTGTACGTGAGGCACTTCTTCAGCTTGAAGCCGAAGGGCTTGTTAACTTTGAAGCGCACAAAGGAGCTACGGCAACAGAGCTTTCAGCATCACAAATTGATGAGATTTTTGATTTAAGAGCCTTACTTGAAGCAGAGCTATTAAGCCATTCAATAGACGGTTTAACAGATCAAGATTTAATCGACGCTGAGCTTATTTTAACTGAGCTTGAAAGCGCTATGGATGCGGGCGACACCCACCTTGCCACAGGCGATTTAAATAGTCGATTTCATGGTAAATTATATTCGCGCGCGCAACGGCCACAAACCCGTGAGCTGGTAGATATGTATAGTAAAAATTCAGAGCGCTACGTGCGCATGCATATTTTACTGGCTGGTGGTTTAACCACCGCACCCGAAGAGCACCGCACATTGTTAAATCACTGTCGCGCAAAAGACACTAAAAAAGCCTGTGACTTTTTGAAAAAGCATATCTTGGGCGCCAAAAACGACATTAAAAAGCTATTATTAAAAATCGAAGACGAAAAAAGGTAACCTTAATAAGTTGTTATTATAAATTTTAATGTGTGTTTACGCAGTTCAGGGTAATCACTCAAGAGTGTTTATCGGTATTCTTGGTAAAAGGCTGTTAGCTATCTGTCAGAAATTGCGAGTATCTATGAATAATGAATATCATTGGTGGGATCTGGAAGACTCTAGCTTCAAGGGTGTTTTATACGACTCGATAAATTGTTATTTCTTGCATGACTTGCCTTACAAAAACTGGGAAGAGTTTTCTGAAGCTGACCCACATATGGCTTATGCACAATTAACCTATGTCCGATTTAACATGCTTGAACAACAATTCATTGATTTGCGGGTTATCCCTCAAATGCTTGGGGTTGAAACTGTTCCAGTTAAATCCAGCGTTCAAGACATAAATAGATACGACTGGCTTAAATCTATCGTTGATTTGACTTTATTCCGTTTTTCCAGCTTGAGAGATATAGCCTTTCATTTTGTGAATGAAGTTTTGGAGCTAGGACTTTCTGATTTTCAGTTAAATATTAAGCAACTCAAAAAAGCTCTCAAAACAGAGTACCCTGAAATTCTAGAGGACTTAAAAACTCTTGATAAAACCGGTGAAGAATTGCGGACTGATCGTAATGACCGAGCACACAAGGGATTCAGTGAACTCTATACTGGCGATGATAAAATGTTCAAAAATATGTCGTGGATGGAAGGCAAAGTTATCGACAACATTGATTATGATTTGGTCGGTATTTATGAAAACTCCCGTGACAAAATTTGTGATCTAGTAGTTCAAGAAGTGCAGGTGGCATTAAGAGCTACAATCAACTTAGTTGATAATTGCTATGACCACTATCGTGATACACACCTTAGGTTATCATGCGGTTCTGCAATGGGAGTGTCGCAGCATTTCCCACTGCATTGTGAAAAAGATAGCTAACAAGCAATTTAAGAGTGATTCCCCACGCTTGGCAGTTTCAGTTTAGGGCTAGTTCAGTGTTTACGGTGTTCAATTTGAGCGTCGTGGTAGCGTGGCCCACACCTTAATTGGGGGTTGAGGCTGTAGAATTACTCTTTTTTTAAGAAAGACAGCCAGTTTTATGGGTTCCAAATGCATTACCTAATGCTTTAAAAACGCTTAGAGTTAATTACAGGAGCTCGTCTTTTAATTGAATTTGGCTGTTGGAGTTATACTACAGCCTCGTTAGGTGATTTACATGGATGGTTGGCAGTATCACGATATTGGTTTTGAATCCCAAACTAAAAAAATCAATGGTATTAATATTTGGAAGTATCCTTGGAACGACATGGACGAACCATCATTTGAAGTGCCTCATCCTCAATATCCAGATCAACGTCATAAAATCACACCTTACTTTATTAAAACTAAAGGTAAAACTCTCACATTTGCTGCGGGTGAAGTTAGTAATTGCGTTTGATGTATTTATGTTGCAGAATCAATTGCCTAATACATATGAGCCTTAACTCTGTCAATAGGCAATAGTGTTCTTTTTGACCGTTTTATAAATTGAAGGTCAATCAAAAATCAACTCTAATTCAATAAGCAAATTCGTTTACTTCGTATGTCGATGTGGCTGTTAAGCAAGTAGCTTACGGCAAACACATCTAGGGTGCGTTACGCAGTAATCTCTTATTGCGATCTTATCGCAGCCAGGTTTTTCCCATATCCTTTTGGACTTTCTGGGGCACTACGACTAAATAGATTTAGAAGGTAGAACGAAGCAGGATGCCAGAGCCGAGACATTCATCGGTTAACCTAATCATGGCAAGTAGCCTAGGCCTGTTTTGAATAAAATAAGATGTAACAATCTCAAAAATAGCCAATCTGTAAAGATAAAAACTCCGTAGCAACGGAGTTTTTGCTATTTGAATATTTTAAAACATCAGTCTAGTAAATCGAGGACCTCAAGTCGTTCTTTTGCTAGGGCATACCGTGTGTGCACGTTATCAATTTGCTGTTGGGTTAACTTCTTGCCAAAGGTGCGAAGCCCACCTGTTAGATCATTATGATGAATGCCAAAAGCAAACTTAAGGTATTCTAAAAGTAACGGCTGTGCATCAAGATAGGATATAGAGTTCATCGCTTGAGAGATTTTGTTTGCCTCGGCCCATTCTCCGTTATTTACATACTCTTGCATTGTAATACTCGCTTTTGGGAATATGCAGCCCACACCTGTAATGCCGCCACATGCGCCTGCGAGTCCTGCATGTACAGTAACGGTGTCAACACCGGCCAATACTTTTAAATTTTTGTTCTCTAACATCATTGTTTCAATAACTGACACATCGATAGTTGATATTTTAAGCGCAGTTACCTCTGGTAGAGCTGCAAGCCTTGTAAGCAGATCAGTTGAAAGCGCATGGTAGCCCGCTGCGTCAGGGTTGTTATAGGGCATTATTGTTATGCCGGCCTCTTTTGCCGCTGAGGCGCTAAGCGCGTAGTAAGCATACATCTGTTCATCACAAGGTGTTTCTTTGGTTTTTGGTGGCATTACCATAACGGTATCTACGCCGACCGTTGCGAGTTCTTTTACTATTTTGGCTAGTTCTTCTTTGGTTTCTGCCGCTGCGCCACTGATTAAAGGAACGTTGTGTTCTTTAGCAACACTTGAAAGGGCTTTTAGTAAAGAAAGGCGTTGCTCAGCACTTAGGTAGCTGTTTTCACCCAGCGTACCAGAGCCAACAAGTCCACCCATACGAGTACCCCCCTTTCCTTGCACTTTTAAAATATCTGCAGCGTATTTTTTTGTTGTATCAAGGTCTATTTCCAGGGCTCCGGACTCTGACTCTTTTAGCCATGTAAATACGGCCGGCATAACTGTATATCGCCAATCTTTACTGTTCGTTTGCATCATATTTCCTCTTATAAATACATATTGTATACATTATACATTTAGATTGTATCAGCTAAATTGCTTTCGGCAAGGCCGGAATAAAAATAAACTAAACCCTGTATTAATTACTTTGCTCACTTCTGTTACTTTTTAGGTGTTCAGTGTGAGTTTGCAAGCAATTGATTATAAATATTGTTTTTGAATAAGTTTGACATGAACCATCTTGTTTTTTAATTTTACGTAAATTAAATGCATATTACATATTGTATACAATATGTAATGAGTGTATATTTTTTACGTCAAGGTTAGCCTGGCAACAAAAAATCAACAGGATCAAAGGAACATTTCATGTTTACGAATAATAAAAAGCAAACTCGGGGAGTGGGTGTTAAAACCCTACTGGCAACAGCTGTTACAGCTGCATTAATAATGACACCAGCTGCGCAGGCCGTAGATGGTAGTAGTATTGTAAAAGGTCATATTGTTGCACACTCTGGTAATGATTTGATTGGCGCAACAATTACACTTAAACACAAGAGTAAAGGGCTTGTTTACACTATTACGAGTAATGCTGAAGGCGATTACTTATTACGTAATGTACCGGTGGGTATGTACGATGTAACGATTGTAAAAGATGGCTATCAAACACTAATTGAAGAAGATGTAGCAGTGACCATTGGTCAATCAATCATTCTCGATGTACAACTTTATAAAGCTGGTACTGATATAGAGCGTATCGCGGTAACAGGTTCGGCAATTCGTCGTGTAGATATGGCTTCCTCTACCTCCGGTTTAACGTTTAGTGATGCTGAGCTTAAAGCAATGCCGGTTAATACAGGCTTTGAGAGCATTGCTTTACTTGCGCCAGGTACCGCTGCACCTGGTGGCTCTAATTTTAAAGGCGCATCAAGTTTTGGTGGTTCATCGGCTGCTGAAAATGGCTACTATTTTAATGGCTTAAATGTAACGAGTATTCGTACTGGTTTAGGTTCCATTCGCCTTCCTTGGGAAGCTATATCCCAAACTCAAGTTAAAACCGGTGGTGTAAGCCCTGAATTTGGTGGTGCATTAGGCGGCATTGTAAACGCTGTGTCTAAATCGGGCGATAACGACTTTAAATTCGGTGCAGAGGTGCGCTGGGATCCTGATGGCCTTCGTAGTCAACATGATTCAATATTTCAAGATAGTGGGACAATAAACACTAATACACAGCAAAGCAGTTACGACTTTAAAGAAGTACAGCTATGGGCAAGTGGTGCAATTATTGAAGATACCCTGTTCTTTTATGGTTTATTTGCACCACGCAGAGAAGAGTCTAATAGCGCAGGGCAAACCACTTTTTCTGATTTTGAGCGTGATGAAGACCGTTGGTTCACCAAAGTGGATTGGTTTATTAATGAAGATCACTCTATTGGTTTCTCTGCAATGAACAATAAACGTACTTGGACTGATAAAACGTTTGCGTATAGTTGGCAAGATAATGTGGTAGGTGATCAACAAGGTGTCGATGCACCAGGCGAAGATGGCGGCAATGTATACAGTATTAACTACAATGGCTACCTCACAGATACTTTTTCAGTGTCAGCCGTTGTTGGTCGTGTTACTGAAAATGTTGAGAACGTTGTAGCATCACCTAATCCCGGCGTGTGGGATGAACGTGACGGTTTTGTAACTCTAAGCCAGCATACAAATTCCGGTATAACGGAAGAAGAGTATATTCGTGATCAAGCCAGAATTGATTTTAACTGGGACTTGGATATGCATTCAATTCAATTTGGTATTGATTACACCAATGTGAAGGTTGATTATTTTGAAGGCCAAAATGGTATTGGGGATGCACAAGGCTGGTGGACTATAAAAACTGCTGGTGAAAATGATATATCAAGTGCTGCGCTGGGGAGTGACTTTATCGAAAGGCGGGTCCGTAGCCGTGAGGTCGATTCAGATACAACTTCACTGGCGTTTTATATTAATGACTCATGGCAAGCAACTGATAATTTAGTCCTTAATATGGGTTTGCGTTATAGCCAGTTTGAAAATACGGTGACAGATGGCCGAGCATTTGTTGATATTGATAATCAAATAGCGCCACGCTTACAGGCTATTTATGATGTATCGGGTGACGGTAGCGCTAAAATATTTGCCACTTACGGGCGCTATTTTCAGCCAGTATCTGCGAACATGAATATCACTCAAGGCTCTGCATCAATTGAATGGTTTGAGTATTTTGAATTAGATCAATTAGAAGGCAATGGCTCGCCTACTTTATTAGCTGACGGCTCACCTAGCAGAGGTGATATGTTACGAGATAGACGCTGGCGCCAGCGTGGTATTACTGAACCTGGGTTAATTGCCTCGTCTTCTTTAAAACCAATGTACAGCGATGAGTTCACAATAGGGTATCAACAAGAAGTTTTTGATTCTATGTCTGCCGGCGTACGTGCTATTTACCGCGACCTTGGGCGCAGTGTTGAAGACACGGATGTAGGCCCTATACTTGCCAAGAAACTTGCCGAAATGGGGATCACCGATAACGTAGGGCAGGGTTCATATTATGTGCTTAATAATCCTGGTGAAGCGATTCAAATGTCGTATGACTTTGATGGTGATGGAGAAATAGATAACGTTAATTTAAGTGCTGATGAGCTTGCACTTGCCGAAGCACAACGCAAATATTTGGCCCTTGAGTTTACCTTAGATGGCAATGTAACCGATGACTTGCGTATCAATACTTCATATACATGGTCACATAGCTACGGTAATACGGAAGGTTTAGTTAAAACGGATAACGACCAAGCAGATCCTGGTTGGACGACCTCTTACGACTATGGCGATTTGATGGATCATGGCTATGGTAATTTACCAAATGACCACCGCCACGCAATCAAATTTAGTGGCGCGTATAATATTACCGATTCACTGACTGTAGGTTTAGTTGCGCGAACTACATCGGGTCGTCCAAAGAGCTACTTCTCAGTTCACCCTGAAGGTGTTGATAGCTGCGAGCAAGGAAGCCCGTGGGATGCATGTGTGAGTAAATACTATGACCAAGCATCGCACTATGATGAAAATGGTAACCCGGCACCACGCGGAAGCAAAGGTAACTTACCGTGGTTAACTAATGTGGATATGTCACTGACTTATTATACTGACTTTTTTGGCTCTGACATGACCTTAAAAGGCACGGTATATAACTTATTCGATGGAGATAGCGCGGTATCGATAAACGAGGAGCGAGCTCAATATGGCGATAATGGCTTAGAGCTCAACCCAGATTATGGTTTAGTAACTGGCCGCCAAGGTGCTCGATATGTATCGTTAACCGCACGTATAGAATTTTAAGTTCCCTGGTAAGTGGCTGTAAATTGTCGTTTTAGTAAATAGTATCTAACAAGCGAAAACTAAAACTGACAAAATGTTTAAGCACATTCTCATTAAGAGTAACACAGCCTTGATGCTGAGTAGGTAACTGCTCAGCATTTTTTATTAAAGTTATTGCACTAAAAAATATTGAGATATATTGTATACAAAAGTGAAAGAGTTAATTATGACCCAGACTTTATTTTCCCATTGGCAGCAGCCTAATAATGATTGGTTACAAATACATACTTTAGAGATGCACACTGGTGGTGAACCATTGCGTATTATAGTTGATGGCTTTGAGCAACTTACAGGTGATACGATGCTAGAAAAGCGTGCCGATTGTTTAGCGCGTTTTGATTATTTACGAAAAGCATTGATGTTTGAACCTCGTGGTCATGCCGATATGTATGGCGCAGTGATCACTTGTGCTGTGCGCTCAGATAGCCATTTTGGCGTACTTTTTTTACATAATGAAGGTTATAGCACCATGTGCGGGCATGCGATTATTGCACTGGCTACCGCTGCAAAAGATTGCGCACTTGTTGACTTTAAAGATGGCTATAATGAACTAAGAATAGACACTCCAGCTGGGCTTATAAAAGCGTATGTTGAACTTAACAATAATCAGTTACAGCAAGTATATTTTGATAATGTCGCCAGTTTTGTTGATAAATTAGACGTTAAAATAAGCTTGCCGATGTGTGGTTCGGTTAGCTGTGATATAGCGTTTGGCGGTGCATACTACGCATTTGTTGATGCAGATACTCTTAATTTAAGCTTAGCACCTGACAATCATGGACATATAATTAGCCTTGGGAAAGCCATTAAACAGCAAGTGACTAATCAATATCAGCCAACGCACCCAACCGATCAGGCACTGGGTTTTTTATATGGGGTTATTTTTTACTCCAATAGCCAGTTATCACAAATTAACCACTTTAGCCGTCATGTGTGTGTATTTGCCGAAGGTGAACTTGATCGAAGCCCTACAGGCACGGGCGTAAGCGCTCGTGCTGCATTAGCTTTTGCCAAAGGCGAATTAGCGCTAGGACAAAGTGTAAATATTGAGAGCATTTTAGGCTCAGCATTTAATGTAATGGTTAAGCAAACATGTGAGGTTAAAGCACGGTCTGCGATTATTCCTCGTGTTACGGGTACAGCCTTTGTGACGGGTAAACATACCTTTTTAATTGATCCAACAGATCCCCTAAAACAAGGATTTATTTTTCGATGAATAATCATTTTTTAGTACGCCAACAATTACTAAAACAACGTATGGCAGAGCAAAACTTAACGGCGTTATTAGTGTTAGGGCATGAGAATATTCGCTACTTGAGCGGGTTTAGTGGTAATGCCGCGTATGCAATTGTGACGCAAGCTAGCTGCATACTTATTACTGATTATCGTTACTTTGAGCGCGCACAATCTGAGTGCCAAGGGTTTGAAGTGATCAGCCGCGACCGTGATAGCGAAAGTTTAGGCTGTTGTATTAACCGTTTTTTACCTGCTAACAGCCATTTAGGTTTTGATGCGGCATTTATTAATGTGGCATTGTGGCAGCAAATTGCTAGTGATTTGAGTGGTCACACATTAATGCCAATTCAAGGAGTAATTGAACGTCAGCGCATGATCAAAAATGACTGGGAAGTAGCACAAATAAAAGCTGCGGCTGCGATTGCGGATGAAGCACTTGCACACACTATTCCATATTTTAAAGTAGGTGTAAGCGAACGTGATTTAGCCTTAGAGCTAGAGTTTAGAATGCAAAAATTAGGCTCTGAAGGAATGTCGTTTGCAACGATTTTAATGTTCGCAGAGCGTACCTCGCTGCCCCATGGTAGCCCCAGTGATAGAACACTTAAAGAAGGCGACTTTATTACCCTAGACTTTGGCGCTGTTGTTAATGGCTATCGCTCAGACATGACACGTAGTTATGTATTAGGTAAAGCGTCAAGCAAACAAGTTCAAATTTACAATGCAGTTGCGACTGCACAACAAGCTGCTATTAATTTAATTAAGCCAGGGGTTGATTGCATTGATTTACAAAATGCATCACAACAAGTATTGGATGGCTCTGGTTTTGGAAAATGGGCAGGACAAGG
Organism: Pseudoalteromonas sp. SR41-4; assembly: GCF_014163985.1. NCBI lineage: Bacteria > Pseudomonadati > Pseudomonadota > Gammaproteobacteria > Alteromonadales > Pseudoalteromonadaceae > Pseudoalteromonas > Pseudoalteromonas sp. SR41-4. The sequence goes on along the minus strand of NZ_JACJEI010000001.1, from coordinate 211,646 downwards.
GCTTGGCCACGGCTTAGGGCTATTTTTACACGAGCAGCCGTTTATCAATAGCAACGTTAAGCACGTATTAGAAGTGGGCAATGTGATCACCATAGAGCCAGGTATTTATATCTCTGAATATGGAGGGGTGCGTTTAGAGGAGGACATCTTGATCACCAACACGGGTTATGAAATTTTAACTCACGCACCTAAACCATTCGAACTGGAGTTATAAAATGCAAGTTATTGATAAAAAACACATTGATAACGCCCTTGATTTTGACTCGTTAATCACTGCTATGCAGCAAGGTTTTGCCCTCGATTTTACTATGCCAAAGCGTAACGTCTATGAGTTAGATAGCAACAGCGGTAGCCGGGATGCGTTTGCTGTGTTACCTGCATGGAATGAACAAGTGATTGGCGTAAAAGCATTTACTTATTTTCCTAATAATGGCGAGGCGGGCTTTGATTCTTTGTATTCTAAAATAATGTTGTTTTCGCGCGAGCACGGCGAACCGTTGGCACTGGTAGATGGCACGAGTATTACTTTATGGCGTACGGCAAGCGTATCGGCGCTTGCGAGTCGTTATTTATCCCGAGAGAATAGTAATCATTTAGTATTTTTTGGCAGTGGTAACTTAGCCGAGTATATGGTGCGTGCGCATTTGGCTGTTCGTAATTTTAAACGAGTAACGCTGGTGGCGCGTAATCATTTAAAAGTAGTCGCCCTGCAAAGTTGTTTAGAGCAGTTATATCCTGATGTTGAGTTTGTCATTGGGCAAAGTACGCAAGAAGTAATTTACAGTGCTGACGTGATCAGCTGCGCGACCGGCTCTCAAGTGCCATTATTTGATGGCAACTGGTTAAAATCAGGCACGCATGTTGACCTAATCGGTAATCATCAGAGTGACCATCGCGAATGCGACACCGCCACAATTACTCGTAGCCGCGTTTATGTTGATAGTAAAACCAATGTATTAGGAGAAGCAGGTGAATTATTAATACCAATAAGTGAAGGTGTATTTTGCGAGCAAAGCGTATGTGCTGAATTAGCTGATTTAGCGAAGGTAAATACCGTAGCCCGTTTTAACGAAACGGATATAACGGTATTTAAATCAGTTGGTACAGCACTGAGTGACTTGATTGCTGCAAATCAAGTTTATCAATCTCTACAGAACTAATAGATAATTTGTGGTGAGTTTTTAATGTGTGTGCTGTGTGTCTGTTTTAGTTTTATAAGGTAAGTGAAAGATGAATACTGTGCTATTGATATTGGGTGTGTGTTTTATTTTTGCAGGGTTACTGCCTCTTTTTAGGTGGTTAAAGTGTAAAATAAGCAAACATCACTGGCGCGTGTGTGTGATTGATAACATCACTAATGCGGTTAATACTCGTATTGGTGCTCATGAACTATTGCCGTCACAGTCAATGTTAGTTAGCTTTAGATTTAACAATCATTTGTATAGCGTATTGGTCAGTCACGACAACACCCTGCTCACACGATTCAAACAAGGCGAGCCTTGCAGTGTATTGGTTGATAAAAATAACCCGCAAAAGGTTTATAACAACTCACAACTATGGCAAAGCTATGCATTAGTTTGGTTGGTTAGCGGTCTAAGTTTGTGCGTGGGGAGCTATTTTTTAACGTGAGGTAAACGAGCATGCTTGGTATGCAACTCACTTATATTGTTTAGTTTTTAGTTATAAAAAAAGGGGGCCAGCCCCTTGTTAAATAGTATGTTATTTAGGTTGGAAGGTTGAGTAACTATTTATTAGGTTGCGATAATCTGGAATGTGGTTTGAGAATAGAGTCCCCAGTCCTTCCACATCATTGCGCCAGTCTCTATGTAATTCGCAAGCTGCGCCAAACCAGGTCATAAGTTGTGCGCCAGCAGCTGACATGCGATCCCAAGCTGCATCACGAGTCATTACATTAAAGGTGCCTGAAGCATCAGTGATCACGAATACATCAAAACCCTCTGCTAAAGCGGATAAAGCTGGGAATGCAACGCATACTTCAGTTACTACTCCAGCAATAATGATTTGTTTTTTTCCTGTAGCTTTAATAGCGGCAACAAACTCTTCATTATCCCATGCGTTAATTTGTCCAGGCCGAGCAATGTAGGGCGAATCTGGAAACATTTCTTTTAACTCAGGTACTAGCGGGCCGTTGGGGCCTTCTTCAAAGCTGGTGGTTAAGATTGTTGGCATCGCAAAGTATTTTGCACAGTCTGCCAATGCGAGTAAGTTAAAAGACATCCACTACTTTTAAAAATTAAAATGACACCTAACTTCAATACAGTTACAAGAGTTTTTATGTGTCTAATGATATTAAAAAACTCTTCTCAGAATAGTAAATGTTCATTTTTGGGCGAGTATAGCAAATAACTGGCAGCATAAGCTTCAGCCTTGAGCTGATAAAAAGTAAAAAGTTGTTTTATATGGTATTACGCTAATAGTTTTTCGCAATTTTTGAGGTTACTTCGTCGTTTAAAGTGTTGGTGTTCACAATATCGGTCAATTGCATCTGGTTTACCAACTGCACCATGAAAGACTTTAGTAAACCTACTGGTGATTTTTAGCCAGTTTTCAGGGCATATGTTTAGTTGCTCTAGTAGCGGTGGCAAAGAATGATCTATATAACCTGTTTTATCTGTTTTTATGCAGCGCCCTGTTTTATCAACAAGGTTTAGGTAAGAGTTCAGTTCAAAAGGCAAACCATTTACAGTGTGTTTTGTCGTTAAACCTGCAAAGCGAAATAAGGACCTAGGTTGTTTGGCATTTTGTGCTGCTGCAATACGTTTTTTAATACTTGTATAATTTGAGTTTTCAGGTGATGAAGCGGTTCCAGCACGGATTGGGTTTAGATCGACATAGGCCATACAAGCCACTAGTGCTGACTCATCAAGTAAAGCTTGAGATTTAAAGCGTCCCTCCCAAAATCTACCTTTACAATTATCTTCTTTATTAGCTTTGCGAGCAATGTACTCATTAAGTGATCGCATAAACCAGCTAATGTCCATTAGCCTTGAACGATATTCTCCAATGCTAGACTTTGCTAATTGCAGTTCGACAGTAGAGAGCACCTCATTTTTCACAAAGCGTTGAGTTAATAAAGTACCTTTAAATGCTTTGTGCCAGCGTAAAGCAATGGCTTTATCATTTAGGCGGTTAGCTTTATTATTATCTACATGAAGGATGATATGTGTATGATTACTCATCACAGCATAGGCGCATACATCAATACAAAATATTGAAGCGAGCATTATAATTTTATCTTCAACCCATTCTCTGCGGTGCTCATACGATTGGCCCGTATGCTTGTCTATGCCACATAAATAAGCTTTTCTTACGCAACGAGATATACAGTGATAGTAGCGAGTATCACTTAGGCTAATTTGTCTTTTTCGAGCGATTGCCATAAAACCTCCAATGTTGTGTTTCTATAAAAATACTAGTCACTTTATATAGGACTGCAACTTTATGATGGGTTTGAATTGGAATCAGTTGTTGAATTTAGATTTAAATGGGTGTCATGTAAGTTTATATAGGATTGTAACTTTATGATGGGTTTGAATTGGAATAAGTTGCTGAATTTAGATTTAAGTGGGTGTCATATAAGTTGGTGTCATATAAGTTTTTACTTTATATAGGACTGCAACTTTATAATGGGATTGAATTGGAATCAGTTGCTGAATTTAGATTTAAGTGGGTGTCATGTAAGTTTTTTATCATTATGCGACTTGTAATAAGGTGTAATGTTTTATTTCATGTCGACGTTTACGCTTATAGGGCTGTTAATCCTAGCAGCGTAAACGTCACAGGAACTCGACAATGATTACTTCAAAACTTTTATTTGTGGTTTTACTTGGTACGGCATCGATTGCGCATGCTGGTACGCAGTACACAACACAACCTGCAAGCAATATTACGACAACATCGGCGCAGTTAAATGGTTATTCGGCATCTACTATTGGCTTAAGTGGTGAAATAATTGATTATGGTGAAACCACAAACTATGGCTTTAGTGTTTTAGTCACACCCGCAGGAGTTAATGGCCCTGTGAGTGCGCAAGTAGCTAATTTAGATTGTGGAACGCAGTATCATTTTCGGTTTCATGGTGATCCAAAACCGCCCAGATCAACACTGCAAGGTGAAGATCTCACTTTTACCACGCTACCATGTAACCCCACTATATTAAACAATATCTCCCTAGAAACAGGTGGCCAATATTACGTTGTGGCTGAGAATAATGGGGGGGATACAGTGAATGCAAATCGTCTTGCAATTGGTCCATGGGAGCAATTTAATTTAATAGATATTAATGGCGGTGATTTGCTAAGTGGTGATGAAATACATATCCAAACAACATCAGGATACTATTTTGTGGCAGATCAAGGTGGTGGGGCTGCACTTAATGCAAACCGAACTGCGGCATCAATATGGGAAACGTTCACTATAGAATTACCAAATAACCCTGGTGCATTAATTCAAAATGGTGACAACATCGCGCTTAAATCGATTAATGGTTATTACGTACAAGCGGTCAATAATGGTGGTTTTGGAACCAATGTTCTGCCTACAGTTATAGGTTGTAATGCAATGTATCCTTGCTCATTAGAAATGTTTAAAATAATATTTTAAGTATGGGTCGCAATTACCAAAACAGTCTATTGTAAGGTAGTTGCGACTTTCAATATAATACGTTGCACTTGCTGCTGAGGTTTACTCCATAGCGCAGTGTTAACAACCGTATCAAAGTATGATATTTAATTATTCAAAGTATATATGACACTCTTAACAATCATTTTCAAAGCTCAGCTGCACTATTTAACGAGGTTTTTTAGCATAGGGTAGACGCGTTATAGCGTGTGTTTTGTGATAACTATCTAAGCCGCTAATGGTGACGGTGTTGATTGACTCTAAATCGATAAAACCATCCTCTAAAATTGCTGAGTCTTCAACATGTAAGTCTATAATCTCACCGATTACTAACTCAGTGCCATTTACGGCAAGGTGTTGATGCTCAACAAATTTAACTGCATACTTTAAACGGCTTTGAGCAACAAACGGAGCCGAAAAATTAGCCAGATACTCGGTTGTAAGGCCTGTAGCATCAAATTCAGATTCATTTTTATCGTAACGGGCAGAAGTCTGGTGAGCTTGTTCCACAATCTCGCTATTCACTTGGTTAATAGTGTAAACACCGGTTGCTAAAATATTCTCGAAAGTATGACGAGGTACACTATGTGGGCGCATAATCATACCTACAAGCGGTGGATGCGCGCCAAGGTGAATAACCGAACTTACAATTGCTAAGTTGGTGTTGCCTGCACTATCTTGAGTACCAATTAAGTTGGCACTTTTAAAACCAGATAGTGAGTTTATTAAATGCGTACGGTAGTGTTTATCTAACTGACTAATGGCGTCTGTTGTAAAGTGCATGGTTTATCCTTACCAGTGTATGTGCTCACCTTGCCAATCAATGTAGGCGGGTTGACCTACCTCAGTGAGCTGTTCAGGTTGTTGTAAAAGAGTATAAAGTTGTGATGCTACAAACTCAGGTGTAAAGAGCTTACCTGCGGGTACATTTTTTTGAAACGGCTTAGATAAATTAGTATCTGTTGTGCCCGGATGAAAAAGAATTAAACGTGTTTGTTTTGCGCGTCGTTGCAGTTCAATAGCTGCTGTTTTGAATAACATATTAAGTGCTGCTTTTGAGGCGCGGTAGCTGTACCAGCCGCCTAAGTTATTGTCTGTAATACTACCTACTCGCGCACTTAAGGCCGTTATGGTACAAGGTGTTTTGTGGCTAAGTAGCGGCGCGATTGCTTGCAGGCACAAAATAGGAGTCAATGTATTGGTGTTGAGTAAGATATTGAAATAATGCTCATCGATATCGTCGAGTTTTTTTTCAGGCATAGATTGCGCATAATGTAGCTGGCCGTTAAAAATAACTACCTGAGTTGGGTATATTGCGCGCTCTTTAAGTAAGTTTGTTAATTCACTTAAGCGTGCTTTGGAATAGTCACAAACAAACTGCTCAACAACAATACCGACAGCGGATGTGTCAATAGAGCTGCGACTTACACAAAAAACCATAGCCTGTGGATCGTGTTTGGCAATTTCTTTTAGATACGCATTTGCAATTTCACTACTTGCACCGAAAATAATATAAGCGTTAGTCATTATTTTATCCCACAACTTGATTGACAGAAAATGCGTGTGATCTGTCTGCGGTACTTAGCAAACAGGCGATAACTTAAATCGGCAATAAAGCGTATTATGGGTAATTGTAGCAGCTTTAGCCATGAATGACGGCCAACCGTTTGCCATGCTTCAAATGTGACATCTAATCCGTAAATCATTTCACCGTTATCACGCTGGCCATGCAAAAACGCCATGGCATCGTGGCGTTTTATGTTTTTAAAGCGCTGCTCAAAATCATCTTTATTTATATCTTCGAGTATTATTTTGTTGTGTGTGTCAGCACGCTTAAGTGAATCCATTTCTTTAACACAAAGCGGGCAATTACCATCGTAAAAAATAATCATAGTTACTCAAAATTCATCGATTCATTATGTCTTGTTACGAAATAGAATAAGCCTTGGATCTGTTAAATTATCCATTTGGATGATATTAATAGAGTCTTACAAATATAAAGGTAAGCAAAGTGTCGATTTTTTACCGCATTTTACACTCCACACTTAAAAATTGAACACGGCTTATTATTAGTACCTTTATGGTATAAACATCAACAATGGAGTATCAGGAATGAGTGAACAATATGCCGCCTTGCGTGGGAACGTTAATTTATTGGGGCAATTATTAGGCCAAACAATCAAAGACGCCCAAGGACAAGCGATTTTAGATAAAGTAGAAGAAATTCGAGCTTTAGCTAAGTCATCCCGCACAGGAAACGAGCAAGACCGCCATACCTTAATTAATGTTCTGCATGCTTTAACCGATGAAGAGTTACTGCCAGTGGCACGTGCTTTTAATCACTTTTTGAATCTAGCCAATGTTGCAGAGCAGTTTCATACTATTTCTCGTTTTAATGACGTGGGTTTTTGTCAGCTAAGCCCGTTAACACAAACTTTAAAAGCATTAGCTAGCCACGCACAGCAGGGTAAAATAAATCCCAATGAAATCGCAGAAAGTTTAGCTAAACTGCATATCAATTTAGTTTTAACTGCACACCCAACTGAAGTAACTCGCCGTACAATTATTAACAAACACGTTGAATTAAGTGATTGTTTAGCAGCTCTTGAGCGTACCGATAACCTGCCTTATGAGCGTGAAAATATATTAAACCGTATCGCACAGTTGATCAGCCAAGCATGGCATACAGACGACATCCGTCGTTCACGTCCAACCCCAATTGATGAAGCAAAATGGGGTTTTGCAGTTATCGAAAATAGCCTATGGCATGCCGTTCCGCGTTTTTTACGAGACTTTAATAAAGAAGTAAAAGAGCACCTTGATTTAGAGTTACCAAACGATTACAGCCCCGTTGAATTTACCTCATGGATGGGGGGCGATCGCGATGGCAATCCATTTGTAACAGCATTAGTGACGCAGCAAGTGCTGGATCATGGGCGCTGGATGGCACTGGATTTATACAGTCGCGATATCGACACTTTAAGCACTGAGCTTTCTATGTCACAAGCCAGTGATGAGCTAGTCGAGCTCGCTGGACAAGATTTTGAACCGTATCGTGCGGTATTAAAAGTACTCAAAGCGCAAGTAAGTGAAACCGTTGCTCATCTTGGCGCTAAAATTATGAATAAGCGCACCGATGCACAAGACATCGTCACTGACATTGAGCAGTTAAAGCAGCCGCTTGAGGCATGCTACCGTTCGTTGCTTAAGAGTAACATTGCGGTGGTAGCCAATGGCTTATTATTAGATGTGTTACGTCGTATTAATAGCTTTGGTATTCGTTTAGCTAAACTAGATGTGCGCCAAGACTCATCACGCCACAGTCAGGTATTTTCAGAGCTCACTCGTTATTTAGGTTTAGGTGATTACGACCAATGGCAAGAAGAAGATAAGCAGGCATTTTTATTAGCCGAGCTTAACTCTCGTCGCCCGCTTATTCCTAAACATTGGCAACCAAGCGCTGATGTAAAAGAAGTCCTCGACACCTTTGATGTAATCGCCAAGCAAGATGCGTCGACGTTTGGTTTATATATTATTTCAATGGCACGCACAGCCTCTGATGTATTAGCAGTACAACTGCTATTAAAAGAAAGTGGTTGTAGTTTTAAACTGCCTGTTGCGCCATTATTTGAAACCTTAGATGACTTAAATGCAGGCAGCGATGTTATTACTCAATTGCTAGATAATAACTGGTATCGAGGCCAAGCTGAGGGCATACAGAATGTTATGATAGGTTACTCAGATTCAGCCAAAGATGCTGGGATGATGGCTGCCGGGTGGGCGCAATACGAGGCAATGGATAAGCTTGTACAATTGGCAGAGCAACGCGGTATTGAGCTGATATTATTCCATGGCCGTGGTGGTACTGTTGGCCGTGGTGGCGCACCTGCTGCGCAAGCCTTGCGTTCACAGCCACCAGGTTCACTCAAAGGTGGCCTGCGTGTTACCGAACAAGGGGAGATGATCCGCTTTAAGTTTGGCCTACCGAATGTGGCGCTGGAAAGTCTAAACATCTATGCAGGTGCTGTGCTTGAAAGTAATTTGTTACCACCACCAGAGCCAAAAGATGAATGGCGTGATGTAATGGCGTTGATCAGTGAAAAGTCATGTGAGCATTACCGTAATGTAGTGCGTTTTGATGAAGACTTTGTGCCGTACTTTAGAATGGCAACACCAGAGCAGGAACTATCAAAATTACCGCTTGGTTCGCGTCCAGCAAAGCGTAATCCCAATGGTGGTGTTGAAAGCCTGCGAGCTATTCCGTGGATTTTTGCTTGGAGTCAAAATCGCTTAATGCTACCAGCATGGCTTGGGGCACTAACTGGTTTACAAGCTGCACTTGAAAAACACGGCATAGACACCCTTAATGAGATGAGTCAACGCTGGCCGTTTTTCAGAGCCCGTCTAGAAATGCTTGAAATGGTATTCAGTAAAGCGGACTGTTGGTTAAGTGCGCATTACGACGACGCTTTAGTTGAAGAGCAATATAAACCACTAGGTGAAAAACTGCGTAAAGAGCTCAAGCAGGCTATTTCACTGGTACAATCGTTAAGTCCACAGCAAAGTTTGCTTGCCGATCAACCTTGGATAAAAGAGTCTATTGGTTTGCGCAACCCGTATACGGATCCATTGAATGTGCTTCAAGTTGAGTTGTTAAAACGTTCGCGCGAAGCGGCAGAAGGCAGCTCTGGTGACATTGATAACGCGTTAATGATTACTATGACTGGGATTGCCGCAGGTATGCGTAATACCGGTTGATTATCCAATAATTAAGTGTGGACTTCTTTGCTGTGTTTAGCAGCGAGAGGTCCATTAATTAGTTAATTGAGCACTAACAGTGCGCTGTGCTGGTAAGGTTCGGGGCATATATTACCAAGTAAGTTATATTTATCCGCATTAAACATCTTATTTAATCTTAGTTCAGCTTAGATGTATTGAATACAGTTACTTCCTATCGTTAAGCTGTTTCAGGTTATAACTTAGTTACAACAAGGTATTTTTTGGTATCATTTTAGCAAAAAAAACCATCCTTTATTCTGTATTAACGCTCTGGTCAGACCTGATTTGCTACTAGATATTGACTGTCTGTTTTTTTTATCTAGAATGTCGGCTGTTTTGCCATAATGGTAAGTGTATTAATAATTGAGTAGTAATATGTCAAATGTGTCTACTTGCATCACGTATGATGCATCTACGTCATTAATAATGATGACGCTAAGAGGGACGGCAAGTGCACAGGATGTGATGAACTTTTATCAAATCGCGCAGCAGTACGTATCTATTTACGGCAGTAATAAGTTACTCGTTGATGTGTCTGAATTAACGCATAAATTTCCGGCAAGTGAACTGCTGACTATTATGCCAGCAGTATCTCAGTGGTTAGCTAGTTGCTTTATTGCTCGCGTCGTTAGTTTTGATGGTTTTATGCACGATTTGTTTTTGCAAAAAGCACAGCGCTTTGATATAAAAGCAGAAAATTTTGATTGTTTTAACAGCGCGAAAAATTGGTTAGTAAATCAACCTAGCATTTAAGCGTTGAACCTTCTAAACTAGTTAGCCATTAAATCATAAAACTAGTCTATGTCTTCATTAACGCCTTCAGTAAGTACTCAAACTAGCTGCGTTTTTAGCTTCAGTGAAAAACAACAGCAGCAGTTATATCTTCACGTAAAACAGCACAAGGGTATTTTAAATACCGTTGATATTACAGCTTTGTGCGCGCAATATAAGCAACCTGTCGAGGTTATACTGCGTGCCTGTTTACCTATTGCTGCAAAATTTGCAGTTGTGCCTATTTCACATTTTTTTGTTGGGGCAATTGTAGTTGGCTACGATAAACATGGTGAGCAACATTTTTATTTTGGGGCGAATGTTGAATTTGCACAACAAGCATTAAGCTTAGTGGTTCATGCTGAACAATCGGCAATTAACAACGCTTGGCTCAATGGCGCGAAAAAAATAGCTAAAATTGCTATCAGTGATGCGCCATGTGGTTATTGTCGTCAATTTATGAATGAGTTGGCTGATGCGCAGAGCTTTGATATTTTATTACCGCAGCAGCAATTCAAGCTGGCTGATTTGCTCCCTCACTCATTTGGCCCGCAAGATTTAGGTAATTCTTATAGTTTGTTTAACCCTGCTCCACAACAGCATGAATTTGTTGTAACTGATGAACTGGATAAAACGTTGCTAAGTTATGCGTTGGCTGCATATGTACCTTACTCTGAAAATTACAGCGCAGTGAAAATTAGTACTTTCGAAAATGGCAATTTTTATGGTTGTTATGCGGAAAATGCCGCGTATAGCCCGAGCTTATCACCACTGCAAAGTGCGGTGAGTCAATTGCATTTAGCCGGTTTGGCAATGACTAAAGATGTTGTCAAAGGGATTGAGTTACTACAAACGCAGGGCAAGGGAAATCAGTTGAGTGTCAGTCAAGCAGTACTGGCAAGTTACACCGAATTGCCAGTACTACAAAGTATAAGTTTAAATATTAAGCCAACAGCAATTTAGCGGCTTCTAGTACCACGGCGACTGATTTTTTCTCAATCTCGCCGTGATCTACATTGGGGATTTCTTGGCGAGTACGATTAACCAACACACCAGCTACACAGGCTGCTTTTAGCCCCAGTGCTGCACACATTGTAAATAAGGTTGCTGATTCCATTTCATAGTTCATCACGCCCAGCTTTTGCCATTCTTCACAGCTACCTTGAAATGCTTTTGGTACATAACCCGAGTAAGTGTCGTAACGTTCTTGACCTGGGTAAAAAGTATCGCTTGATGCAGTAATACCAATATGAAAATCAATGCCTAAATTACCGCACGCATTTACCATCGCTTGTGTGGCGAAAAAGTCAGACACCGCAGGGTAGTTCAATGGCGCAAAATGTTGGCTCGCACCATCTAAACGCACAGATGCTTGGCTGATTAAAATATCACCTTCATTAATATGAGGTTGAATAGCGCCAGTTGTGCCAATTCGTAAGAATGTTTCAACTCCCAATTGCGCCAGCTCTTCTACTGCAATGGAGGTTGAAGGACCACCAATACCGGTTGAGCAAATAACCACAGAGTTACCGTTAAGTTGACCTAAGTAAGCATGAAATTCTCGGGTTTGGACGAGGCAAGTTGGGTTTTCGAGAAAAGTTGAAATACGTGCTGCACGATCTGGATCGCCCGGTACAATTGCAAGTTTTGCACCGTGTAGATCGTCGCGGGTGAGTCCTAAGTGAAATACCTTTTCCATAGCGGGGCCTTATTTATAACTTTTGTTCTAACGTCAGTTAATAACGCTAATTTATAAAGAGTTGTTGTCAATTTAGCATAATTACTACAATGCATTGCCTTGTACAGGACGGATGTCCGTTATCAAATTTATTCATTCTCTTTGAATATTCAAGCAACTGACTTTAATTTGTGTCATCGCCGGTAGTTGACTTGTATTCATAGACACTATATCAATCCTACTAGGCACTCTATTTTAGTTTATACGTTGTTGGACGAATAAGTATAACCAATTGTTATTATAGAGATTTATATAGTTATTTAAAATGTAGCTAAAGCGGCGAGAGTAATAAAATTGCGAGTGAAAATCGGCGCGTGAATCTTTTATTAATTTTATTTTCAACAACGCTCTTTTGCATAACTACGCAAAAGCACACAGTAAGGAATTGCAATGAGTACACAATGGCACACATTTAAAAGTAAAGTTGAGCACTGTTTATGTCCGCCGGGCGATGGCGTTTTTACGGTTAATACTGCAAAAGAACGTAAAGCGGCGCTGCGTATGAAACTGTATGGACAAGAAGATAATGTCGATACGCTATGGCGTGCATCACTCGATACACTTAGTCAAAGTGAGCATAAAGCGGTGACTTTAGGCATTAGCTCTGACTGTGGTGGTGGCATTTTACGCGGCGCCAACTGGGGGCCGTTGTTTTTACGTTCAGCATTGATTGATCAGCAGCCTCAGGCAAAGTCGTTTGATTTAGGTGATGTAAGGGTTATTCCACATTTATTGCATGATAAATATTTAAACGACGCGACTATCAGTAATTGCCAACAGGCATTATATGATAATCCAAGCAGTGAGTATTATGTCAGCCCGTTGTCTATCACTGAAGATGTATGCGATAGCTTTTATGCAACGTTTACTGATAAAGGCATTTTTGGTATTGGTGGTGATCATTCAATTAGTTACCCGTTAACTAAAGCGTATTTGAAGGCAAAGCGTGCGCAAGGTAAACGCACTGCGATTATTCACTTTGATGCGCATACCGATTTACTCGTTGAGCGTTTAGGTATCGATTTATGTTTTGGCTCGTGGTGCACGCATATTTTAGAGTTTTTACCTGCACCACATCATCTGATCCAATTTGGTATTCGTTCAAGCGGTAAGCCAAAAGAACACTGGGAATCTACCTTTGGCGTTAAACAACATTGGGCCCATGAGATCATCGAACGAGGCGCGCCGGCAATTGCCGCAGAAGTAATTGCTCAGCTTAAAGCTGATAATGTTGATGAACTCTACGTCAGCTTTGATATTGACGCCCTCGATGAAGAGTTTGCATCAGCAACAGGCACACCCGAAGGGAACGGTTTAACGCCGCAGCATGCTTTGGATATCTTAGTTGCTTTGGCTGATGAATTTCCGATCACTGGCGCTGATATGATGGAAATTGCCCCATTTACTGACAGTTCACTGATTGGTCAATCGAGTTCAGATACAACGCTTAGAGAAGGTGCAAAAATTTCAGCATTTTTAATTAATGCCATGAACCGCGCATAGTCAATAACAGTTAATATAAGCAGCATGCTGCTTTTTTAATTCACAAATCAGCTATTTGCCGTTATATTTAATTTACATCAAGAGAGGCTTAAAATAATAATCGGTGGGGTAAGAGTGGCTAAGTGGTGTTATTTTTTATTAATAATCTTAAGTAGTCAAACTGTAGCTAAATTAAACATAGTTACAGAAAACTTTCCGCCTGCTCAATATATTGATGAAAATGAACAGCTTGTTGGCTATATCGCTGATAAAGTTCAAATGGTGTTAGCTTCTTCAACACTCGATTATACAATTTCAGTGCATAGTTGGAGTACTGCATTTAATATGGTACTGCGCGATCCGCAAACGTGCATTTTTTCTATGGCGCGCTCAACTTCTCGTGAAAAGCAATTTATTTGGATTGCAGAATTAGCACAGTTGAACACTTATCTTTATGCTTTGAATTCGAAAAGCATCGTTATCGATTCCCTAGAGCAAGCAAAGCAATACCGAATTGCGGTATTAAAAGATAATTACAGCCATCACTTTTTATTATCACAGGGCTTTGAAGAAGGTGTAAATCTAATGCTGATGAATAGTTTTGATAATATTTTTAAAATAGTTCAAAGCCGTCAAAGCACTATCGATATCGTCGTATTACCTGAACAACGCGTTAAATTTGAACAGTCTAAAAGGCAGGTTACTGACAAGTTAACACCAATTTTAAGACTCAAGATCACGCAACCAGCACTGTATTTTGCTTGTAACAAAGCGCTAGATAAGCCAACTCAAACCAAACTCAGCAACGCATTCAACGCGTATCAGTAAGCTTTTATTGTTGGTAATGCACTGATATTTAATTACTTTTAATATTAGTTAAATTTAAATTGCCCAACCTTTAAAAGGGGTTATAATCCAGCTGCTTTTGCTTATAAAAGCGCTTATTTTTGGAGTTATAAATGGGTGACTTAATCGGGATTGGTTTATTAATCTTGATCAGTGCGTTATTTGCTATGTCGGAAATCGCCATCGCAGCATCACGTAAAATTAAATTAAGAGTCATGGCTGACGAAGGCAATGCTAAAGCGGCTGCAGTATTAAAGCTGCAAGAGCAACCGGGTGCTTTTTTTGCCATGATCCAAATTGCTCTCAATGCAATTGCTATTTTAGGCGGTATAGTGGGCGAACAAGCGCTTTCACCTTATGTTGAAAGTGTACTTGTGTTGTTTTATCAAGGACCGTTACTGGCGCAAATTAGCTTTTTACTGTCGTTTTTGACAATTACTTCATTGTTTATTTTATTTGCGGATTTATTACCAAAACGCTTAGCTATGATCTTACCAGAGGCTGTTGCGGTTCGCGTAGTCACGATTATGCGTTGGGTAACGTATGCATTAACACCGTTGGTATTGTTTTTTAATGGTGTAACTAATATTGTTTTACGCTTATTCAATGTGCCGGCAGAGCGTGAAGACATTGTAACTACCGAAGACATAGTCGCAATGATGGATGCAGGCGCAGAATATGGTAGCTTACAACAACAAGAATATGATTTGATTGGTAATGTATTTGATTTAGAAGCGCGCTTTTTATCGAGTGTTATGTCACCTAGAGATCAAATAGTCTACTTTGATATTAACGAAGCCAGCGATAGTATTTCGGGCAAAATCATTGATCATCCACATAATCATTTTTTGGTATGCAATGGCAATTTAGATAAATTAATTGGCTCAGTTGAATCAAAAGATATTCTTCGCCAAGTGCTCAAAGGCGATGCAGCGAATATTAACGACGAAATGCTCGAAAAAGAGATTTTTTATCTACCAGAAACACTGAGTTTGTCAGAGGCATTAAATGCCTTTAAAGGCGCAGCAAAACCCTTCGCTGTGGTGGTAAATGAATACGCACTTGTCGTGGGAATTGTGACAGTTAAAGATCTGATGAAAGGCTTTATGGGAGATTTGATCACCCATAATGGTGATGAATTAATTATCGCACGTGATGCAAATTCATGGTTAGTTGATGGTTTAACCCCAGCCGTTGAGCTGGCAAAAGTGCTCGGTGTGGATGAATTTCCAGATCAAATGCATTATGAAACTGTTGCCGGATTTTTAATTTATACCATGAAGCGAATTCCTAAACGAGCAGAATATATTCAATACGCAGGTTTTAAATTTGAAGTTGTGGATGTTGAAGGGATCCGAGTTGAACAGTTATTGGTGTCTAAAATACTACCGCTAGAACCAGCCTTATAATAAAATGTGAGGCGCTATGCGCCTCATTATTTATTCAAAAGCGCCTTTTATTACTGCAAAGCCGTGCTCAACCATATGAATGCCATTACTCCATACATGTTGTGGCGCTAAAGTGTTGCTATCAAGTAAAACTAAGTCGGCGTCTGAGCCTCTGCTAATAGTGCCTTTTTTAATCCCCAGTACATTAGCGGGATTAGTGGTTATGGCCATTAATGCGTGCTCTATACTCACCTCATATTGATGTACAGCTTGTTGAAAAGCACCTAACAGAGATGCTTCTTTACCAATTTCAAGCCCGAGTAAATTAAATTGCTCGTCAAATATTGGCAGGCTCGCATGGCCATCTGAACTCATAGTCAATTGTGTTGGCTTAACATTGTGTGTTAAACAGTAAGCTAACGCTTGCGCGGCAGCATATTCGCCATGGGCAAGATCATACTCAGTTGTGCTGGTGGTAAAATCAATTGTACCGCCGGCTTCACAAAATAAAATCCCAGCGTCAAGCAGCGCTTTATTTCTATTCATGTGTGTTGGATAAAACTGACTCAATGAAATATCAGTATTTTTATCAACCTCATGCAGAATCGCTAAGTGACTATTAACGGGGCCGACATGAATGCTCACGGTGCCTTTTTTTGCGCTCAGCATGCCGGCGACTTTTGCTTCTGCTGCCAGCTCTGCGAGTTGTTGAACGGTGGGTTGGCTGCTACGGTGATCTGAAATCGCCACTTCGCCTACGCCAATAAACTCGTCAATATACATTAGGTCATTTGTAATACTACCCGTCAGTGTTTTAGCGGGTAAGTGATAAGAGCCAGTATGGCAAAATACATTAAGACCAAGCTCTTTTAAGCCTTTCGCTTTAGCAACTAAGTTGGTTAGTGTGCGACTGCTTGAGTCAGTGCCCAGCGCTGCAATAACGGTTGTAATACCTGCTAAGGTGGCATCAGTTAAGTTCATTTCTGGCGTTCGACTAGTAAAACCTGCTTCGCCGCCACCGCCTGTAATATGGACCAGAGAGTCAACAAAGCCTGGTACTAGAATGTTTCCTCGGCCATCGATAATCTTTACTTCGGTATTACTTTCTAGTTTGATCTCGGTTCGAAAATCAATCACTTTAGAACCAGCGATGAGTACATCCATCTGCCCTTGAGGGCTTGGAGTATAAAGGTTTGCACCTCGAATTAATGTCAACATAGTGAAGTCTTTTTATTGATAATTGATAAAATAAGCAAGAAATATGAAGCCGCTTGCTAAAGTAAATAATGCTAAAGTGAAACGCCAAATAAAGGCTGCCCATTCGCTCCAATCAAGCTTTACAATACCTAAGCAACCGATCAAGCTGGCTGAGGTTGGAATGAATATATTCGTTAAGCCATCGCCAAACTGAAAAGCTAATACCACAATTTGTCGTGAGACATTGAGTAAATCGCCTAATGGAGACATCAGTGGCATAGTGATAGCGGCTTGGCCGGACCCTGAAGAAACAAAAAAGTTAAACACACTTTGAAATAATAACATTCCCCATGCCGCAACAAAGTCTGGTACCGCAGCGATACTACTAGCACTATGATAAAGTAATGTATTTAAGGTTGACGGTGCATTTAAATCACTGCCGCCAAGTAATAATACCACCCCTTTGGCAAGAGCGACTAACATAGCTGCGGGCAACAATTCTTGTGCACCATGTTTAAATGCATCTGCACTTTGGTTGGCTGTTTGTTTATTAAAAATACTGGCTATAAAAGCACTGAGCACACCAATACAAAAAAACTGTGCTGCGAGCTCTGGAATATAGTATTGGCGCGCCATCACACCCCACACAACCCAAGTAATACCCGCTATAAAAGTAATCAAGATAAGTTTATCGGCGGTATCTAATTTTATATCAGTATGGGAGTCGCTTTGCGCGGTGTTAATGGTTCTGATCGAGTTGGCATAACGTATAGTAAAAAATAAACCAAATAGTGTAAACACAACCCATGCGATCATTCTAAAGCCAGCACCAGAAAAAACTGGTATTTCAGCAATAGATTGTGCAATTGCAATACTAAAAGGATTCATCCAAGACGTTGCAAAGCCAATTTGTGTGGCAACATACGTAGTTAAAACCGTTACTCTGGCATCATAGCCGAGCTGTTTCATGATCGGTAGTAAGACAATACAAAAAGCAATGGCTTCTTCGCCCATACCAAATACTGCGCCACCTAACGAAAATAACACAAATAATAATGGTAGAAACAGCCATTCAACTCGCTGAGTTTTATTGATAAGCGCCATAATACCGTTATTAATTGCGCCTGTTTTCATAATGATACCGAACGCGCCGCCGGTAATTAATATAAATGCCATGACACCGATGGTTGCGCCGTACTTGTCACCCGATACTAAACCTTCAAACAACACATTTGCCAGGCCAATTTCACCGCCTTCAGCAAACAGCGGCGTTTGCTCGCTTACAGCCACTGTTTGGTATTGAGAAAGTTCAACACTGTGGCTATCTTTTTGGGCGTTAAACATCCCAGGAGTAATAAACAAGGTTGCCAAGTAGGCAATTAATGCAACTGATAACAAGATGATACTTGCATCAGGCATAGTAAATTGTTTGTTTTTCATAATTTCACTTTTCGCAAAGAAATAGGTTGCTTAGACTAAGCCGCACACCTGCTTATTTTAACACGAAGTTTATTTGAATAAGTGACCTTACTCTACAAAGCAAAGCCACTTAGTACAATTTGGATGGTGTTACGCACAGCGACTAGTGCTGCGCGTATAATTTTTAGAAACGATAGCTGACACTAAATGTATAACGCGCGCCATAAGCATTATGGTTTATAGAATCAAAACCACGACTTGAGCCGTATAGCTGTGGCGGCTCTTTGTCAAAAATATTATCAATGCGCGCTCTTAAGGTAAGGGCTTTATTTACGTAGTAACCTGCAGATAAATCCCATACGAGCCAATCGTCAACTTGATGATTACCTTGTGAGTCAAGTTTACCTAAACTTTCCAGTTCATCAATTTCACGGCCTCGAAGTCCTTCAATGTCATCATCATAGCTGCTGGTGTAATTTGCGCCAAGGTTCAGGTAGTAGCTTTGAGCTTCCCAATCGATTGACATGCGACCGATGTTTTCAGGGTAGCGATACGTGCCAACTAACTTTTCAATTGCATCAGACCCTGGTTTACTGCGCTCAAATTCAAGATAGTGCGTGCCATCAAATGCAAAAGTTAAATCGCCACCTGAAAGCCTAAAACGGTGATCAAACTTAATATCAATCCCTGCTAATGTTTGTGTGCCGGTATTTTCAAGTGGGATAACATGGTCACGAAATAATGGTAAAAATAGCTCATCATCACGTGGGTTAAACTCGGTAATATAGTTATCTAAAATTTCATTTAGATTGGCACCATCTTGCTCGATACTTAAACCACTATTGTCATAGACACCACATAACCTATTATCGTAAGAAATACCTTGTTGACCTTCTGGGACAATACCGCAATGGCGCAGTGATGCATCAGTAATGGCACGATCTAGCACCGCAGTCATATTAGTATCAATCACTTCTTCGTGATCAAACTGCCAGTAATCAACGGTTAGGTTAGTATCAGCGCTTGGGCTCCAAGCAAAACCAACACTAATAGCTTCTGATTCTTCTGCTTTAAGATTTTTATTTCCAAGCTCGAGTGAGTTAACACTTACCTCTGTTCCTTGGCCCATACAATAAAGATCAGATACTGCTTGGTTAGCACCGCAATCGAAGGTTGATTGAGTGGTTCTTAATTTAACACCAGCTTGCGTAAGAGAAGGGGCACGGAATGACGTAGACCATGAGCCACGTAACACTAACGAGTCGTTAGGACGATAGCTTAAGCCTATTTTTGGATTAAAGGTGCCGCCAAAATCGTCATAATGATCGTAACGTCCTGCCGCCTGTAGCTCAACTTGATCGGTCAATGATACACTTATTTCTGCGAACGCCGCGTATTGAGTGCGATCAGCCTCTGATAAGCTCGAGCCAAAACCAAATACATCCACTAAGTAGCGGTTTTCAGGGCGTGCTTGCGAGTCAAGTGATGGAATGTCAGTTAATTCTTCACGGCGAGCTTCAACTCCAAATGATGCATAAGCGGGTAAATCATTAAAGGTGAATAGCTCACCGTTAAAGTTTGCATCCCAGCCGTATACGGTGCTTTCGCCACTGCGTGTTGGACGTGCCTGTGCCGTTGCTAAAACCGCATCGTTGGCGGCATCGCCTTGCACAAATGGATTATAAAATGGCAGTAAATCGCCTGATACACAGTTAAGGTTCGCGCCGTCGTAGTTTGCTAATGTACCGTCTGAGCATAGTTCACCAGTAATGGCGGCATGAAATTGATAGCGATTGTAAATACCATCAATGGCTTCTTGCTCAGAGCTTGAGCGAGAAAAGGTTACGCCTGACTCCCAGCTCCAGTCACCAACATCACCTGCAAGGCTACTCACTAAGCGGAAGTTTTTAGTTTCTACTTCGACAGTACGTGGGGCATTAAAACGCGCATCAAAGCCAAAGCCGTAAACTTCGCGGCCAGCTTGCGTATCAAATTCAAATGGGTCAATAAACACTTGATCCATCAAATCATTACTGCCATCTGCATTATCATAAATGAACAGCGCATCTTCTAAAATGAAAGGACCATCTTCATCATTTATTTGATTAATCGGTGAGGGTGACGAGTACGCTTTTGCCTTTGTTTGGCTATAGAAAAAGTCAGTATGCCAATCAACACCGCCTAAGCTGCTATTGAACATAAAGCCAGTCGATAGACTCTCAAATGGCGTATCCAGATAATCGTCTTGATTTGGGTAATAGGCACAAATGTCTTCACCAAATTCAGTTGTAACTAATTCAGTCTGGCAATTTGGCGCTGGCAATTCATTCCCATCACGCGAGCTGTAATAATAAATATTTGGTGCGTTTTCAAGTTTTGGTAAGTACGAATAACTATTCACCAGTGGTGATGATGCAGTGAAATCTCGATCGGTTGCTTTAAATGCGTTACGGTCAAAAATATCGGCAAAAACCGTTAAGTTACTCTCACCAATTTTTGTACCGTATACTAGGTTAAGTTGTTTTTTACCTTCATCATGACTGTTAAAGCTGTTTGCGTAGGATGCGTTTACTTCAGCGCCTTCAAAGTCATCTTTTAAAATATAGTTAATTACACCTGCTACGGCATCTGCACCGTAAACCGCTGATGCACCGGTTGCAAGAATATCAATGCGCTCGATAGCTGCAAGTGGAATTGAGTTCACATCGACAAAGTTTTCCGTGCCAGCGGCAAATGAACTGGGCGCAACACGACGACCATTAATCAGTGTTAATGTGGCTGATGGGCCCATGCCACGTAGGCTTGCTGCAGATTGTCCCGCAGGTGTTGAGGTGGATGTGCCACCGCTTTCTGAAGTGGAAAAAGTGCCGCTACCACCTTTGAACACGGATAAATCCTTTAGTAATTCGTGAATCGTGTTGGCGCCAGAGCGTTTGATGGCATCTTGGTCTAATACCGTTAGTGGAATCGTTCCTTCAAGATCGACGCCTTTTAAACGTGATCCGGTGACTTCTACTCGTTCAATGTTTTCAGCTTTAGTGTTTTCTTGCGCATACAAAAAAGTTGGGCAAAGCACTGCGCTTATTGCCGTTGCAATTGTTAATTGACGAAACATATTGGTTTACCTTTGTCTTTATTTTAAGCACAGGTGTACTGTACAGTGCTTATTTTTTGATTATTTAGACAGGGCCGTGATCGATAGACACAGTTAGCCCCTCACAGAGAATGTGAGGCAGTGGCTACTCGTCAAACCACTCCGAAAGGTAGTGAGGAGAGTAGAAATATGTACACAGCGATGTTGCGTTTTTAAACATAATTCCAATCCAAAAGGTTTTTGACAAAGCTAGTATTTGGGTGCTAGCTTACTCGCGATTTAAAAGTTCCTTATTTTTATAGCAAGCATAAAGTTTTACTGCAAGCTATTTTTTATCATTTTTTACATGAGTATAACATTATGGAAAACTTTCGGGAACATCTTGCAAAGAGCCCTAAATGCGGTTTTTTTGCTGCTTTTACACTGGTAATGACCGCTTTTTCGGCGAATATATCTGCAAATCAAACTGAGCAAACCTTGCTGTTAATTGGTGGCGCATTAACGACTTGTTCAAGTTTAAGTCCTAAAAATTGCATTGAAAAAACATCATTAATAGGAAAAAAAGCGAATCAATTTCAATTGACGGGCAAAGCACTAAAAGAAATAAAAAGCCAATGGCCTGATGATAGTACTAATAACCGCAATGAAACCTTGCGGGTTTTATCAAAAATTGCCAAGCAACAGCCTAATCTTATCGATAAAGGGTCTTTGCTATGGGCTTGGCGGGATTTAGATAGCCGCTCGCTCA
This sequence comes from Pseudoalteromonas sp. SR41-4, assembly GCF_014163985.1. Lineage (NCBI taxonomy): Bacteria > Pseudomonadati > Pseudomonadota > Gammaproteobacteria > Alteromonadales > Pseudoalteromonadaceae > Pseudoalteromonas > Pseudoalteromonas sp. SR41-4. Next base: position 189,543 of record NZ_JACJEI010000001.1, on the reverse strand, counting down.
ATAATTTAACTGATCGAGAATATAACTTTGTCACTGATATGCTGGAAGTGGCGGTTGTTGATGCTAAAGGGCAGCGCATAAAAGAAACGGTGCAAAGTAAACAAAATAATGAGCCGGCTGCTAATGATATAGTTAATTTTATTTCTGCAACAGCTAAAGTAAATAGTAAACAGCCGAGCTTATTAGCTATCACAGCATCGAGTCGCGACCCTTATGAATCGGCTGACTTTTACGAAGGCTTACTGGATTTTGATCGTATTAAAAGTTCATGGCTGGCATTAACTCCGGCATTAGCGCAAGCAATCACAACTGGGCAATGTGAAAAGCTAGCGCAATTTCGCCAGCAAAACATGCAGGTGTTTAATCGCCACAAAATCTATCCTGACCGTATTCAAGCTGAGCAACAACTATGCGACGCGGGTGTTGATAATTTAGTTGCAAAAATCGAATCTGCAACAGGTATTATGCTCAACGGTGGCGATCAAAGTTTAACTCGAAAAGTGTTATTTGATGGTACGGGCAAGCCTTATCCATGGACCAATGCTATACGTTCACGTCCGCTATTGGTAGGTACAAGTGCAGGCACAGCCATTCAAAGTGGTGGCAGTAACCAGTTTGGTAGTGTTGCGATGATCACTAATGGCACTAGTTTAGCTGCATTGCGCGATGGTGCGCACGCAGTTTCTGCACCGAGTGAACGTTGTGAAGATGATTGTAATCAAGGGCTAAGCGCAGATACATTAACCTATCAAACTAATGGTGGGCTGGGCAGCTTTAGTGCAGGTATAGTTGACACCCATTTTAGTGAGCGAAATCGCACTGTGCGTTTAGCGACATTGCTTGCAAAAACAGGGCAACAGTATGGCTTTGGTGTTGATGAAACGACAGCCTTGGTGATCATAAAATCACAACTGAGTACGATTGTGACAGTGTTAGGTAAGCATGGGGTAGTGCATTTAAATAAGGGCAAAGATAAATACAGTTTTGATTATTCATTTTGGCCAGCTGGTGCAATTATAGATGTAACACCCCAAGGGTACCAATTAAGCCAACGTACTATAGACAGTGCTTTGCCTGCAATCAAAATACCACCTTTGCCAATGCAGCGTTTCAATAACATACTCACCGATGCTAAATTGCGCTCGCTTACTCAGGCAATGTGTTTAACTAATGAGCAGTCAGCGGTAGGTCAGCAAGATGAGTTTATAGTGACTTTAAATGCCAGCAAAAATACCCAGTATCAGAGAATAAGTCCAAGCAGTTATGGCTGTGCAATTGAACGACTTAGCGTTAATATTACGACGATTCAATGATGCTTTGATGTAGAGCTACTGTTACTCACAGTAGCTCTTCTTTAAATGACAAAGTAATGTGTTAAATTGTCAACAACACCAATTTGGATATATTAGCTACCCATTTCCCCTCAAATCTCACAACCGATGATTGAACATCTGCTTGCTGTGTCGCTTTTCGTTCCAGACGTACAAAATGACTATTTTTAATATTTACTGCAGCTGCATTGTTATGCTCATTAAAGATAAAATTAACTCTTTTTGTACCTGCAATTAGCAATCGAGTTGTTCTGTTTTTTAGCTCACCGTCAAGTCTTTTTACATCACTTTACATGCTCTTAGATCTTTTAAAAATAATTCTCAATTAACATTGGAAAATGTAATAATTTAATTTAGAATGATCGTTCATTCTAAATTAAGGGTAGTTAACATGCAGCGTTCTCGCGTCGTTCTTTTTACTGTCACCGCTTTGGCAAGTGCAGTTGCTTTATCCGGTTGCGATCAAACTCAGCAGGCGAATGCGCCTGCTGCGCAGCCAGCTCCTGTTGGCGTAATTACATTAAAAAGCCAACCATTAACACTTACTAAGGAGCTTCCAGGGCGAGTAACTGCGTCTCAAGTGGCGCAAATTCGTCCTCAGGTAAGCGGTATCATTCAATCACGTTTATTCACTCAAGGTGCTGAAGTCAAAAAAGGTCAGGCTTTATATCAAATCGACCCAGCTACATTCGATGCGCAAGTAGCAAGTAGTAAAGCTGCTATTAGTAAGGCACAAGCAAGCATTGCTAATGCAAAAGCTAAATCAGATCGTTATGCTGAGTTACTAGCAATAAAAGCAGTCAGTCAACAAGATTTTGATGAAGCAGACGCAAGTTATAAAGGCGCGCAGGCTGATTTATTAACAGCTCAAGCGCAGCTTAAAACCGCACAGATCAATCTTAACTATAGTAAGGTTTCATCACCTATTAGTGGTCAAATTGGCAAATCGAACGTGACCGTAGGTGCTTTGGTAAGTGCTAATCAAGCAACCGTATTAGCAACCGTCACTCAGCTTGACCCAATTTATATTGACCTTACCCAATCAAGTAGTGAGTTGACTCGTTTGAAAAAAGCGATTGCTAATGGTGAGCTTGATAAAGATCTTACTGCGCAATCAAAGGTTGAACTCACTATGGAGGATGGCTCTGTGTATCCGCACACTGGCACTTTGCAGTTTTCTGAAGTAACTGTAGATCCAGGTACTGGCTCAGTAACGTTACGCGCCAAATTTCCAAACCCTGAAAAGCTACTATTACCAGGTATGTACGTCAGAGCTGTGGTTGTTGAAGGTGTTAAGTCTAATGCTATTTTAGTGCCGCAACGCGGTGTTAGTCGTAATAGCAAAGGTGAGCCTACAGCTATGGTGGTGAGTAAAGATAATACTGTTGAAGCGCGAGTATTAAAAACTGACCGTACAGTAGGTGCTAACTGGTTAGTGACAAGTGGCTTGAACGACGGCGATCAACTAATTGTTGAAGGTTTACAAAAAATAGCACCGGGCGCACCTGTTAATGCAGTGCCTGCCGAGTCAGCTACTAAAACTCAATAACGGAGTATTTTAATGTCGAGATTTTTTATCGATAGGCCAATTTTTGCATGGGTTCTGGCCATTGTTGTTATGTTGGCTGGAATACTTGCAATAAGGAGCTTGCCTGTAGCGCAGTATCCTTCAATTGCGCCGCCAGCCATTACTATTAGCGCAAGTTATCCTGGTGCGTCAGCACGCACACTTGAAGATTCAGTAACCCAAGTTATTGAACAAAAAATGAAAGGTTTAGATGGCTTGTTGTATATGTCATCAACTTCTGAATCCAGTGGTACAGCAACACTGACACTGACGTTTGATGCAGAAACTGACCCTGATATTGCACAAGTACAAGTACAAAATAAGCTAGCAACAGCTACGCCGTTGTTACCTGAAGAAGTACAACGCCAAGGTGTTGTTGTTGCTAAGTCATCATCTAGCTTTTTACTGGTAGTGGGTTTTGTGTCGCAAGATGGAAGTATGACCAATATTGACATCGGTGATTATGTGTCATCAAACGTGCAAGATATTGTAGCGCGTGTTGATGGGGTGGGCGAAGTACAATTGTTTGGCTCTCAATATGCAATGCGTATTTGGCTCGATCCGGCTAAGTTACAAAGCTATAAACTAACACCAGCGGATATATCTGCGGCGATAAAAGCGCAAAATGCACAGGTATCTGCAGGTCAACTTGGTGGAATGCCGGCGATAGCAGGTCAACAGCTTAATGCGACCGTTACCGCGCAAAGTCGATTACAAACACCTAAGCAGTTTGAAGATATTTTAGTTAAAACTAACAGTGATGGCTCTGTAGTTCGCTTAGTCGATGTCGCAAAAGTAGAGCTTGGTGGTGAAAACTACGGCGTGGTTGCGCGCTTCAACGGCAAACCAGCATCTGGTTTAGGCGTGAAGCTAGCCAGTGGAGCGAACGCCTTGGATACAGCGCAAGGTGTAAAAGATGCACTTGAAGAACTTAAACCATTTTTTCCACAGGGCTTAGAGGCGGTTGTTCCTTATGACACCACTCCTTTTGTTGCATTATCAATCGAAAAAGTAGTGCACACCCTAATAGAAGCGGTTGTTTTGGTATTTGTTGTAATGTACTTATTTTTACAAAACTTCAGAGCAACTATTATCCCAACCATTGCGGTACCTGTCGTATTGTTAGGTACGTTTGGTATTCTATTTACTTTCGGGTATTCAATTAATACCCTCACGATGTTTGCGATGGTATTGGCCATTGGTTTACTCGTAGATGATGCGATTGTTGTTGTAGAAAACGTTGAACGTTTAATGACCGAAGAAAAACTTTCTGCGGTTGAAGCAACGCGAAAATCGATGGATGAAATTAAAGGGGCGCTGGTAGGTATTGCTATGGTGCTGTCGGCTGTATTTATTCCGATGGCATTCTTTAGTGGCTCTACTGGGGTTATTTATCGTCAGTTCTCTATTACCTTAGTGTCGGCGATGGGGCTGTCGGTACTGGTTGCGCTTATTTTAACTCCCGCACTGTGTGCTACGTTATTAAAGCCTAGTCATGTACATACTGATGGTAGCATTATTGGTCGTTTTTTCTCAGGCTTTAATCGTGGTTTTGATAAAACCAATAAAGGTGCGCAAGGTTTTGTTGGTCGTATGATTAAACATTCCAAGCGTTACTTACTAAGCTATGCATTAATTGTAGCTGGCATGGTGGCTATTTTTTCAAGCTTACCAACGGCATTTTTACCTGATGAAGACCAAGGTATTTTGTTTAACCAAGTAATGCTTCCTGCAGGCTCTACTACAGAGCAAACGCTTGAAGTGGTTAAAAAAGTTGAAAACCACTATTTAGAAGATCAATCTGAAGCTGTTAGTTCAATTTTTACGGTAACGGGTTTTAGTTTTGCAGGCTCTGGGCAAAACTCAGCAATTGGTTTTGTTAGCTTAAAGCACTGGGATGAGCGCCAACGTGACGACCTATCAGTGGGAGCCGTTGCAGGAAAAGGCATGGGGTATTTTTCAACGATTAAAGAGGCATTTGTATTTGCTTTTCCACCTCCAGCGATTGTTGAACTCGGTACCGCAAATGGTTTTAATATGTTTTTACAAGACCGTGTTGGTTTAGGCCATGATGAGCTATTAAAAGCGCGTAATCAGTTATTAGGTATGGCGAGTCAAAGTCCAATACTTGCAGGCGTTCGCCCTAATGGGCAAGAAGATATGCCTGAGTTACAGCTGGATATTGACCTTGCAAAAGCAGAAGCGCTGGGTGTGTCGCAAGGTAATATTAATAGTACACTTTCGACGGCGTGGGGTAGTAGTTATGTGAATGACTTTATCGACCGTGGTCGCGTTAAAAAAGTATACCTGCAAGGTCAAGCCGATGCGCGAATGGTGCCTGAGGACTTAAATAAATGGTATGTGCGTAATACAAACGGCGATATGGTGCCATTTTCAGCATTTGCTAGTTCTTACTGGTCTTATGGTTCGCCTCGTTTGGAGCGGTATAACGGCTTTTCAGCAATGGAAATTCAAGGCAGTGCAGCACCAGGCTACAGTACAGGCCAAGCCATGGATGAAATGGAGCGTTTAGTTAAGCAGTTACCACAAGGTATTGCTTCTGAATGGACCGGTATTTCATATCAAGAGCGATCAAGTGGCGGTCAAGCGCCGTTGTTATATGGATTATCACTGTTATTTGTATTTTTATGTTTAGCTGCGCTTTATGAAAGTTGGTCAGTACCATTTGCAGTAATGATGATTGTGCCACTGGGTATTTTTGGTGCGATTATGGCCGCCTTTATGGGTAATTTATCAAACGATATTTACTTACAAGTGGGTTTATTAACCACCATAGGATTAGCGTCAAAAAATGCCATTTTAATCGTTGAGTTTGCGATTCATAAAATGGATGAAGGCTTGAGTGTAGTAGACTCGGCCATTGCGGCTGTGCGACTTCGCTTACGTCCTATTTTAATGACTTCAATGGCATTTGTGTGTGGTGTGCTTCCGTTAGCTATCGCCTCAAGTGCAGGCTCAGGTGCACAAAATGCATTAGGTATTTCAATTATAGGTGGAACACTTGCCGCCTCGTCACTGGTTGTTATTTTTGTACCTTTATTTTTTGTTTTAGTTCGCAGAGCATTCTCAGGCAAAACTAAAACAACGTCACAGGAGCAATCATAATGACATTCAAAACGTTAAGCTTAGCTAGTCTAAGCGTATTTGTGCTCAGTGCTTGCCAAATGGCACCTCCGCGTGAAGATATCGTGTTGCCGGTGCCTGATAGCTACGCAATACAGAGTGAGCAAGGTAATACAGCTGATTTAAGATGGCAGCAGTTTTTTGCGAATGAAAAACTGCAACACTTGATTGAGCAAACATTAGTTCATAATAAAGACCTTAAACTTGCCGCACTTAATGTGCAGCAAGTTCGTGCGCTTTATCAAATCGAAGACTCTGCCTTATATCCGTCAATCGATTTTGCTGCGTCGGGCACGCGTCAGCGCTTACCGAGAGACTTAACGTCAACCGGTAATGCACAAATTAGCGAGAGCTACAAAGCTACCGTGGGAATGACCGCGTATGAGCTCGATATATGGGGCAAAATTCGTAATCAATCTGATCAAGCTCTGCAAACTTTGTACGCGTCAGAGCAAACTCAAACGAGTGTAAAAATTAGCTTAATTTCTGAGTTGGTAAGTGCGTGGCTAAATTACGCTGCTGATAAAGAGCAGTTAGCGCTTGCTACGCAAACCCTAAAAAGTCAGCAGGCATCACTGGCGTTAACCGAAAAAAGCTATGCACTTGGCGCGGCATCAAAGTTAACGTTGGCACAAATTGAGAGCACTGTAGCCACCGCAAAAGTTGATATTGCTAACTATCAGCGCTTGTTAAAGCGTGATAAAAATGCCCTTGATTTATTAGTAGGTCAGCCGGTTTCAGCGCAGTTGTTACCTGTTGAGAGTTTAGATGAAGTACTAAATTTCCCGACCGTGCCTGTAGGCTTACCATCCGAGTTACTTGAACAACGTCCTGATATTAAAGCAGCAGAGTTTCAGTTATTAGCTGCTAACGCTAATATCGGTGTTGCAAAGGCGGCATTTTTTCCAAGTATTAGCTTAACGGCTAATGCCGGGAGTGCGTCGAGTGATCTAGATAATTTGTTTTCAAGTGGCACTGGCACTTGGAGCTTTATGCCATCGATCACGATACCGATATTTAATATGGGTCGTAATCAAGCAAACTTAGATGTTGCGCAAACTCAGCAACAGATTGCGCTAACAACCTATGAACAAACGATTCAACAGGCATTTAAAGAAGTCTCTGATGCGCTTGCCGATAGGGAAGGCTATATGCAGCAGCTAAGTGCGCTTGAAGATCTGTATAACAGTAATCAAGTGTCGTTTACACTCTCTGAAGCTCGCTTTGAAAAAGGCGCCGATAGCTATTTACAAGTGCTGGATGCACAGCGTAATTGGTACAGTGCAGGGCAACAACTCATTAGCGGTAAAAAAGCCTATATTACGAGCCAAATTAGTTTGTATAAAGCGGTTGGAGGCGGTTGGCAACGGTCGGCTCAACAGAGTGAATAGCCGCTAGGCTGCACCACTGTATAGTTTATCACTAGTTTATTAAGTTCTTTGTGGCAACTGACAAAGTTGATGTCAAAGGGCATATAAGCTAGTGATAATTATTAGGTTAAAGAAAAGCAGCGCTTTTCGGAGTTACTATGAAAGAAAAATCTAAAAGACAAACCGACCCTGCACTTGTGCAAGCACGCCGTGAGCAAGTGCTTAGTGCTGCGGCCGATTGTTTTAGACGAAAAGGCTATCATGGCGCAGGAATGGCCGAGATCTCAAAGACCGCAGGGATGAGCGCAGGACATATTTACAATTACTTTGCCAGTAAAGAAGCGATCATTGAATCGATTATAGAACAGGATATGGAAAAACTGTTCTCTATTTTTCAGGAGTATGAAGATCAACCTGGTGACTTAGTAACGATTCTACTCGATGGTTTAGACCACGCAGTGGATCATCATACTGATGTAAACCAAGGTGCACTGGATTTAGAGATGTTCGCTGAAGCTGCGCGCAACGATAAAGTGGCAGAGCAGTTGCGAAAGTCTGATTGTTACGCCAGAGAGAAAATGCGAAATCTTTTATTGAGTGAACGCAGTTTGATAAAAGACCTTAGTGCAACTGAACTTGAAAGCCGTATCGAAGTGATGTTTGCAATGATAAATGGGATCACCATACGTAAAACGCTTAATCCACATGTTGATAAAGCCACGCTATTATTAGCGCTTCGCCCGGCAATGCGGGTGTTGCTTGTACCGTTCTAATTAGAGCCGAGCCCTTAACCGCAAAGAGGTGTCGTTTAATCTTCTTTGCTGAGTTAATTTTTGGCTTAAAGCGCAATACTTTAAATTATAAGTTAAGTATATTTTAGTTTATTCAGTAAATGATTCTTCACGGCTGGCCACTCTGATGCAATAATTGAATAAACAACAGTATCGCGAATCGATCCATCACTTGTTATTTGATGGCTGCGTAAAATACTATCTTGTTTAGCGCCTAGCCTTGCAATTGCCTTTCGCGACTGTTGATTAAAAAAGTGTGTTCTAAACTCAACTGCAATGGCATTGTGAGTATCAAATAAATACTTCAACATCAAAAGTTTACATTCAGTATTTACAGGACTTCTTCGTACAGCCTTGGCATACCATGTGTAGCCTAGTAATGCGCGCTTATGCTGTGCGTCTACGTTATAGAATCGAGTTGTGCCAACTATTTTATGGCTACTATTACACCTTACGGCGAAGGCGCTATTGCCGTTTTTGGCTTCAATAATTGCCCGTTCAACATAACTGTGCATTTGTTCTGGCGAAGGAACATTGGCATACCATAATTTCCAAGACTCTCCATCAAGCACCGCATGTTTTAATTCATCAATATGATGTAAGCTTAACACCTCAAGCGTTATAAAGTGCCCAACCAATGGCATTGGTTTTAACCACTGCATATATTTCCCTTACTCCTAGGGCCATTGTTTAATATCTCAACGTTTTGTACATAGAGATGATCCTATAAGGATTCAATGATAGCAACTTACACATTGAATTTTACAATTAATCTGTTGATTTCAGCTATAAATCAATAACCTCAAATCCGCTCCATTGACCACTGTACCGCGATTATTGCGATGGCGAGTGAGCCTGCAGGCATCACCCATTTTTGATACCAGTGATAGTTTCTTGCCCAAATAAGGACTGGTAATGTAACTGCTAATATAGCCAGTTGGCCTATCTCTACACCTAAATTAAATGCTAGCACGCTGAGTAATTGATAGTCACTGGATAGCCCTAATTCACCTAATACACTCGCAAAGCCCATGCCATGCAATAAACCAAAGGCGAATGTGACCCAACCTAAACGCACAACTAATGGCCAAATATTGTTAAGAGCTGCAAACAACACCGATATAGCGATTCCCAATTCTACCCAGCGACTGTTAGGTGTAACTAATTGCATTGCAGTGGCGGTCAGAGTGATTGAATGCGCCAAAGTAAATGCGGTAACTATCCATGCGGTGTGTTTGAAGATCGTGACTTTTGATTCTGCACCTTGCCATTTTGCTGATTTTTTTACTAATACACAGGTAAGCAACAATGCAATTAAAAATAAGATATGGTCAAGTCCGAGCCAAATATGCAGCACTCCTTGGTAAACATATTGATTAAAAGTGGTGAGGTAATTGCTTTTAGTAAAATCAAAAGTTTGAAGGGCATTATTTTTACTCATCACGCGAGTTTGTTCATTGATAGTGACAATTGCTTTATGATTGGCATCAGTATCGAAAAATGCCTGATAATGAAATGCGATGGCGCTGTGGTTCGTGTCCAGAGCTGGGCAGGATAATTGCAATTTAACAACCACATAGGGTTGATTAAAATGACTATCAAGCTGCAACGGAGCGTCGCTGGTAAGCGTACATACTTGCTCGTCCGCTGATGTTACCGTCAGTGAGGTCAGGACAAAATCACTTATGGCGCTATGTTTTGTACTGATCTCATGCCATGCGATAGCCCCATCTTGGTTTAAATCAAACGCCACCTGTTGCTCTAAATCGGCAACGTTGATTTGCCAACTACCTGTAAAATGGCTGTCATCAATTGCGTTTAAATTAATATAGCTGGTACTTAATTGGTGTGCTTGAGCTGTTCCTTGCAACATGAAAAATAAACACAGGTTACAAAAAAACGCAGTTACAAATGCGTTCATAAAGAGGCTCCTTGTGCACGTGTAAGTAGTTGCTGATCGGCATTAAGCTTGGCTTGTTGCCAATTTATTTTTGCCCAGTATAGGGCTTTTCCTGGCTGTTTATTGATGTCTAAATAATAGTGAGCTAAATCATTGGCATGGAAACTGTCTTGGCGTAATTCACGCAGCGCCACTCTTTGCGCCATTAAATTTTGCCATTGTTTCAGCGAGGTATCGTTGTAGTGTTGCTCTGCAATTGCTAAGCGCAGCAACAAGGCATCCTCTAAATTTTGTTTTTCATTTACCAGTGCGGGCAAAGTGTTAAGCACTTTTTGATAATTCCCTTGCGCTAAATAAATATCTGCCCATAACACTACAAGGCTGACGGGGGCTGTTTTTAATGGCAATGACTGGATATGAGCGAGCGCTTCATCGGGTTTATTGAGTCTCAGTGCCATTTCAGCCAATACATGGCGGGTATTATCGCTTTGTTTATTACTTGTAATACTGTTTGCTAAACTTTGATAACTTTGTGCTAATTGACCGTCTTGGCTTAGTACATCAAATGTACAGGTATTAATTACATCCATTGCTGTTAGAGCCAAGAGTTTTAAGCATTGTTGTTTGGCGGCTTTAAAGTCACCTTGAACCATTAGCATATTGGCGCGTAATAGATGGGTGTTAACATGGTTAGGATCGCGTTTTAGTACTGCATCGGTGATTGCTAAGGCTGCTGAAAATTGATGTTCACGTTGTAAAACGCGTGCATACATGTAGCCAATTTGTGGTGTGGGAGATTGCGCATAGCGCTGCTGTAACTGGTTTTTTAATAAGCCTTGGCGAAGCTCAGTTTGACCTACTTGTTGGCTATTTATCAGTAACGTCATTAATTCGTCTTGATTAAGGTGTGCGGTATTTATTGTGCGGGCTTTTGCGATGATCTCGTCATCTGCTGGCGTATAAGGTTCAGCCCCTGCATTAACAGAGATCAATAAACAAAGGTAAGTAAAAGCACGGGTGATCATAGCATTCTCCTTAAAAAGGCCATCCATGGCCTGCAAGTTTTATTGTGTGATTTAGTTGTTACCTAACAAATCGTCAAATGTGGCATTTTCATCCGCATTTGTGAATGTACGGCCGTTCACACTCAGTGGCTTATCGGTAGCCGCTTGGTTAAATGCTGCACGGCCTAGTTGTGCAAAATCGACTTCAAGTGCTTCAATAGTGATATCAACCATTGCGGTAACTTGGCTGTTTACCCCATCACTGACTGCAAAGGTAAAGCTATCAGAGCCAGTCGTTTCAAGGTTCGGCGTATAGGTGTAACTACCATCACTATTAACCACTACCATGCCTAGCATTGGCTCAGTAACCAGACTGAAGGTAAGAGTATCTCCTTCAGGATCAGAACCTTGTAGCATGTCTTCAATTACAACTTCGGTTTGTGTGGTTACCATATCAGCTGTTGCTATGGGTGCTTTATTTACCATCGGTGGTATCTCAACGGTGTTATGGTCGTCATCATTGCTACAGCCGCTGAGTGTAAGCGCAGCAAGCAATAACCCAAGATGTGATAATTTAAAATGTTGCATGAGTGTTCTCCTTATTTAGACCCTGCAAGTGGAGTTGCTAGATATGGGAAGCTTGCATCCATCATCGTAGCGTTCACTGGTGCACCATCAGTAAATGGTACGTTACCTACACTGGCATCATCAGATGTGCACAGGCCTAAATCAGTATTTGTACCATTTACTGGAATTGGATAGCATAAGCGACCCATTACCACACGTAGCGCAATATCAACTACATCATCACCAGGACGACGGCCATTTGGGAAACCCGCTAAATCATCGCCAGCAACACCGAATGCTGATTGATCTGCTTGTGCTTTTGCAGCGATATTGGTATTTAGACGCAGCATTTCAGCGCCTGTAACAGTGGCCAATTGATTAACGCCTGGGAAACCAGTTAAAAATGCAGTTACTAAGTCATTACGTGGAAAATTCGTTGGTGCAAGGGTCGCTAGATTTGCCCCTAAGGTGGTGTTAACCGCATCTTTGAACAGAATATTTAATAGCTCTGGTAAAGATGGGTGGGTAACATAATCAATAAATTGACCATCGTCTTTAGGCTGTGAACTTGAGAAGGTATCTTTGTCTTTTAAACCAATTACCAGCTCATTAACAAGTGGATTACCTAAACGAGATACTTGAGTAAGCGCACCACCGTTTACCGCATTGTTAGCAAATTTAGCATTTGGGTTTAAAATACGCGCCTGTGGTAAGCTAGCTGTAGTCCATGTGCCAATAGTGCCATTGCCATTACCAACTACACAGCTTTTAGGTACTTCAATAGCAATTGCGGTCACATTTTTATCTGCTAAGTCATCATTATCTGCCGATTGTGTAATGCCTCCAGGGAAGCCCTCGCCATCACCTGCGCCCGGCGCACTGTCGCCTTCTACCGGCACATAGTTCACTAAGTCAAAGGTTTTGCCTAGGTTAACCACGAATGGATCTTTACGTTGGCCAACAAATACTTTTGCCATACCGTCACAGCCCGGGATCGCTACTTGATATACAAATTGCGCTGCGTAGCTTTTATAGCCATCCATTGATGAAAACGTTTTATCGCCAATATAATCAAGTGGCTTGTGGAATTCATTACTGCTGGTCATGGTATTAGTTAGCATGGTTTTGCTACCTGTACGCTGATCACCTGCGATCATCGTCATAGTGTATGATTCGCTAAAGTTAACTGCGGCATTATTGCCAGCTGCAACACCACCAACATTTTTAAGTGGTACAGCAACAGTACGTTGGTTGCCTTCAGGGCCAACGGTTAATGCAACGCCTTGATTGTCATTAGGCAGCATACTTTTGAAGTTAAAGGCGAAACTAATATCTTCAATCGCATCGCCATCGTTATCAATATGGATGCTGTAGGTTGCATCAGGATCCATGGCAAAATAGTTAGGTCCACCATAGCCATCTTGCAGTGGAATATAGTTTGCAATCAGGGTGACATAATCACCACGGCCTTGTTCATAACTGTTAAATGCATAAAAATCTGTTGAATCTAAAGTCGGGAAACGACTGATATTTGGAGCTTCACGGTGACTTGACGCCTCTGATGGGGCGCTTACTAAGGTACTGCATACTACAACTGCTAATATTGACGGAGTTAAAGCTTTCATGACTTTGTCCTTTAGTTTTAATAAATAGTGGTCATAGTTAATAACGCATGGTGGTCGTAATTAGATGCAAAGAAACGTAAATAAAGTTAATAAAATGTCTTTTTATTTGTATTGTTTTGATTTTAAAACAATAAAAAACCAGCTTGCGCTGGTTTTCAACTATCTTTTATTGTTTTACTACAATAAAATTAATTCAGTAGTGTAAAGTACTTCGCTAGGTAAGCCGTTTGGTGAGCCACCTATTGGCTCTATACTAATTGCTAACAGGGCAATATCTTGCGCGTTAAAACGTGCGTCTTTCAATATTGATTTAACGCCATCTTTAGGAAGTAGCCCTAATGATATTGGTATATCTTGCCCTTTTAAAATCATCCACAGCTCATAATCTTTATCCGTCCTTGCCGTAAGCTGCTCGCTGGCTTTTATTGATAAGCCTTGCTCGTTGATATCAATAAACCATAATGGTTTTTCGCTGGCATCTTTAAACAGTGCAATTTGCTGAGTGTTTTGCCCTACAGGCGTTTGTGGCTGCCAAATAATCAAAGCTAATACTACACAGGCTGCGGTAGCAATTAACGACCAAGCTTGCCAAATACCAGTTTTAGGTTGAATAACATTGTTCGATACTACTTGCTGTGGGTCAATACGTTGTGAAATTGCTTCCCAAACATGGCTATCTGGCGGCACAGATTTAATTGAGCTGGCTAAATTATTTAAATGTTGCTCCCACATCCAGGTCGCCTCTCGAACACGATTTGATGAGAGCATCAAACGTTGAAAGCGTTTGCGAGCAGAGCCTTTTAATGTTCCTAACACGTATTCAGCCGCCAACATATCGATGAGTTTTTGATTGTCATAATTCATAACGTTAAGCACCTTTGCAACTGTTGCAGGCCGCGTCTGATCCAGCTTTTTACTGTGCCAAGCGGAGTATCAATATGATCAACTAACTCACTGTGAGTCAAGCCTTTGTAGTAGGCTAAGTGGATCGCCTGTTTTTGCTGTTCATCTAGTTGCTCTATACAATCAACGAGTTTACTTTTATCTTCGTAATCAATAGCTAAAGGTGAGTCAGTTAAATCATCTGAGATTGCTGAGTCGTCATCTAGGGCTTGCTCTTTACGGACTTTATGATAGCGCAAAGAGTCTAAGCTACGATAACGAACAATGCTGATCATCCAGCTGATGACAGTGCCTTTAGTTACTTGATAATCAGATGCATTGTGCCAAATTTTCACAAATGCATCTTGTAGCGCTTCTTCAGCATGTGCACGATTGCTTAACATTTTTAAGCTGATCGCAAACAGCTTTGCACTTGTGGCATTATACAATTTAGCAAATGCCTGTTTATTGCCCTGTGCGGTTGCACTTAGTAGAGGTAATAATTCGTCGGTTTCCATAAAGTTCCTATTTTTATTGTCAGTTGGTAAACGTTTCAGGATGTAAATTGGATGCAAAAAACCAACTAAATGATGGGTGCTTACTATTATTTTCATGCTTTTCCACCAGTTAGCCTAGCAGCAAAATACGTCTTATCAAGTTGAGAAGCTCCGTCGGCTATTTGGTAGCAAGGTTTTACAATCGAAGTTTTGAAGTGATTAATGACTCTTTTAAGTAAAACAATATGGCTGACAAAATTGAAATTTTACCAAATTGCAAAAAAATCCCGTTGCTTACAATAAATGCCTTGTTTTAGTTATGGTTAAACGGTGCATGAATGTCATACAATGGGGTAAAAGTAGACCACATAAGAGAGATTAAAATGGCCGCATTCGGTACCGTATTTATGCCGCAGATGATTCAAGCACGTTTTACTGATAACGCTTGGAGCGAAAGCTCTGTTGTTCCGTCAGATAAAATTGAACTTCATGCTGGTGCACATGTTCTTCACTATTCAAGTACATGTTTTGAGGGGTTAAAAGCATTTCGCCATGAAGACGGCTCAGTTTATATTTTCCGTATGGACGCTAACATTGCCCGCATGAAACAAAGCTCGCATTTATTAAGTTTACCTGAAGTTGATGGAGCCATGCTTGAAAAAATGATCATTGATATTGTTCGCCAATATGCTGATGAAACGCCGTTACCACCTGGCTCTATGTATATTCGTCCAACTCATATCGGTACTGAAGCTGCAATTGGTAAAGCGGCTGTGCCGTCATTAAGTTCATTATTGTATGTGCTATTATCACCTGTTGGTGATTACTTTGCTGGTGGCGCGACTGCGCTGCGAGTATTGTTAGAAGAAGATGGTATGCGCTGTGCCCCACACATGGGTATGATCAAAAGCGGTGGTAACTACGCTAGCGCATTAGCACCCATTACGGCAGCACGCTTGCAACATCAAGCCGACCAAATTCTATTCTGTCCAGGCGGTGATGTACAAGAAACTGGTGCCGCAAACTTTATTTTAATTGATGGTAATGAAATTATTACTAAAGCGCTAGACAGCACCTTTTTACATGGCGTGACGCGCAGCAGTATTTTAACCATCGCTAAAGATTTAGGTATGACAGTATCCGAGCGCAATTTTACAGTCACTGAATTACTTGAGCGTGCTGCAAAACCGGGTACTGAAGCTGCTTTATCTGGCACTGCTGCGGTATTAACCCCAGTGGGTACTTTTATTCATAATGATAAAGAATACAAAGTGGGCAGTGGTGAAGCAGGGCCAACGACAATGCGTTTGCGCCAAGCCCTTAACGATATTCAATGGGGTAAAGCACCAGACACCCATGGCTGGTTAACCAAAATCGACGTGTAAAGTTAAACGATATGTTTTTATAAAAAGCCTAGGTTATTTATAACCTAGGCTTTTTTATGGTCTAAGTTATTTAATAATCTATACTTTCAACTGTGTAAGTTAGCTGCAAAGGTGTGTAAAAATAACGTATGTAAACACAGCAAGTATCACTAAACTAATCAGTTGATATCTTAATGCTATGAAATATATATGAATATTTATTTCTGTGAAATTTTATTAGTGGCGCATAGATTGCATTTCTATTTGGGTATAACTAACGACAAAAGGAGCGTTTATGTGGGCCGCAATAAGTTACTTATTATTGGCAATTGTATTTATCATTATGGGGTGGCAGGTTAGTCCTAGCTATTTTTCGCTGCTATTCTATTGGACGGCTTTATCTTTATTACTGGTAAGCGGTGCCTATTTTTTTAATATTGCAAAAATTTTTCGTAAACGAGAAAACGGTGTTATCCCGTTTTACATTCGTTGGGCTTTCATACCTTTTTTATTGGGGGCACAAGTTTATAACGCGTGGAGCCGAAAGCACGATAAAGTACCGCCATTACAACAAATTAACGAACACTTATTTTTAGCCTGTCGGTTATTCCCTTCAGATATAGATACTTTAAAAGATAACGGTATTACCGCGATTTTAGATGTAACCTGTGAATTTGATGGACTTGAATGGTCATCAACACAAGAAAACATAAACTATTTAAATATCCCTGTGCTTGATCATCGAGTCCCAACACGTTCGCAGCTTAATCAAGCGATTAACTGGATTGCCCATCATATTAAAGATAATCGTCGAGTGGTGGTGCATTGTGCGTTGGGTCGTGGTCGATCGGTGTTTGTGATGGCGGCTTATTTACTCAGTCAAAATAAGGAGGCTGATGTACATCAAGTGCTTGCGCAAATAAAAGAAACACGCGAAACCGCTAATTTAAATAAACACCAACTACGTCAAATAGTTAAACGCCATAGAAAGGGTGAGTTAATAATCAAAAATAAAGCGGTATTAATTGCTAATCCAGTTTCCGGCACTAAGTTATGGCAGCAAAAAGAGCATTTAATTGTTGCGCGTTTATCTGCTTATTATAACTTAAAAGTGATGATCACATCAGTCGAGAAAAATGGGATTGTGTTGGCCAAACAAGCGATAGCTGATAAGCCAGATATGATCATCGCCTGCGGAGGCGATGGCACAGTGGCAGAAGTGGCAAGTGTTTTGGTAAACAGAGACTGTAAATTAGGTATTATCCCATTTGGCACGGCCAATGCTCTAGCACATGTTTTAATGGGAATTAAGTCAAAGTTGATCCCTGTGGAAGTAGCATGTGATTTGATTATTGAAGGGCAAACCAAGCAAATGGATACAGCATATTGCAATGGTGAGTTAATGCTGCTGTTAGCAGGGATTGGCTTTGAACAACACATGATTGAAAAAGCCGATCGGGATACTAAAAACGAGCTTGGTCAGTTCGCATATTTACAGGGCTTCTGGCAAGCTTTAGGCGAACAAAAAGCCCAAGATTTCACAGTACAGCTAGATGATAACGAGCCGCAGCAAATACATACCAATAGTTTAATTGTCGCTAATGCTGCACCTTTTACTACTTTACTAGCGCAAGGTGGGGGACAGCCTGATCACTATGATGGCTTGCTCGATGTTAATTGGCTCACTCCAAACCAAGACGCATCAGCCAATGTATTAAGTATTGCTGAGCTGGTATTTAGCAGTATTACCCAAGCACATTTTGCGATTAATTCACATCATACCAATGCGCGCCGCGTTGCAATATCGGCGACTCAGGAAATAAAATATGTACTTGATGGTGAAGTTAAAAGTGCTGATAAATTGATCATTGAAATTACTCCGCAATCACTGGCGGTGATCTGTGCAGAGCAGGTCGAGTAACTGAACTTGTTGCGCGTTATAAGCTATAACGCGCAATGGCTGTTACTTCTTTTTAATACTAGGCCACACAAAGCCACTGTTTTGCGGTTGTGCATCGACACAGTTATCGAGGTATAACTGCTCGACCTTGGTACGAGCCCAAGGTGTTTTACGTAAAAATTTTAGGCTCGATTTTACACTTGGGTCTGATTTAAAACAGCGAATATCAACATGCTCACCCATCGCTTTCCAGCCAAGTGTTTGCTCGAGTTTTACTACTATTTGTTCGAGTGTAATGCCATGTAACGGGTTGTTTGCTTGCTGATTCATAATTCACTATTGCTTGATAAAAGTCGCTGCTATTGTAACGTAACTGTGCGTTGATACCAATTCTATTAATTAACGCGAATTGTTTTAGGAGCGGTTGGGTAAATAATTTCATTTTGCTCGTTGAGCATTAACCAATTTAACGCGCTATTATTGTGATGAGGTTTTTTTGCTGCACAAATCACCCGCACATTAGCCATTATAATAATCGCACCTTCGCTGTAGCGTTGATCTTCAAACCAACAGAGTTGTTGCTCGCTAACTATATTTTTTGCGTCAAGAAACAAGGCTGGTTTTTGATTATTACTGAAACTATTAGCCGAGTAAATTACACTGATAAAACAGATGCCTATAATCGTTATAATTCGCATATTTAGCCTTTGCATTAAAAAATAACTACACTAAGCTTATACCTAAGTTATCCCAAAATACTAGTTTCAGTTGCAATTAAATGCGTTTAAACCAGCCCACTTAGGGTTTTAGGGTGACTTGGCCATAAAATGTGTTAGGGTAAAATCCACAAAAATAATTTTCTAAAGACAAGGTGAGCACATGCAATTTAAACAAACGATGATTGACGAATTTACACTGTTAGCAAAATTTCCATTAACCAGTAAAATGCAAGGTATTAAGTTACATAGTGATGCTGATGAAAGCTTATTAAGCGCAGCACAACGATTGTTTGATAAAGGTATTATAGATAGCCCAGATGGCGGTTACTTAACCGATCTGGGCTTAGATCTGATAGAGCACGTAACCGTGCTACACAGTGCGTTGGGTAATTAAAAAATATCAGGCTGCATCCGGTTGGTTTTGTGGTGCAGCATCAATAAATGCATCAAGCTTGTTACAACGTTCATAAATGGCTGCTATTTTCGGATACGCAGTCATATCAACGTTAAAACGATAAGCATTAAAGACTTGCGGCACTAAACACACATCAGCAAGGCTAGGTTTATCACCCACACAATATTCATTTGTATGATCAAGTAGCTGTTCAATTTTTTCAAAACCAACCTCTACCCAATGACGATACCAGGTATTTTTGATTGCATCGTCAGCACCAAGTTCACCGCTTAAATATTTCAGTACCCGTAGGTTATCAATAGGATGAATATCGCAGGCAATGGCATAACATAAATTACGGATCTGGGCTTTTTGCCAGGCATCACCAAATAATAGTGGTGTGTCGGGGTGTGTTTCTTCAAGGTATTCTAAAATTGCCATCGATTGTGCGAGTACACCGTCATTGGTTTCCAGCGCAGGTAATAACCCTTGCGGGTTTTTATCTAGGTATTCAGGTGCTTGTTGCTCAGATTTTAGTAAGTTAACAGTTACTAAATCATGCTGAATATTTTTTAAATTAAGCGCAATACGCACGCGATATGCGGCAGATGAACGAAAATATGTATAAAGTTTCATGGTTCAATTATCCTTGTGGGCCACTGTAGTGTTTTTTAATAGTACGCCAGCAGTCAGTGTAGTTAGGTTGGCGCTCTTTGCCTTCTAATGCGTATTTTGTTGGTGAAATAACGTAACGTGATTCAAACATAAACGCGAGGGTATTTTCGTAGCGTTGCGGTTCAAGCTCTGCGTTAGAGGCCTTTTCAAATACATCAGCTTCTGGGCCATGCGGTGACATACAATTATGTAAACTCATGCCTCCTGGTACAAAACCGTGCTCTTTGGCGTCGTACACGCCTTCAATTAAGCCCATAAATTCACTCATAATATTGCGGTGATAATAGGGTGGGCGAAAAGTGTTTTCTGCCACCATCCAGCGTGGAGGAAAAATTGCAAAATCAATATTAGCAACGCCTTCTGTGCCTGATGGGGATGTCAGTACTGTGAAAATAGACGGATCCGGATGATCAAAGCTCACTGTATTCATTACATTAAAACGTGCTAAATCATATTTATAGGGTGCACTATTGCCCGTCCAGGCTACAACATCTAAAGGGGAGTGGCCTATATCACAGCGGAACATATTACCGTTGAACTTAGCAACCAACTCAAACTCACCTTCTTTATCTTCAAAGGCAGCAACAGGGTATTGAAAATCACGGTCGTTAGCGTAGCCGTTGGCTCCCACTGGGCCGCGCTCAGCTAACACATAAGCATGACCATAATTTTCACAGATATAACCACGAGCAGTATCACAGAGCAAAATGACTTGGAATTTAATGCCACGCGGGATCACTGCGATTTCACCCGCTTTAATCGTTAAATTACCACATTCTGTTTTCAGCAGTAACTGACCTTGCTGCGGCACAAATAACATTTCGCCGTCGGCATTATAAAAATAACGATCAGTCATTGATTTATTCGCTACATAAACATGGATGCCAATTCCTGTTTGGCCATTGGCGCTGCCGTTTGCAGCCATAGTGATCAAACCATCAATGAAATCGGTTGGCGTGGTTGGAATATCAATTGGATCCCAACGAAGCATAGTAGGTGGAGTCGGGACTTCGGTAATTGGGGCGGTGCGAATTAAACCGTTATCAATTGCGCTGTAATCACCTTGGACAACCGATGGGCGAATACGGTACATCCAAGTGCGGCGGTTATCAGCACGCGGCGCGGTAAATGCGGTGGTACTAAATTGTTCAGCGTATAAATCGTATTTTACTTTTTGCGGGCTAAACTGCCCAATAGGCAATGCGCCAGGCAGAGCTTCGGTTTCAAACTCATTGCCAAATCCTGTCATATATTTTAATTCGCTGGTCATCACTCGACTCCTTTATGTTTTACTGTAAGATACTCTCAAGTGAGACTAAATTCAAACATCGTGCTTTTTGTCACTGTACATATTTATGGACACTTAAACATGATTGTAAATTAAGAGGACATAGCCGTTATGGCACTCGATTTAGAGACATTTTTACCTTATCGTCTGGCTAACTTAGCCAGTAAAATGAGTGAACAGTTTGCACCCGTGTATCAACAGCAAAGTGATTTAAGCATTCCTCAGTGGCGTATTTTGTTTAATTTAGCCCAGTTTGGACAAAGCAACGCGAAAGCATTGTGCGAGCAAGCAGCAATGGATAAATCCACGGTATCGCGGGCAATTAAGGCATTGATAGATAAACACTATGTAGTGAGTTTAATCGATCCAGCAGATAAACGCGCCAGCTTGTTAGCGTTGAGTGAGCAAGGGTTGGGCTTGTATCAGCAATTAGCCCCAGCTGCTTTAGCGTGGGAGAAGAATCTGTTGGATGTTTTAACTCAAGCCGAGTATCAAACCTTGCTTAGTTGTTTAGATAAGTTAACTAGTAAATTAGATGAATAAAACAAAAAGCCCATCAAAAGATGGGCTTTAAAATTAATTTAATTTGTAAGTTACTTTAGCAAATTAGAATGTGTATTTAACACCTACACGCATTTCCCAAAGTGACGGCTTAGTTTCTACACTTGCACCTGCTGGATCATTAAAGCTGGTGTAAACGTATTGACCATTAACAATTTCAGTCGTTACAGCGTTTTGTAATGCGCTGCCGCTTTTCAGCACGCCCCAATCGTCATTTAGCATGTTACCGATGTTTTTGATAACAAAGTATGCTGAGCCTTTTTGATCATCAGTAAAGCCCATAAATTCTTGCTCAACTTTGAAATCGAACGTAACCCACCAATCACCATCAATGCTGTTACGGTTATTGATTTTACCGCGAGTTAGGCCTTCGCTTTCAACCCACTCATTAAAGGCTGCTTGATCAAAATCTGCACCATAAACAACTTGGCTGTCGTCAAGTGTTGGTACATACAATAATTGACGAGCAGCATCGTTGTATCCCATACCACCTGATCTTGAGTCAAATCCATATGAGTAAGGTGTTGTTTGTTGTGCTTGACCAAATAGGTTGAACTTAGTCTCGTAACCATCAAATAACTCATGGCTATACGCTAAACTCATCGTAAAACGGTGCGGAATTTCATAGTTAGATGTTGCCACACCTGGGTTTTCAGAATCAGACACCGCAACGTAATGATAGTTAGAAAATGCTACAGAGCTAGTCATCGGGTTAACATCTTTAGACACTGTATATGCATAAGAAATAGCAAAATCGATGCCATTATCAAATGACTTGTTCATTGCAAGAGACAGAATATGCGAGTAAGCATCATCGCCTTTAACATTGGTTAACAAGAAGTCTGAACCACCATTGTAAATTGGGCGACCATCTGGCGCTACACCAGTTTTTTCATATGCTAAGTTTTTAACAATGGCTGAATCTTGCTTATCGGTATAAAGGTAGTCAACATTAAACACATAATCGCTTTCAGTGATATAAGTACCACCTAGTGAGAATTTCCATTCTGATGGAATTTCAAAGTTAGGATCCGTCACATTTACATCAGCATCAGCACCACCTTGGCCTACTTTATCATATAAGCCTTGTGGAATATCGTAACCAGGTTGACCTGCGCCATTGAATGCTATTGCATCAGGACCAAGGATTTGGATATTTCTTTGATTAACTTGAACATTACGAACACCATCGTTTGAATAGCTGTTAGAAATCCATACGTTAGGGTTACCACCTGAATATAAGCCAATACCGCCGCGCAATTCTAACTGATCATTATATATCCAGTTAACACCTAAGCGTGGTTGAAGTAAGTCAACCCCATCAAGATTTTGGCTATTTGAATAGCCATAACGTTCTTCAAAGTTAGCATTATAAGTTGGTGTATCATCACTGGTATACCAGTCATAACGAAGACCTGCAGTAAATGTTACATCATAATCAATAAGTGCAAACTTATCTTGGAAATACACTGTATTCAGTGCATATTTGAATTCACCCGCGGCATCATCAGGATTTTGGCTTGAAGCGTTACCATAGTAAATTCTGTCTACAAAGCCGCTTTCAAACTCTTCAATAGAACCAAAACGGTATTCACCTTCATTATGCTGTACAAATAAGTTGAAAACATCAAGCTCTTCACGCTCATAGCCAAATGATAGCTCATGGTCTTCAAGGTAATATGTACCACCTAATTTAAGTGATAAATTATCATACTTAAGTTTGTTCGCTTGGCGAGAGTCATCAGGACCCATGTAAATATCAATATCACCAGTATCGATTCTAAACTCACCAAAACCAGATGCTGCATCAAGTGAATTTTGACGATTATCAAGTTTTGAGTAACCTACGCGAACTTCGGTTGAAAAGTTATCAGTCCAATCTGAATATACTGATGCTACGTAAGATTGTAGCTCAGCACCACGCTCATAAAAATGATTAGATAAAGCAATTTCGCTAGAATCTGCGTCTGACTGGGCTAGGCTGAAGCCGTCGTTATAGTTATAAACAAAGCTTGCACGGTGAGCTTCGTTAATATTCCAATCTAGCTTAACTAAGATTTTTTCATCTTCAACTGGCATGCTAGGTACCATAGTACCTGGGTCATAATTATATTTATCGATAGCAATTTGGGTAACGCGATCAATAGTTGCTTGATCAATTCGACCGTTAGCAAATGGCGTATAATTAAAAATTTGTGCGCCTTCAAGCTTCTCATAAGAAGTGAATAAGAATAGCTTATCTTCAATAAGAGGAAGGCCTACGTTAAAGCCGTAACGTTTTTCTGAGTAATCACCAAGCTCTTGTTTCTCGCCTTCAATTGAGTCACCTGACATTGAGTCATTGGTATAATCATAGAAGAAACCACCAGTGATTTCGTTGGTACCTGACTTTGTTACGGCGTTAATGTTACATGAAGTAAAACCACCATATTGAACATCAAATGGTGCAAGTTCTACTGCAACTTGTGCAATTGAATCAAACGAGAAAGGCATTCTTTCAGTAGGGTAACCACTTGAGTTTAAGCCAAAGTTATCGTTCATACGAACGCCGTCAACAGTTAAGCTGTTAAAACGTGGGTTACCGCCGCCACAATTGATAGCACCAGCGTTTGTTTCATCGATATAGATACGTGGATCAGCGCGAATAATATCTTTTAAGTCACGGTTAATAGCTGGTTTGTTTTCTAAATCATCTAAAGTGAAATAAGCAGCTGGACCTGTGCTGCCTGATTGAGCGCTAATTGGCGCGCCACTAACAACGATTTGTTCCATTTGTTGCGAGCGAAGTGCAACAGTTACTGGGTAAGTTTGACCAAGTGTTAAATAAACATCATCAAGTTGAGTATCTTCATATTTATCAGAATCAACAATGATTTTATATGGGCCGCCTACGCGTAAACCTTTTGTAGAGAAGTTACCTTGTTCATTTACTGTTGTTGTTTTTGTTGAACCAGAAGGTAAGTGGATAATAGTAATTTGAGTACCAGTGGCTGGGTTGCCATTTGGACCTGTGATTTGGCCTTTTACAGATGATGCAGTTTCATTTGCAAACGCTGCGCCACTTACGCCAACACAAGCTGCGATAGCAAGTGAAAGTGCTGTTTTGCGTAGTTGAATTTTCATTATTAATTTCCCGTGTAAGGTGTAATATTTTTAGTTTTGGTATTAATTTGCTCGGATTTTCCAAGCAGCTAAATTGTACCCTATTATTTCATTACAAATAAGTTACATTGCACATAAATTTGTAATAAAAGTAGTTTAGAACAAAACTGCGGTTTTTCGAGCAATTTAGTACCCATGAGTCAATCTACTCATTAAATATGACAAAAGTATGAAACCCAGTGCTTTATGCATAAAAAAACCCGCTAAAAGCGGGTTTTACATAGAGTTTTAAAAATTAGAACTTGTAGCTGATACCAATCTTAGCTTGCCATGTTGATGAGCTCGTTATTTGGCTATAGTTTCTTACATCAGCGCCACCGAAGCTATTATCAATAATATAGCGTCCTTGGTCATCAAGACCACCAAAATCATAAATTGATTGGTCTGAATAGCCTAAGCGCTTTTCTATACCCCAATCGCTATTAAGTAGGTTAGCGAAATTATCAATCATAAGGTATAGCTCGCCACTATGGCCGTTAGCAAAGCCAGGGATTTCTTGTTTAATGCTGATGTCCATGGTGGTAACCCAAGGCTGCGTTCCAGTATTTTTACCGATAATGCCGCCGCGTTGAGAGATACCTGCGCGATCTAAACGCTCTGCTAATTGTGCCCAATTCATTTCAGAATCAGCCCAATTGACATTCGCATCATCAGCACCCGTTGGAATATAGGCCAAATAAGCACTGTTGCTAAATAAAGAACTTGTGTCGCCTAAGTGAGCATCTTTATACATATTCATTGTATAACTAAATGGACGACCAGAACGGCGTTCAAAATACATATTAAATTTAGTCGCATAACCGGCAATAAACTCAGCATTGTAGCCTAAGTTAATTTTGAAACTGTGCTCAACTTCATAAAAGCCACGTGCTGCCACATCTTGATTACGATTAGCCGTAATATTATGCTTATAGTTACCTTCAGCTTGCGACGCTGATCCAACAGAAGACTCAGTAACATCTTGATGAGCATAACTTGCAGAAACAAATAAACCGTTATCCCATTCTTTAGCAATACCAGTAGAGATAATGACAGAGCGACCATCGTCGGTTGAATTAGTCATTGCAATATCAACATTATCTTTCAATGCACCACTGTAGATGGTTTCATTAATTACACGCTCGCCGTCAGCAGCTAAACCGATAGGACGGATAGAGGTATTATGCCATACAGCTTCATTTTCTTTTTTGTGGTAAGCAATTTCGGCCTGCCATTTAAAGCCATTTCCTAATAGTTCAGAATCAAACTCATATTCAAAGCCAACTTGGGCACGAATACTTGAAGGTAGCTTGAAGTCAGGATCAATGTAAGCGGTGCTTCCAGCGCCTTTCTCTAACGAATTTTTTATAACATCAGGGACCTGAGTGATATCTGCTGGGTTATTTTGGTAGTAGTCGTTTATTACACTATTTGGTGCAGAAACGAGGGTAATACCATCTTTTTGAAATGAGTTGTTATACCAGACATTTGGAATGCCACCTTGGAAACGACCAATTCCACCGTTGATAGTTAATGCTTCAGTTGCATAATACTTAAAGCCAACTCGAGGTAGAATAATATCTAAACCATCTAGGTTTTCTTGATTACTATAACCATAGGTGTTTAGAAAGCTTTCATTAAGAGTTGGTTTATCATCAGATGATAAGCGCTCATAGCGAAGCCCAGCTGTCACTTCTAAGTCATCATTTAAGTAAAAGGTATCTTCAATATATAAAGCTAATTGACTACGTGTTGCATCATAGGCGGTATCTGCTGAATTATTAGTGTACGCATTTTGATATGAGAAGTTGTATGCACTCACTTCGCGGTTAGCAAACTGATCAAGACTAGTGAATTTCCATGTACCTAATGAGTTCTCAGCAAACAAGTTATATAAACGAAGTGACTCATATTGAGCCCCAAAGTTTATTTCGTGCTCGTCCATTAGATAAGTTGCATCAAGTGTCAGTGTTAAGTTTTCAGTTTCAGATTTATTAGCATGGCGATATCTATCAGTACCAAAATTAAAACTAGGGCCATTTCTGCCATCTTCTTCTACGGTGATGCTACCTAAGTTAGAGCGAGTAACACTGTCAGAGGTTACATCTTTATAGGCAATACCAATCTCTGTTGAAAAGTCTTCAGTCCAATCAGAATAAAGCTTAGTGGCAAAGTTATTAAACTTAGTAACATATGCATATGTATTTGATTTTAATACAATGTTATTACCACCCTTACTAAAGTTACGCTCATCTTGATCATCTTGCCATTGATACGTGAAATCTAGGCGATGCTCATCACTGGCATTCCAACTAAGCTTAACCAATAAATTTTTATTGGTGTCTTCAGGTGCCCTCGCTAATGAATCGGTTAAACCATATTCGTCATTTAAAATAGCAATAAAGCGATTGTAGCTGTCTTCGGTTATATTGAATTCATTCGCTGCACCTGAATCTTCAAAGCCATACTCTAAATCCTGCTCACTTGACCACTGTGCGTAGTTTACAAAGTAAAATAGTTCATCTTTAATAACTGCGCCACCGACATTAAAACCAAAACGTTGTTCAGTTTGAATAGGTTTTACTTTATTTGTTGAATAAGTTTTATAACCGGCTTCATCTGTATCTTCTTCGTTAATTGTTTGAACATCGCCGGCCATATCAGGTGTAGATGTTTCATAGAAACCTGAAAATTTGAATTCATTAGTACCAGACTTCGTTACGGCGTTTATTGTACCGCCGCCAAAGTTACCTTTAGAAGCTGAAAAAGGCGATACGTCAACTGAAACTTGCTCTATTGCGTCAAGTGAAACAGGAGGTTGAGACGTCGGGTAGCCACCAAAATTTAAACCAAAGTCATCGTTTTGACCGATACCATCAACAGTTAGACCGTTAGTACGAGGGTTGCTCCCCGCAAAAGTTAACTCGCCATTACCATTGATACTTGCTAAAGGATTTAGACGGGCAATATCTTTAATGTCACGGTTAAAGCTTGGCATGTTACTGATTGTATCTTCGCCAAAGGTACTGCTTGAACCACCAGATTGCTGAATAATTTTATAGCCTGAGACTTCAATTTTTTCGATGTTAGCTGCTTGAAGCTGAGAATTAAGACGATATGTATCGCCCAGTTCTAAATATATATTTTCAAGCATGGTATCGGTAAATTGGTCTGAATCAATAAACACAGTGTAAGGGCCGCCAACACGTAAACCATTGGCAATAAAGGTACCGCTTTCATTGGTTGTTAATTCGCTTACAGTGCCAGTTGGTTGGTGAATAACTTTAATTTTCACATTTGCAGCTGCAGTGCCAGAAGGTGTAGTAATTTTACCACGCATAGCGGATGAGGTATCTGCTGCCATTACGCTTGTAGAAACACCTAAGGCTAGGATCACAGCCCCAGTTAATTTCGAAAGGCGAAGCTTATTCATTTTGTTGATTCCCGTGGAAAGTTAAGGTTTATTACTTGTTTGTGTTAGCTGACATCTTAAGTGCCTTTGCTAACGGTTTTGCTGAACTATCAAATAACGTATTTAATAATCCTGCTAATCGAATACCGGCTTGTTGTAAGCGAGTTTTAATAATCGGTGTATTTTCGTAAATGTAGCTAAAGCCAATCTCGTCATTATTTAGCTTGTATAGTTTGTCAGCTAAATTGTGTGACTCTGTTACCCATTGCTCTGGTGAACTGGCTAGGTACTCGGTAATTATTTCTGCATTATTAGTATCAATAAACTGCGCGAATTCAGTGAATGATAGGTTCTCATTTTCGATTAATTTAGTGTCCCACAATGAGTGCAGGTTGGTTGGCTGGCCAAAAAAGGTAACGTTAACACGGTTACCACCTCTGTCTTCTGCACGTCCGGCATGAAACGGCTGATGGCTATCGCCAACCAAATGAACAAGAAAGCGTAAGCTAAAACGTTTGGCATCTATTGAGCTGTTTTTGTTTTGTAGTGTATCGATGGCAAAATACATCCCTTCAAGAATGTTGCTTACATTATCTTTATTTAAATTTTCATCGTGGCTGTGAGTAAATGTAGTTGAGTTGCTTGGCGCGTTAATGTAATGCCAACGAGAAGATTTTTTTTGCCAAAAAGGACTCGGATCAGAGCGCATTTCATCAGCCCAAGTAGCAATTTGCGCTAGGCTTTGCCCTTCTAAAAGTGCTTTAAGCTCTGCTTTAGTTGCGTCTGTTATGTGATTTTCGGCAATTTTACCGACAATTCTGTGGCCATTTTGTCCCCAAGCCAATACATTTTGTGATGATAAAAGTACTGCGCCGACTAAAAGATAACTAAATCCATGTGTAATTTTGCGTAACATTTGTGTTTTCCTCAATGATCTTATTTGACAAGAGCGGCCTCTTCTATGGCGCGAATTGTCCTGATTTTGAGATAAATAGGAAGGACTCAAAGAAATTCATAATTTCCCATTGATAGTTCTTTTAATTCATAAGCTTAACTGTTTTGGGTAAAATTACTTGTTGTAATAAGTAATTTAAATTGGTCAAATAGAAGGATGAATCGTTTTGGATTGTTGAACTTTTGAAAATTAAACAGCTGCTTTTGCAACACAGCTTCTTTGTTACTGTTTTGTTACTGTTTTTTTTGTTGGTTTGGCTCAGTGGCCAGCTGAGTGTGGTTACATCAACGGGTACCTTGAAGCCTTTAATTGAAACATCTAGTCGTTGTCAGACGAGGGCAACAGAAAACCAATCGCAATTAATTGTCTATGCCTCGTCGCAAAAGGTCGCTCGTTCTTTAATACAAAACCTGTGTGAAGATCCCGTTGTAGCAAAACAATATGGCGAAGTGATCGCTTTATGGGGTTACCGTACTGCCGATAGCATTGAGTTCATTGGTAAAGGTATTGCTGATTTAATTTTAGCAAAAAACAACATTATGTCAGCCTTCAAAGCTGAATCGACCTATAACTACCAGCCTGTGGTTGGCTTTCCAAGTTATACTGCGTTTTTTATTTCAGCTAAAGAAAAGCCAAAAATTAACAAGCAATACTTTTTGGGGAAACGGATTGGCTTACTTGATTATCCTACAAGCCGATCGGGGCATATACTACCTAAACAAAAGTTTAAAGATTTAGGGATCAACCTTGAAAATTTAAAAATTACTTACGCCAGTTCACATAATGAGCTTAGGGAGTTATTAGCCAATGGACAGGTTGATTTAATAGCCTCTTTTTGGAAGGAAGCAGATCAGGCGCATTTTTCTAAAAATTATATAACTCCAATCAGCGATAATGTAATAGGCACACGTTGGTACTTTAAAATGCAGCATGAGAACACTGATTTGCTGTGCGCTATCCAATCTCAATTAATCCAATTATCTAAGCAGCAAGTGTCGACTTATTTTAATCATGTTGAACCATACTGGCATTGTTCAGCGGGTAAAGCTGAATTCTTAGGAGAGCAACGTGATGAATAATAAGCGCTTGTTTGGCGTGACACTGCTTATTTTTAGTGCGGCGCTATTGACGTTTAAACTCTCTAGTTATCTGCAGCAGGCGCAACATAACGATTTAATAATGGCTGATATTGAAAACCGAATTGCACTAGATTTACCTCGGTTAGACTTATCAAATCGTTTTTTGAAACACTCGGGTAATCATGATGCTATTGTTGGTTATCTACAACGTTTGAATATGCAATTGATACAACAGCCAATTCAAGTTAATACCATCAATGATGTCTCACTGGCATTAACAAATAATGGCCGCGAAAGTCGGATAGAGTATCTTGAAACAAGTGATCAAAAAGTTGCGATTACATTTTTAATTGAGACGCGTTGGTGGCATACAAGCGATATTTATACCTTTATTGTATTGTTATTATTGGCTTTTTTATTTTCTAAGTGGGCTGAACTTATTAACCGAACATCGCTGAAACACTTAGCATTAAAAGAACAAGTAGAGCAACTTCCACTGATTAATGTGCAAGTGAAACTAGTGATTGATTTGCAAGCCAAAGTTTTGGCTATTAATGATAACGCTGAGATAAAAGCTGGCTTAGCTAACAAACCACTGTGTTTTTACTTGGCTTTAATCGAGTTTTGCGTTGAGAATCCGGACGTGACACTTAATCAAAACAAAGATGTGCCGGATGAGTTAATTGAACTTGCTAATAAGTATTTTTACCGATTAACACAACTTGGCCATACTATTCGTAAACGGCCTAATTTTACTAACAGTCTAGAAAAAACCTTGAGTGAAATTAGGGCTGCATTGGATGAGGTACTTATTGAACACTCACAGCTGAAGGAAATATATTACCCTCCTAAGGCACATGGTGAAGGCTCTCGGTCACGGTTACATAGTTATGGTTTATCGAATATCAAAGCAGATGATATAGAGGTGATAGGCAAATAACCTTAACCTGGTTAGTGAGTTAGTTCAGAATAAAAACCTCACACTGCTAATACTTAAACTGTGTGAGGTAAGCTCTGATTATTTAGGAGCAAATTCAATGGCTTTGACTGGACTATTTTCAATAAAGAAGCGTTTTAATGCCTGTGCATCTGTTTCGTCAGTGCTGACAAATCCTTTATGATTTATCAGTATCGGGTAGCCGTCACCGCCAGATGCATTGTAGCTATTAATGCTCATGCGATAGGTTTTGTTTTTATCCAAAGCTTTGCCGTTGATCATCACTTTAGTCAGCGCATTATCGTTACGCTCGAAGCTTAATTTGTGGTATTGCAAATAAGCACCAGAATCCGGTGGGAAACTAGTTACAGTCTCAAGGTAATCCCAAAGCTCTTGGCCTTGCCAATCAATATACGCGATGCGATTTTTAAAAGGGTGTACTTTTAAAATATCTTTATAACTAACTGCACCTGCAGCAATACTATCACGTACGCCACCGCCACTGATGATACCAAAATCGGCGCCAACAACATTCATTTGTGCTTGCACAATAACGCGCGATAAGTTGGTTTGTTGATAACGAACTTTATTGCGATCGCCCTCAAGCTTTGCATCAACATAACCAATTTCACCTTCAATTTGTTTTGCACCTTTGGCTTGGTAATCAGCTAAAAATGTTTTTAAGGCAGCGTCTGGTTTGATGTATTCGTTGGCAAGCTCAGGCTTAATTGAACCATCAGCTTGCGTTTTATCAACGTATAAGTTAACTGGCAATAATTTATAATCTAATAAGGTTAATACGCCGTTTTCTTGTTTAAACTCGGCTTTGCCGACATATTTACCCCATTCATGAGCTTGCATTATCCACGTACCATTTTGTTGGTCTGGTTTACATGTCATACCGGGTTTAAAGTTATCGTCATTTTTATTTTCGCTTGCCATGCACACAGGTTCTTGTGAGTGACCGCCGATGATCATATCAAGGGTATGAGCCGGTAAAGAGCGGGCAAGGGTAACATCGCCAGGTGCATTTATGCCATAATTCGCATCAACATAATGACCCATATGAGTTACTGCAATCGTGATATCCGGTTGATATTGTGCTTTGATTTTCTCAGCTAAAGCTTGGGTTACTGCAACGGGCTCTTGAAATTCAAGGCCGCCGATATACTGCGGGTTGCCTATTTTAGCGGTATCTGTGGTTGTCAAACCAATAACGGCGATTTTCAGCCCCTGTTTGTTAAAAATCTTATAGGATTCGAAGGCATTTTTACCGGTTTTTTTATCAATTATATTAGCCGAAAGAAGCGGGAAATTTGCCCACTGCTGCTGTTGTTTTAAAACACTCAGTGGATTATCAAATTCATGATTACCAATCGCCATCGCATCGTAACCAATTAATGACATTCCTTTAAAATCAGGCTCTGCAAATTGCAGGTCTGATTCTGGAATGCCTGTATTTATATCACCACCAGATAGAAGTAGCACTGCGTGACCTTGTTGCTGCGCATCAGCACGTAACTGGTCGATTAAGGTTTTACGTGCAGCCATACCGTATTCACCTTTTTCGTTATGCCAAAAGCGGCCATGATTATCATTGGTATGTAAAATGGTGAGATAGTGAATATCTGCTGTGTCAGCTTGTTGAACGGAGGTTTGATGATTACTACATGCAGTAATGCTTAGTAATAGGAAAAATGAAAGTAATATGCGCATAATATGACCCGTGTTGTCAGTGTTGTGCTATTTATTAAGCGCATAGTTTAAACTAGTTTTATTGCAAAATAACGTAATTATTCTATTTTAATGTCATCTTGGAAATTTAACTTTCCAGTTGCCGCTAATTGACGTCGCTGTAACTCTTGTTCTGCTAATGCTGATTTTTCATGGTTATTACCCACCATCCAGTTTAAAAAGCTTGCCGGTAACTTAGTGTACGCCTCTCCTTGGTGTAAGCCAAAATCACAGATGTGTTGCTCTTCATACGACATAGTTGTTAATCCTGTTGTGTGTGTTTTATTGTTATAAATAATACTAACAAAATAAACTCGGCTATTAAGACGATTTCGTTTTAAACAAAATTTATTTATAACGTGAGTGAATAACAAGATAATGTAATTACATGTAATTTAAATGTAATCAATTCGGTTTGATTTGTTTAAAGGTACGTTTTGCTATCGTAATCTCCACAAGAGTTCTTTATTATTTGCATTAAATTCACATAACCACAACATTCTTCAGGATAGATATAATAATGAAAAAACTATTACTGTGCGGTTTGTTAACCGCAACCTCATTTGCAAGCCATGCCACTGTAGTTGAAATGCAAACTTCACAAGGCGCTATTAAGGTCGATTTGTTTGATCAACAGACTCCGAAAACGGTCGAGAACTTTTTAAGTTATATACAAAGTGATGCGTACAACCAAACCGTGATCCACCGTTCAATCAAGGACTTTATTATTCAAGGCGGAGGCTTTACTTTTACCGATGATTTTAAAGCGATCACAACGTCACCAGCTGTTGTGAATGAGCCAGAACTATCGAATGTAAAAGGCACGATTGCCATGGCAAAAGTCGGCGGTGATAAAAATAGCGCCACCAGTCAATGGTTTTTTAATCTCAAAGATAATAGTGCAAATTTAGATAAGCAAAATGGCGGTTTTACCGTATTTGGTCAGATTACAGCAGATAGTTATGCAGTGCTTGATAAGATCTCTGCTTTAGTGCATTGCGGTGAAATACCGGTAGTTAATCTCACTAAAGACCAATGTGCAAGTGCAGATACTACGCTGACTATTGCTAATTTAGTGTCGATCAATAGTGTTGTGGTACTGGATAATGATCCAAATTCGTCAGTAAATTTATCTCCAAAAGAAAATACGCTAATTGACGATCCAACTCCAACTCAGCCTGATGATGGGGATAGCTCAAGTGGTAGTATGAGCTGGTTACTACCATTATTATTGCTTGGCTTTAAACGCCGCCGCGCAGCTTAAAGGTATATACTTGCTATCGGGTTATGTGTCCCGATAGCAAACGTAACGCTTTAGAGTGCAAATACCCGCATTACTAATAACACCCACATAGTTAAAACCAGTAAACAGCCAAGCAAAAAGCTATAATAGCGAGGTTTTACGCTATTGCTGCCTAAATGAATAATACTGTGAATGACGCGAGAAATCACAAAACCCCAGGCTAAAGTAATAAATACATAACCCGCTGCATTGAGCTGTAAAGCAGCTAAACAGGCTACAAAAAATAGCACTGGTATTTCAAACTGATTAATAAAGTTTCTACCGGCAATATGTACATCATCACCCGCATTATTTAATTGCATAGTGGCAAAATCTTGCATAGTAATCGTTTTGTTACGCGCCGCACTAAAACGGCGGCGGCCCATGACTACCATTACCGTAAGAGTGAGTAGTACCTGAGAAAACATCGCGAGTAATACATATTTTTCCATTAAGAGTCTCATTTGATAAATAACCTAGCTTTAAGCCTAGCAGTTTGTCTTTATAATTCACAATGTGTTACAAAGTATTTAGAAAAATGATTGCAAGCGTTTTGAATTTTACCGATCATTCAAACAACAAATAAGTATGGATCACATTCTCAATATGAAAAAAATAATTACTTTAAGCGCTATTGCTTTAGCAGTATTAAGTGGCTGCGGCACTACCACCACAGCGGTACAGCAGCAAACGTCATTACTTTCAGATACGCTGGTAATAAGTCCCAACGATACTCGTCAATATAAAACCCTTAAACTTGCGAATGAGATTGAAGTAATTTTAGTGTCGGATCCAACTGCTGAAAAATCAGCCGCTTCATTGAGTGTGGGTGTTGGTTTATTACATGATCCAATCAGCCAGCAGGGAATGGCGCATTATTTAGAGCACATGCTATTTTTAGGCACAGATCGTTACCCAGATACCAAGGGTTACTCTGATTTTATGACTAAAAACGGCGGCGCCCACAATGCTTATACATGGTTAGATATTACTAATTACATGTTTGAAGTAAATAACGATGCTTACGATGAAGCATTGGATCGTTTTGCTGACTTTTTTAAATCCCCTAAGCTTTACCCAGAATACACCGATAAAGAAAAAAACGCAGTAAACGCCGAATGGTCAATGCGTCGCGAGATGGATTTTTTTGGTCAGTTTAAGCTTGCCCGACAAATGATGGGCGATCATCCAGCTAATCGTTTTTTAATCGGTAATCTTGAAACATTAGGTGATAAAGACGGTAGCTCTCTACATAAAGAAACCGTTGATTTTTATAATAAATACTACTCTTCTAACATTATGAAAGTAGCAATGATTTCAAATCTACCACTTGCGGAAATGGAAGCGAAAGCACAAAAATACTTCGCTGATATTGAAGATAAAAAGATCGACAAACCAACTGTTACCACAAAGCTAGATTTTGATAACGTAGGTGGAAAACGCGTTCACTACGCGCCGAATGAAGACGTAAAAGAGTTACAACTTGATTTTACTATTACCGATAACAGCAATGAGTTTGCCGTTAAACCTAACCGTTTTGTAGCATACTTATTAAGCAATGAAATGCAAGGTAGCCCGGCGCAAATTTTGCGTGATAAAGGCTGGGTTTCACAACTTTCAGCCGGGGCAGCACCAACCCAATATGGTAATTACGGTGCGCTGACGGTTAATGTGCAATTAACAGACGAAGGCATGAAAAACCGTGAAACGATCGTTGCAACAATAATGCAATATATTGATTTGATCAAAAAAGAAGGTGTAGATAGTAAATACTTTAATGAAATTCGCACTTCACTTAATAATGAATTTCAATTTTTAGAAAAAGGCGATGAATTTGGCTATGTCAGTAATTTAACTGGTAGCATGCAAGATTATCCACTAAACCACGTTATTAATGCGCCTTTCTATTATGCTAAGTTTGATGCAGCTGCGATCAACAACGTACTTGCGCAACTCAATGCTGATACTCTACGTATTTGGTATACCTCACAGCAAGAAGAAACCGATTCACAATTGCATTTTTACGATGGTAAATACCGCATTGAAGATATCAGTGATGCTGAAATTGCCAGCTGGAGTAAGCCTAGTCAGTTTGCCTTAGCATTACCTACGGTAAATCGTTTATTACCTGAGAGTTTTGCGATTAAAACAGCACAATTTGCAGAGCAAAAACACCCTAAGCTGGTATATGATAAAAATGGCGTAAAAGTATGGCGTCAAGCGAGTCAAAACTTTGCCGAGCAACCGAAAGGTTTGGTCGAAGTTTACTTAAATACCCCAGATGCTTTGACGGATATCAAAGCTAAAGTACTTTATTCAGTATGGTCTGACTTATTTAACTTACAACAAAGCAAGCTAAGTACCGAAGCTGCCGTGGCCGGTATGAGTGTTGGCCTTGAAGCAAGTAACGGACTTATCCTTTCAATGAGTGGTTTTACCGATAAACAAAATGTTTTACTCGCGCAAGCACTGACAAATATTGATGTGCAAGTAACTGAGCAAGGTTTTGCTCAAGCGCTTGATCGTTACCAACGTGATTTATTAAACGCCCAAAAACAATTCCCTTATTATCAAGCGTTTGGTGAGTATTCTAAATTAATACGAACTGGCAGCTTTGACACCGATGCACTGATCAATACGGCAAAAGCATTAACCATTGCAGATTTTGAGCAGCTTAAACAGCATACCTTCGCTAATAACGAAATGCGGGTGTTTACTTATGGTAACTATAACCAAACAGATGTTGAAGCGATAGCTAAAGAGTTAACGGCAGTTTTACCAGCGGCGCATATAAGCACTGAATTTGCGCGCAGTAAAGCGTGGTTACCGCAACCAGGCGAAACGATTGTATTGCAAAAAGATATTGATGTGGCTGATGTAGCTATCATTGATATGACCGTACACCCGATTGCAGGCTATAAGCAAAAAGCGCAAGCGCAAGTCTTACAAGGTCACTTTAGCACCGTCGCGTTTGACAAGTTACGTACTGAAGAGCAATTAGCGTATGCGGTTGGTGGTTTAGCAAGGCCGATTGAAGATTACTCAGCGATTGGCTTGTTTATTCAAACCCCGGTAAAAGATGTAAAAACCATGCAAGCGCGTTTTGAAGAGTTCAAAATGCAATATGCAGTAGAGCTTGATAACATGAGCGAAGAAACGTTTGCTCAACTTAAAAACGCCGTATTAGTGTCGCTTAAACAGCAGCCTAAAAATCTTAGCGATGAAATGGGCCCACTTATTGGCGATTGGTATCGTGAAAACTTTGATTTTGATTCAAAGGATAAGTTAATCGCTGAAGTTGAAAAAGTCACGCTTGCAGATATTAAAGACTACTACCAGCAAACTATGTTAAACCCACAAGCTGCGCGTTTAAACGTACAGCTTCGTGGTAGCAAATTTGCCGACAAACCGTTTGCAGATTTACCAAAACAAACATTGGTAACAGACTTACAAGCGCACTTTAATGGCATTAAATTGCAAAAGTAATTTAGCACATTGAAGCGTTGAAAAAGATCAAAGCCCAAGCGATTTGCTTGGGTTTTTTTATGAAAAAATAAAAATACAGCGAACCTTTTACATTGCTAAACCGTCTTGTAGAAAAGATATTAAGGAGAGGCATGAATTCGACGCAAATAACGCTTGCTGTAATTAGCGCACAGCAAGGGGATGAGGCAGCTTTTAACTCATTATGTACTTATTTGTATAATCCTAGTTTTCTATTTGCGATGAAACTTTGTAAACAGAAAGACTTAGCAAAGGATATAACGCAAGAAGCGTGGACTGTGGTAGCAAAAGACATTCGTAAATTAAAAGAACCAAGCGTGTTTAAAGCGTGGCTATTTAGAGTGGTATACCACAAGTTTGTTGATGTCACCCGTAAAGATAAGTACATAGAAAGTTTTCAGCCGGATAAGCATGAACAATCAATAGATACTACACATTTTAATGAGCAATCTATTGATTTAGCAAAATTAATAAATAACCTGCCAGATAGTGAGAGGCTCAGTGTTTATTTGTTTTATTTAGAGCAAATGTCAATTAGCGACATTGCTTTAATAACAAATGTTGCTGTTGGCACAGTTAAGTCACGTTTACACCGAGCGAGAGCACAGCTGGTAAAATGGTTGAGTGAATAATTGGAGAGAGTGATGAATTTAGATGAGAAAATAAAAGAGAGCTTACAGGCTGAACAACACAATTTGGAGTCTGTTTTAGAGACTGATTCTGGTTTATTCAAACAGTTTACACGTATATATCGCGGAAAAATGCGCAGTTGGACAGTTTTAGGTACGATGTTGGCTTTTATACTCACGGCAATTTTTATACTATCAGTCTATCAATATTTTAATGCTGAGCAGATAGCACAGCAACTGTTTTGGGCTGTGTGTTTTGTAAGTAGTCTAATGATGCAAATTGCCGTTAAACTCTGGCTGTTTATGGAGATGAATAGGCAATCTATTATTAAAGAAATTAAGCGAAGTGAATTTGAAATAAGGCTGATGCTCAGTGAACACTCAATTTCAAAGATTAAAAACTAAGTTTTAATCTGAACGTTAAAAGGAAGTTTCATGAAATACATAACTTGGTCTTTGTTGTTATTGTATTCAGTATGTAGCTACAGCAGCAACTCATTTGCTGATGATTTTGTAAACGCTGCAAATGATAGAACAACACAAAGCGTGCGCTATGACGGCGCTTATCACCGTATTGCCTATCCAAATGGCGATGTACCTGCCAATATTGGCGTATGCACAGATGTGATTATTCGCAGCTACCGAGCACTGGGTATCGATTTACAAAAGTTAGTTCATGAAGATATGCGCGATAATTTTTCAGTCTATCCATCAACAAGAATATGGGGGCTAACTAAACCCGATAGTAATATTGATCATCGTCGCGTGCCTAATTTACAGGCTTTTTTTCAACGCCACGGTACAGTGCTGCCCATAACTAATAATGCTCAGACCTATAAAGCAGGCGATATTGTCACGTGGATGCTGCCGGGCAATTTGCCGCATATCGGTATCGTGGTAGATACATACACTGCAGATAACAAAACCCCATTGATAGTGCATAACATAGGCGCAGGGCCGCAGCGTGAAGACGTGCTGTTTCGCTATAAAATTACAGGGCATTATCGGTATCAGCTATCAGAGTAAATGCTTTTTAAGCAAGGGTGATCAAATGGATGAGCAAGTACAACAAAAGTTTACGACTTACCCTTCACAGGTTGTAGTTGTCTTAAATGAAGTTCGAGAGATTATATTCCGTGTTGCAAAGCAGGATGGTATCACTGAACTTGAAGAAACACTCAAGTGGGGAGAGCCGAGTTATATTTCAAAAATAGGCACTACCATTCGTTTTGATCACAAACCAAAATCAGCTGAGCAATTTTGTATTTACTTTAACTGTAAAACTAAACTTATTGAAACCTTCAAAGAGCTTTATGGTGATACGTTTAGCTATGAAGGTAACCGTGCTTTGGTGTTTAAGCTTAATCAAACCGTGCCAGCTAAAGAGCTAGCCCATTGTATATCGTTGGCTTTGCGCTATAAAAAAATAAAGCACCTGCCATTGCTAGGTGCTTAAATTTAAGAAGTTATTGTCCGGCAGAAAGAGCAACAGCGCGATATAAACTCCCGCCTACGCAAATCTCGCGCTGACAATAGTTATTTGGCTCTTGCAGCGCGAGCCCCATGCAGTTTTTTATAGCTGTCGATCAAACGCTGATGACGATCTAACCCTTCAAGTTGCATATTGGTTGGAGTTAAACCGTAGAACATCACATCACCATTGATAGAGCCGACTACTGCATCCATTACTTTTTGGCCAAACATGCGGGTGAAGCTGTGAATGTAGTCTTCAATTTCTAAGTCATCATTTAGCGCAACTTCTAAAGTCGCGTGCATTGCTTGGTAGAATAACCCGCGTTCAACAGTGTTATCGTTAAACTGTAAGAAGGTTTCAACCAGTTCCATGGTCGCTTCTAAATCGCCTAATGCTAAGTAAATTAGCAGCTTAAGCTCAAGAATAGTTAACTGACCCCACACGGTGTTTTCGTCAAACTCAACGCCAATTAAGGTGATGATATCGATGTAATTATCAAGCTGGCTGTCTTCTAAGCGCTCAACTAAGTCGGCAAGTTGGTCTTCATCTAAACTGTGCAGATTTAAAATATCTTCACGGTATTTAAGGGCTTTATTGGTGTTATCCCAAATTAAGTCTTCGACAGGGTAAACTTCTGAATAATCAGGCACTAAAATACGGCATGCGATGCCAAGATCTGAAAATTCAGCAATATAAGCTTCTTTACCTAAGGCTTTTAAAATACCAAATAAGCTAGCAGTTTCTTCTTCGTTAGTACCTGAAAAATCCCATTCCACAAAGTCATAATCGTGTTTAGCACTGAAAAAGCGCCATGAGATCTTACCGGTTGAATCAATAAAGTGTTCAACAAAGTTTTCAGGTTCAGATACTGCCATGCTGTTGAAT
This sequence comes from Pseudoalteromonas sp. SR41-4, assembly GCF_014163985.1. Classification (NCBI taxonomy): domain Bacteria; kingdom Pseudomonadati; phylum Pseudomonadota; class Gammaproteobacteria; order Alteromonadales; family Pseudoalteromonadaceae; genus Pseudoalteromonas; species Pseudoalteromonas sp. SR41-4. Next base: position 148,932 of record NZ_JACJEI010000001.1, on the reverse strand, counting down.
GTTGGTTTAGGTACGTCGTTTAAACCTTCAAAGCTGCGACCTTGTAATAGCTCTGTTAAGCTACGTTCAAGGGCCACTTCAAAACTTGGGTGTGCACCAAATGAAGCAAATACGCCACCGGTTTTCGGGTTCATTAACGTTACGCACATGACAGGGAATTGCCCGCCTAGAGATGCGTCTTTTACAACAACCGGAAAGCCTTGCTCTTCTAAGCCTTTAATACCGGCAACAATACTAGGATATTTAGCAAGTATCGCTTCTGGTACGTCTGGCAATACCAGTTCTTGCTCGATGATTTGGCGTTTAACAGCACGTTCAAAAATCTCAGATAAACATTGTACTTTGGCTTCGGCAAAGTTATTACCCGCACTCATGCCGTTACTTAAAAACAAGTTTTCAATCAAGTTTGATGGAAAGTATACAGTTTCGCCGTCAGAGTGACGCACATATGGGATCGAGCAAATACCTCGCTCAACATTACCAGAGTTAGTGTCGATAAGGTGCGAGCCACACAGCTCATCTTCAGGGTTGTAAATGCTCAAGGTATAGTCGTCTAAAATACCTTCTGGTAGTGAGTCATCATCAGTGAGCTGAAACCATTTTTCGTTCGGGTAATGAACAAATTCGCTGTTGGCAATTTCTTCACCAAGGAACTGGTCATTGTAAAAAAAGTTACAGTTTAAACGTTCAATAAACTCGCCAAGGGCTGAACATAATGCGCTTTCTTTGCTGGCGCCTTTACCATTGGTAAAGCACATCGGTGATGCAGCATCACGAATATGCAATGACCAGACGTTTGGTACAATATTACGCCATGATGAAATTTCAATCTTCATGCCTAAGTCAGCCAAAATCGCAGTCATATCAGCAATGGTTTGCTCAAGCGGTAAATCTTTACCTAAAATAAAGGTGTTTTCGCTGCCTTCTGATTTTGCCATTAACATGGCTTGCGCGTCGTTATCTAAGCTTTCTACGGCATCAATTTTAAATTCAGGTATGGTTTGAATAACACGCTTTACGGTACAACGATCAATAGAGCGTAAAATGCCGGTGCGGTCTTTTTCTGAAATACTTTCAGGGAGTTCAACCTGGATTTGGAAGATTTGGTTATAACGATCTTCAGGATCAACAATGTTGTTTTGCGCAACACGAATACCGTCAGTCGAGATATCACGGGCATTACAATACACTTTAATAAAGTACGCAGCACATAAAGCCGAAGATGCTAAAAAGTAGTCAAACGGACTTGGCGCAGAGCCATCGCCTTTATAACGGATTGGTTGATCCGCAATGACTGAGAAATCGTCAAACTTAGCTTCTAATCTAAGATTATCGAGAAAATTAACTTTAATTTCCATTGAGTTGGTCCACCTTCGTGCGCACTAATAAGTAAGGCCAATAGGTGTTTGCGCCAGACTTTGTCAGTGTATTTTCATTTAGCTGCAATTATCCGCTTTTTAAGGGAGCACATACAAGTAATAGTCGAGGTTAATTAAAATAAATGCTATTTGCAGCGCATAAATTGGTAAAAGTCACGTGGTTCGCTGGTTTTGAACTATTTATGAGGCTGTAAACTTTATACTCAGAGTAAGCCTAAAGTTTTTACAATAAGAGGTAGAAAAGGTCGTGAACTCCAAATAATTTAGTACTAATTAATTAAATCGATTATCACTGATGTTTTAATTTTGTTGTTATTTTGTAATTAATTTGGGGCGGAAGCTTAGGTATAGTAGGCAAAATTTTCATCTGTGGTCTAACTTTAATAATGCATATTGCAAAAGACTAATATCATAAGGTAACGCAGATGATGAAAAAGCTGTATTGGTTATTAACTGTAAATTGCATCCTGTTTACAGGTGCTTCTTATGGCGAGATCAACTTATCAGGGTTTACTAGTATTAATGCTGGTAAAGTTTTATCTGGAAGTGGGGTCCCGCAGTACGATATACCACCTACTTTTTTGGCCGATTATCCAATAGTATCGTCTTACGACGAAGATGTTTCGTTTAAACCAGAGAGCTTATTTGGGCTACAAATTAGCGCTGATTTAGCTGATGGACTATCGGTGACAGGCCAACTAGTTGCTCGAGGCGCTAATGATTTTGATGCAAAAATTGAATGGGCTTATCTCTCATATGAGATTAATGAAAATTGGACTGTTCAAGCAGGTAAAAAACGATTGCCCCTGTTTTATTATTCGGATTTTTATGATGTAGGTTACGCCTATGTATGGATGCGTCCGCCTGCGGATAATTATACGTGGCAAATATTTAACTACAACGGCGTAAATGCATTATACAGCGGTGAAATTGGTGATTGGTCTGTAATGGGCAATCTTTATTATGGAGAAGAGGATGATACAGAAAATAAGCTCCTTAGTGAGTTTTTTTTCAAAGAGCCAACACGTGAAATTTGGCGTGATATGTTAGGTGGGGTATTGCAATTAAATAAAGAGTGGTTCGAAGTTAGATTAACCCATATGACTTACAAAAATGAGCGCTACCGTAGTGGTGAGCGAGTATTATTTGACGGTGAAACTAGCCGTACAGGTAAGTTTTATGGTGTTGCAGTTAACTTAGACTTTGAAAGTTTATTTATATTAACAGAGTTAAACCGGTTGGATTTGAATGGCAACCTTGACACTTCAATGATTACGCTAGGTTACCGTTTAGACACAATTACTCCTTATGTTTCTTACTCTCAATTTAAAGAAGATGCCGATGATGGTGAACAGCACAATACAACGTCAGTCGGAATACGCTGGGATTTTCATTCTTCAGCGGCTTTTAAAGTCCAGTTTGATAAAGTGAATGATAAATCATTTGATTTAGCTGTTGCAGGTGATAGTGAGTCGATCACACTTGGCATTGACTTGGTATTTTAAGGAATACGCTATGATGTTGTTAAAAAAGATACTTTTACCACTTTTATTGCTTAGTTGTTATTCAGTAAACGCGGAGGTAGTTGTTGTTGTTCATCCTACAAATAATAGTAGTTTTGATCAATCTGAGATTTCAAAGCTCTTTTTAGGCAAGGCCAAATCATTTTCTGATGGCAATCAAGCTGTTCCATTGAATCAAGAGGAAGCCTCTACAGCACGCCAAGAGTTTGATGCGAATGTTTTATCAAAATCAGGTAGCCAGTTAAAAGCATACTGGTCAAAGCTTATTTTTACAGGTAAAGGCTCGCCTCCTAAAGAAGTGACTAATGATGCAGAGGTAATTGATTTAGTAGGTAAAAATCCAAGTATGATTGGTTACATTAATGCTGCATCGCTAACCGATTCAGTGAAATCGGTTGGGAAGTTTTAGTAATAATTTAGATAAAAACGCAAAACGTTAAAATCGATTACAGGAAACTGTAATCGATTTTTTTTAGATTTATGCACCTTAAGCAATCACTAAAAACCCGACAAATGCACAGGCAGCTGCGATGAGTGTATAGGGCAATTGAGTAATTGCGTGACTCATTAAGTTACAGCCTGAACCTTGGGCTGCAAGGACAGTTGAATCTGAGTAAAAACATGCTTGGCTACCAAATGATGAGGCAGATAACAGCGCACCAATCACCAGCGGTATATTTGCATCAACCGCGACTGCCAGAGGCATCACAATAGGAATTGTTACCGCAAAAATACCCCAGCTTGAGCCTGTAGCAAACGCCAAAATTGCCATTGCTAAAAACACCACTGCAGGTAAATAGCCTGCGGTCATGAATGGGCTTAAGGAATCAATTACAAACTGTGGTAATAGTAGTTGGTCGCACACATCTTTAAAAATAAATGCGGCGATCACAGTTCCTATTGCTGGCAACATGCTTTTAAAACCATCGAGCATTTTTTCAATCATTTCGGCAAATGGCATTAGCTTTTGCAGCATATAAAATGGAAGCGTCACGGCGAATGTCGCTAATAACCCTTTGTATACATCAATGTCAAAATACACAGTGAACGCAACGAGCAATAAAATAGGCAGTAAAAAGTTGTACAGTTTGCCGTGGCTGTCTGCGCTTTCAAAGCTTTCTTCAACGGCTTTTACTGCGTATTCATCGGCAGTTTGCACTTCGTTGTACTGTGCAGGATCTACTTGCGGTTGTTCTTGCATTGCCTGTAATTGGGCTTTTTTCATCGGCCCAAATAAAGGGATAACACCAAGTACCACTAATGGCACAAGTAACACGGCAAACCATGCATACAGCATATAGGGGATTGCTTGAATATACACGGCAATACCTTGGCCTTCGACGGCGATGTTGTTATCAACCAATAAGCCACCAAAAAATACTGCCCATGTAGACAGTGGTACTAATACGCAAATTGGCGCTGCGGTAGAGTCAACTACGTAAGCAAGCATCTCACGGCTAATTTTGAATTTATCGGTAATGCGTTTCATGGTTTCACCCACGGTAAGCGCATTGAGGTAGTCATCAATAAAAATAACGATACCAAGTAAAAAGGTCATGAGTAAAGATGAGCGTGGGCCTTTACAAAAACGCAGCGCAAAACTACCAAATGCTGCTGCACCACCGGTTCGCACTAGTAATGCGATTAACGCACCAAAGCCACCACACACTAAAATAAGCCAGCCGATTGTTTCATCTACCATTACTTTTAATGATGCCGCAGCAAAGTTGCTAAGCATTTCAACAGGATTTAGCATAGCAAGGCCAACAAGGGCACCGATCAGCAAAGATAAAATAGGACGACGTAGCACGATCGCCAAAACCACCACTACAACTGGCGGCACAAGACTTAACGCAGAAGGTTCGAGCATTTAAGTATTCACAAAATAAAAAGCATTTGAGTAATTGGCTCAAACTGCTTAACAAAAACAAAGAATGTTAGCCCAACGGCTGATATTCCAAGTCACTGCTTTTGCACGCAGAAGTCACTGTTAGGTTTCGCGGTGGGTTTAGCACAATTGCGACACAGTAAAATGCGTTGGCTTGGCGCCAGACGGTGCAGGGGATGCATGCCGCTATTGTTATGCCGATAAAAACATCAGCGGGAAAATAATCTGCAATTGCGTTCGAGTCAATAAAAACTTTTAATTTAGTTAAAAATTCTTAATAGATGAATATTAATGCTTGCATTGTTTAGGTGAAACACCAAATTTTTGCTTAAACAAACGGCTAAAGTGACTGGGGTTGGTAAAGCCAAGATCGTAGCAAACTTGACTTATTTGTTGTCCTGATTGTAGAAGTTGGCGAGATTTCTTTAATCTTAGCTGTTGTTGCCACATGGCCGGACTTTGCCCAAAGGCGAGCTTGAATTGCTGGTAAAATTTACTACGGCTCATGCAGGCTATTTTACATAAAGTATCGATATCTAAAGTTTGATTAAGATGTTCTTTAATAAAATGCAGGGCATCGGTTAATGGGCATGCAATAGTTTGTTGGCAATTGGCGAGCATTAAATCGCGGCTTTGTTGTTGTAATAATCGAGTGATTAACTCATTTACTGATAGATCAATTAGATAATGACGATCTTGCTCGTTTTCGCTAAATAACCCAATCATCCGTTCAAGTAATTGTTGGGTTTGTTGATTGTGTTGGGTATGCACCAGCTTTGGAATGTAATGAAAAAAATCATCGCTGCTTATTTGCTGCTGCATATTTAGCGCGTCAGCTACTTGGCTGATTTTATCGCGGCTAATTTCGATAGCCAAACAGGTGGTAGGTTGCTTCATTGATGCTTCTGGGAAGTCGATTAAAACCCCTTGTTCGGGTGCTAATACAAATGATTGCTGGGGTAAAAACTCTTCATGGTAGTTACTGTCAGCAACGTGCATCACTTTTTTACCGCTGATCATGCCGCAAAACAGCAGTTCGCTGGAATGCAGTGCTACTTTTTGTGCGTCTTGGTAGGTGTCGTAAATGCTCAGCTCGGCGTTGTCTGAGGCAAAAGTAATTTTATTTTCGATCAGTACATCAACCGCTTGGCGCTTTTTAGTCAGTTTTTCAGTCAATAACGTGGTATTCATTTTATTTCCTTTAAACACGACCAACAGAGTTTGGACGCACAGACATGTTTTTTGGACAGCTAATCAAGTTTTTATGCTTCTTATAAGCTAATGTCAACAGGTGACGGATAAATAAACAACAATCTCCCGTCAAACTTAGTCAATTTGATTAAATTTAAAAAGCAACATTTTGAATAAAGGACACACACAATGATCTATGCAAATCCTGGCAGCGACGGCGCACTTATTAACTTTAAATCCCAGTACGGTAATTACATTGGCGGACAGTGGGTCGAGCCTGTAAATGGTCAGTACTTTGATAATATTAGCCCCGTTAATGGTAAAGTATTTTGTAAAGTACCACGCTCTGATAAAGCGGATATTGAACTTGCCCTTGATAAAGCCCACGCTGCAAAAGCTGCTTGGGGTACAACTTCAGTAACGGCTCGTAGTAATATATTATTAAAAATAGCTGATCGGATAGAGCAAAACCTTGAGCTTCTTGCAGTTGCCGAAACGTGGGATAACGGTAAAGCCATTCGCGAAACATTGGCGGCAGATATCCCACTGGCGGCAGATCATTTTCGTTATTTTGCCGGTTGTATTCGCGCCCAAGAGGGCAGTATTGGCGAGATAGACGAAACCACAGTCGCGTATCATTTTCATGAGCCACTGGGCGTTGTTGGACAAATCATTCCGTGGAACTTCCCAATTCTAATGGCCGCATGGAAACTCGCACCAGCGCTTGCCGCAGGTAACTGTGTGATACTCAAACCGGCTGAACAAACACCAGTATCTATTTTAGTGTTGATGGAAATTATTGGTGATTTATTGCCTGCAGGCGTGCTTAATGTAGTAAATGGCTACGGTAAAGAAGCGGGCGAAGCGCTGGCAACCAGCACGCGTATAGCTAAAATTGCTTTTACCGGCTCAACTCCTGTTGGCTCACACATTTTAAAATGTGCCGCTGATAACATTATTCCATCAACGGTTGAGCTCGGTGGTAAATCACCGAATATTTTCTTTAACGATGTAATGGAAAAAGACGATTCCTTCCTAAGTAAAGCCATTGAAGGCGCAGTACTTGCGTACTTTAACCAAGGTGAAGTGTGTACTTGCCCATCGCGACTATTTATTCAAGAAGATATTTACGAGCAGTTTATTGAGCGTATTTTAGAGCGCACATTAAAAATTAAACGCGGTAACCCGCTTGATAGTGAAACCATGGTAGGCGCACAAGCGTCTAAAGCACAGTTTGATAAGATTCTCAGCTATATTGAAATTGGCAAAAAAGAAGGCGCACAAGTACTTACTGGCGGCAATGTAGAGCAACTAACAGATGAGCTAAATGGCGGTTATTACATTCAGCCAACGCTGTTAAAAGGCACTAACGATATGCGGGTATTCCAAGAAGAAATTTTTGGCCCGGTGATTTCAATGTCGACCTTTAAAGACGAAGCCGAAGCACTCGAACTGGCTAATAGCTCTGAATTTGGTCTAGGCGCAGGGGTATGGAGCCGCAACATGAACCGTGCTTATCACTTTGGCCGCAAAATAGAAGCAGGCCGTGTATGGACCAACTGTTACCATATGTATCCTGCACACGCTGCGTTTGGTGGTTATAAAAAATCAGGCATCGGCCGCGAAACCCACAAGCTTGCGCTTGACCATTACCAACAAACTAAAAATTTATTAGTAAGCTACAGCGAAGATCCGCTCGGCTTCTTTTAAATAAAGCGGTTAAGCTTAAACAAATAATTTTTATGAGTAATGAAAGCGCTGTATTGTTGCAGCGCTTTTTTACTTTTCTAAAGCACTGCGCTTTATATCCTCAAACACCTGTAATACCTTCCAAAATGCCAATTAAAACAACACCAAGTCCTCTTTTTATATTTTTCGTGAAATAGAAGTAACCGATTGAATCAAAATAGGAATTCGACTGTGGTTAGTACATCAATAAAAAATAAATTAAAAACGAATTATTCTTCAGGCTCGTTAGGTTTTTATAGAGGCTGGAGTGCAATCTAAGCTGCTAAAAATTAAATCCAAATTCCTTGAAGTCATTTAGATATTTTGAGCTCTTATATGCGCAAAAATATTGAGTTTGCAAAAAGCGAGGCGGAGCAAAAGGATCCCTTTGGGATGTCGTATTTTATGAAAAAGATGATGAATTTGAATATATTTATGCAAACATCTTTTAATGTCCTAAGTTTTGTGAGGCTAGATATGCACTGTCTTAGGCAAAGATATTTATGCCTGTTGCTTTTTCGTTTTACCCAACCCCTTAAATTTAATGAGTCTAATATAGCAATGAATTAAGTTGTTTGTTAAAACACTTTGAGTGTAAGTATGTTATCGGCAGTACTATGTGCGATTATTTTACTATTTTTTAAACAGCTGAGGAAAAGTATGAGAAGAATCATACATCTAACTTTAATAATTTTATTTTCTACGATCTCAATGTCGGCGTTTGCAAGTGCTGATGTTGAAATAAAAAAGATCGCTTCAGGAGTGTGGGTTCATACCTCATATTATACATACCCAAATGGAGTAAAATTTCCTTCAAGTGGATTAATAGTTCAAGATGGGGAAGGCGTTGTTTTAGTGGATACTGCTTGGGGAGAGCTTGCTACGTTAGAACTCATGGAGCAAATTAGAACGAAGATTAAACTACCGATTAAAACATCAATAGTAACTCAAGCTCATGGTGATCGGATTGCGGGTACGGATGCTTTAAAATCAAAAGGAATTCCAGTTTATTCGCATCCTCTAACGCAAAAATTTGCTACTGAGTATGGCTTGCCAGTACCAGATCAATCTTTAGAAGCAATTATTTCACCTGGAAGCATGGTTAGTTTAGGAAAAATTGATGTTATTTACCCAGGTCCAGGTCATGCAATGGACAACTTGATGATTTGGTTACCACAAGAAAAAATTCTGTTTGGTGGTTGTGCCGTTCGCGCTAAAGGAGCAACCTCTTTAGGCAATACTGCACATAGTGATATTGGTTCATGGCTTCAGGGAATGAAACATATTAGCCAGGAGTATAACTCTGCACAGATAGTAGTCCCAGGTCATGGTGAGCTAGGTGATTTTTCATTAATTTCAAACACATTAATGCTTTTAAGTGAGTCTGCGCAATAAATATACACTAATAATCACATAAAAGATCTCGTCAAGCTCTGATAGAGCGCCTTTTATGTGGGGAGAACGTAGGATTATCCTTTATAGGAACTAATCTTACGCCTCCTAAACTCATTGGTTAACTTTTTTAAAGCCACCAAAACCAACCTCTTACTGTCATCTAAAAAATACTAAACTACGTTTAGAGCTATCAACTTATAAAACTACTAAATAATTTAGCAAAAAAGTAGAAATTAAAGATTATCAAATTATCGAAAATTGCTGTAAATGAAGATGACCAGGTTGCTGGAGGTTTAAACTTTGCTTAGGTAATAAAATGAGCAATCATTTTATTACCTAAGGTAGGCTAAGCACTTTGGTTGGATTATTGTTACCAAACCTTTAATCAGGTGAGGTGATGGGGCAGCTAGCAGTGAATATAGTATGCTGATTGCTCCAGCAAAGAAATTCAACAAAGAGCCTGCACAAAGAAATGCACCTTGATACTATATGTCTAATGATAATGGATATAGCAAGTAATATGTGAGGTTATAGCAATGAATCAATTAACTGAAAAAACGATAGCATGTCCTTATTGTGGTGAGAATATTGACGTGCTGCTCGATCCGGCAGATGTTGATCAACAATATATTGAGGACTGCCAAGTCTGTTGTAAGCCTATTAATTTTTTGGTTTTTGAAAATATAGATGAAGAGCTTTCAGTGACGGTTTTTAGTGATGACGAAGCTTATTGACTATCTTTATAGGCACTTACACTCAGCAAGGTTTGGGCAGTATGTTTAGCTGCAAAGCAATGCAGTAATATATAAAAGAGTATGACTAACCAACATAAAAAGCGCTGCAATTAATTGCAGCGCTATGGTTGCATTACTTAATGGTTATTAACGGTCTAAGTTCATTACTTTAGTCCATGCCGCAATAAAATCTTCAACAAATTTTTGCTTAGAGGTATCGAATGCATATACTTCAGCGACCGCGCGAAGCTCTGAATTTGAGCCAAAAATAAGGTCAATAGAGGTGGCATTCCATTTTTGTTCTCCAGATTTACGGTCAAAGCCTTGGTAAATACCTGGGGTAGCCGATTTTTTCCATACCGTAGACATATCAAGTAGATTTACAAAGTAATCATTGTTTAATGTCCCTGGTTTATCAGTAAATACACCATAATCAGTACCTTGATAGTTAGCATTTAATGCGCGTAATCCGCCTACTAATACCGTCATTTCAGGCACTGTTAGATCAAGTTGATCTGCTTTATCTATTAGCATTTCAGTTGGCGATTTGTAGCTTTGTTCAGCATCAAAGTAGTTTCTAAAGCCATCGGCAGGCAGCTCTAATAAACTAAATGCATTAACGTCAGTTTGAGCTTGCGTAGCATCGCCACGGCCAGCATTAAAAGGTACGTCTACTGTGTAGCCTGCATCTTTCGCTGCTTTTTCAATCGCTGCATTACCAGCTAACACAATCAGGTCGGCCAGTGATACTTGGCTTTTACTAAAGAAACTATCATTAAAGTCGGCTTGAATCGCTTTTAATACTTTAAGTACTTTTGCAGTTTCGGCCGGATTATTTACCGCCCAATCCTTTTGTGGAGCAAGCGCAATGCGTGCACCGTTGGCACCACCGCGCATATCGGAATGACGGTAGCTTGCAGCAGATGCCCATGCAACACGTACTAGCTCTGATACGCTAAGACCTGAATCTAAAATGCTGGCTTTAAGCTCTTTTACTGCGCCAGCATCAATGTTTGATTGAGTCTCTGCTGAAATAGGATCTTGCCAAATTAAGTCTTCTTTAGGAACTTCTTTACCTAAGAAGTTACGTGGTGGCCCCATATCTCGGTGAGTCAATTTGTACCATGCTTTAGCAAATGCTAGTTGATACTCTTTAGGGTCGTTTAAAAAGCGTTCAGCAATTTTGCGGTATTCAGGATCAAATTTTAACGCTAAGTCGGCCGTGGTCATTACTGGTGCGTTAAACTTACCTTTAATATGAGCGTCAGGTACAACGTTATGTAACGATTCATCCGTTGGGATCCACTGAATGGCACCCGCTGGGCTGCGAGTTTGTTTCCACTCAAAGTTAAGTAGATTGCTAAGGTACAGTGATGACCAGCGAGTAGGAGCTTGTGTCCATGCGCCTTCTAAACCACTTGATACGGTATCTTCAGAGTGGCCTTTACCACATTTGTTTTTCCAGCCTAACCCTTGTTCTTCAATGCCTGCTGCTGCGGGCTCTGCACCCACACAATCTTTAGGTTTGTGCGCACCATGCATTTTACCAAAGGTGTGGCCACCTGCGATAAGTGCAAGAGTTTCCTCGTCGTTCATGGCCATGCGAGAAAACGCCACACGAATATTTTTAGCTGAACCGATTGGATCAGGTACGCCTTTTGGGCCTTCAGGATTTACGTAAATTAAACCCATGTGAGTTGCACCCAATGGGCGTTCTAATTTGCCGCTGTCATCTTCACGGTCGCTGGCAAGCATTTCTACTTCTGGACCCCAGTAAACCATGTCTGGTTCCCAGTCGTCAGTTCGGCCGCCGGCAAAACCATAGGTTTCAAATCCCATGTTTTCTAGAGCAACGTTACCGGCTAATACGATTAAGTCTGACCATGAAAGTGCTTCTCCGTATTTTTGTTTAATAGGCCAAAGTAGGCGACGCGCTTTATCTAGGCTTACGTTGTCTGGCCAGCTGTTGAGTGGTTCAAAACGTTGTTGACCGCCACCAGCACCGCCGCGGCCATCAAGCGTACGGTAAGTACCTGCGCTGTGCCATGTCATACGGATAAAAAATGGCCCATAGTTACCAAAATCCGCCGGCCACCAATCTTGAGATTGTGTTAGTAGGGCATCAATATCACTTTTTACTGTGTCTAAATCTAGGCTATTAAATGCCTTGGCATAATTAAAGTCGGCACCGTAAGGGTTTGAGCGTTCATCATGATCACGCAGAGGTGAAAGGTTAAGTTGATCTGGCCACCAAAACTGGTTTGTTCTGGTTGCGCCCATTTTAGCTTCACCCATGCCAACAGCACCTTGTGGCTTTGACATTTGTGGTTTTTCTTGGCTAACAGCGGTGCCAGATATAAGTGCCATACTTATAAATCCAACAAGCGCTTTTTTATTGAATGAACGGTTTTTCATTGTCAGCTTCCTTAAAGTTAACGAATTTCGTTATACAAAGCGTATTACTACTTTAAACAGAGATCTCAATCGCTTTAAAAATTATTGAGTTGTAAATTTGTTTGCTCAAGTGAGGCTTAATCAAGCCTGAATAACAAAGCAATGAAAAGAATATAGCATCGGGCTGAAATGTGTGTGCGAAATAAAGCGATTACTACAATCTATAAATGTGATTGATTTTGTTGTAGTGATTAGATAAATGGATTGTTTTTACTTAAGACGGAGAGAGTAATACAGATAAAAAAGCCCAGCCAAAGCTGGGCGACTACAAAAAATCTAGTGCACTTTAATTAATTTACTCGTTATAACACCTGAGGTCATTGACCCTGATACGTTTAATGCGGTGCGTGCCATGTCTATTAATGGCTCGATTGAGATCAGTAACGCGACTATCTCAACCGGTAAGCCCATGGTTGGTAATACAACCAATGCAGCAAACGTTGCGCCACCACCTACTCCGGCAATACCAAAAGAGCTTATAACAACAATGCCAATTAACGGTAAAATAAATTCGAATGTCAGCGGATCAATTCCTACACTGGGCGCTACCATCATTGCCAGCATGGCTGGGTAAATACCGGCACAGCCATTTTGGCCAATAGTGGCGCCAAAAGAAGCCGATAAGTTAGCTATAGCAGGCGGCACTTTTAGCTGGTTAATTTGTACATCCACATTCATAGGAATAGAGGCTGCTGAACTACGCGAGCTAAATGCAAAGGTCAGTACTGGCCAAATTTTTTCAAAGTAACTCTTAGGGTTCACACCAACTAGGCTAAGTAATAAACCATGAGCAATAAACATTAATAATATAGCGACATAGGAAGCCACAATAAACGCCAGTAAATTAACAATATCATTGCTACTTGAGTTTGCCACAACGCTTGCCATTAACCCTGCGACGCCATAAGGCGTTAGCGCTATCACCATTCTTACTAAGTTCATTACTATGGCTTGTAAGGCGTTAACACCGTTGCGAATTGGATCTGCTAGTTCGCTACGTTCAAGCATCACCTTGCGTGCGGCAATCCCCACAAGGACACCAAAAATAACGACGGCAATTATAGAGGTTGAGCGTTGGTTACTTAAATCAGCAAATGGATTTTCTGGAATAAAGCTCAATAGCATTTGTGGCACACTTAAATCAGCTAAATTAGCTGCTTTACCCTCTAGCGTGCTCATTTTTGCTGCCTCACGGGTTCCCGAAACTAAGCCTTCAATACTTAAATTAAAGCCATAGGTTACGGCAATACCAATTAAGGCTGCAATTGCCGTAGTAAAGAGTAAAACAGCAATACTAATGAACGATATTTTGCCCAAAGAGCCTTGGTTTTCTAGTTTCACCACGGCGGCAATCATAAACACCAATACCAATGGCATGATGATCATTTTTAATAGCCCAACATAGCCTTTACCAACAACACTTACCCAACTTAAAACGTCATTAATAGACTCTGGGGAGTGGGAAAATAAAAATTGTAAGGCTAAACCAAAAGCACTACCAACAACTAAGCCAAATAAAACAGTGCGAGATAAGGTTTTACTTTTTTGCGAAAAAAGATAAATCGCAAACAGTAAACCGACAAATAATGCCAGCATTAATAAAACAGCAAGCGACATAGCATCCTCTTTAAAGCTGTGAATAAGCGCGGCACTTTAGCGTTTTGTATCGGGTTACGAAAATACACTTTTGATATGCTATAGAACAAATTGATATGTGCTAATAATATTTGAGTATAAAAAATACTATTGCACACAAATATAACCGTTAAGCTTCTATTTAAAGGTGCTAATAATAAATGCTAAATTAAGTAATGATAAAAAACAGTATGAATGGACTTCTTTGGTTGTTATTTAGATCTTAATAGCGTGTTTATTCGTATCAAAAATTTGTATTCAAAAGAATTTTTCCTAATCGTTTATTAATTAATAGTGAGAACAGAGATGTTGCGATCAGTTGTTGGTTTAATGTTTTTTATTTTTTTAAGTGGGTGTTCGAGTCAATACCCAAATCAGAACTTAGTCGGTAAACAGTTTCCAACTATCAGTGGTGAAAGCTTGGAGCAACAGCAATTTACTATCCCTACAGACTTTAACAACGCACAGACATTACTGTTAATTGGGTATAAACAAGATAGTCAATTTGATATTGATCGCTGGCTTATTGGCTTGGATATGAGTGGCATAAACGTCACCGCTTATGAGTTACCCACAATTCAAGGCATGGTGCCGCGTATGTTTAGTACTTTTATTGATAGCGGTATGAGAAAAGGCATTCCTAAAGAACTGTGGGGCGGGGTGATCACTATTTACAAAGATGGTGATGCAGTACAAGCGTTCACTGGTAACGAAAATCCGAATAATAGCCGCATCGTATTAATTGATGGTAGCGGTAAGATTATTTACTTTTATGATCGGGGTTTTTCGGTTGCTGCATTAAATGAACTAAAAATGGTGATAGATAAAAAGTAGTAATACCCTGTAATGACCCAAACATGGGCTGCATGTTTGGGTCATTTATTATTAACTTAAGTTGCCTCTTACTCCGTTATTTTTATCAATCATTTTTGTAGCAAGGATAGTCACTGTAACCTTGCTCAGTGCCGCCATACATGGTGGCTGCATCGGCTTCATTTAATGGCCATTGATTTTTTATGCGCGCTGGTAAATCAGGGTTTGCGATAAAAGGGCGACCAAAAGCAAATAAATCACCGTAGCCCTTAGCTAACATCGCCACCGCTTTTTCAACAGTGTACTTACCAGCGTAAATAATACGCCCAGAAAATTCAGCTCTAGCTGCTTGATAAAATAGCTCTGGTAAATCAGGAGCATTGTCCCAATCAGCTTCTGCAATTGAAAGGTAAGCAATACCGGCTTGTTCAAGTACTTTAATCGCTTCAATGTAGGTATGATGTGGGTCTGATTCTACTAACCCTAAATAAACACGGGTTTCATCAGTACTGCTAAATAAGGGCGCAAATCTAACCCCTAAGCGCTCAGGGCCTACTACGTCACTTACTGCCGCGACAATTTCTTTTAAAAAGCGCAGGCGATTAGTAAGAGATCCGCCGTATTCATCATCTCGTTTATTGGTGTGCTCAGAAATAAACTGATTTACTAAATACCCATTAGCACAATGCAGTTCTACGCCATCAAACCCCGCTTCTAGCGCATTACGGGCAGCTTGTGCATACATGCCAACAAGCTCTTTTACTTCATCGGTTGTCAAAGTTTGTGGTTCACTTGGGTTGGCTAAAGCGCCTTGAGCCGGTCCTGTTTCAATAAAGACTTTAACGCTATCAGCTATTAGAGCTGAGGGGGCAATAGGTTTGGCTTCATTAGGCTGTAAGCTGGTGTGTGAAACGCGGCCAACATGCCAAAGTTGAGCAAAAATAATTCCACCTTCTGCATGTACTGCATCAGTTACTTTTTTCCAACCAGCTATTTGTTGATTAGAATGAATGCCCGGTGTCCAGGCATACCCTTGTCCTCTTGGTTCAATTTGAGTGCCTTCGGTAACCATAAAACCAGCACTAGCACGCTGTGCATAATATGTGGCCATCACCTCGTTGGGGATATTGCCAGGAACCGTGCTACGTGAACGTGTAAGTGGCGGCATTACAATACGGTTTTTAAGTGTGTATGGGCCTAAATTGATTGATGAAAATAGACTGTCGATATTTTTACTTGGTTGACTCATTTTAATACCTTTTAAATTAATAATGCTGTTTAGCGCCAATTACAATGCTGGTGAGCATAGGGATTAAAAGGTACAATTTGAAACAATGCTTTTTTGTTTAAGATACAATTATGAATGGTATATCTCGGCTTGATATAAAACAATTACGAATATTGAGTGCATTACTTAAACTAAAAAATGTGTCGGATGTGGCCCGCAAAATGGGCTTAACCCAGCAGGCTATTAGTGAGCAGCTGCGAAAATTGCGTGACTTATTTGACGATCGGCTTTTTATTCGCCAAGGCAATACAATGGTTGCAACACCTAAAGCAATTGCACTAGAGAAGCCCATTAATCAAATATTAACTCAGGTAGAAGCGTTATTAATACCTAAACAATTTATCCCAAGTAGCTACAAGGGCGTATTTACAATAAGTGCGACTGATTACGCTATAGCAGCTCTTTTGCCACAATTATTAGAAATAACAAGACGCGAAGCGCCAGGATTAAAGCTGATTATTCGTGACTTTGCCTCTGATAATGTTAATCAATTAATAAGTGCAGGAGAGCTGGATTTATTAATTAGTTTTCCTGAATTTATCCCTACAAACTTAATCTATGACACATTATTTGAAGAACAACATATTTGTATTGCGGGGAAAAACACGGTGTTTTCTTCATCGACGTTGAGCCTTGCTGAAGTGGCCGCACACCCTCAATTAGTGGTTTCAGCGTCACGTGCTAACTTACGAGGCTCTCACGACCAATGGTTTGCTGATAAGGGCTATGCGCGCAATATAGTTATGTCAGTGCCTGGCTTTTCATTTGTCCCCGATTTGCTTTGCAGTACTGACTTAATTGCTTTTTACCCATCGCGTTTACTGCCAAACGCCAAAGTGAAACAGCTTGAAGTTGAATTATTACCACCGCCATTTAAGGTGATTGCAGCGTGGCATCCACGTTCAAATAACAGCGATATTCACCAGTGGTTAATAGCGCAATTAAAACGGATTTAGTGATTATTTAATTAGTTGACGAATATCGTTCCCTGTTGGTGCCTCATGGGCACGTAACGAAAAGGCGGGTAATATCGCTAATATATGGTCAAATATATCTGACTGAATATTTTCATACTCACCCCAATTAGTTGTATTGGTAAATGCATAAATCTCAATGGGTAAGCCATTTTTAGTTGGCTCTAGCTGCCTTACCATCAGTGTCATTCCCTGATGAATATGTGGATGCTGTTTTAATAGCGCGACTAAATAATGACGAAATGTGCCAACATTAGTGAGCCGACGACCATTTAACGTACAGCTCATATCTATTTTTTTCGTGGTATTTTGCTCGTTAATAGCCGGTAGGGTAATTTCGAGGTAGTGACTTAATAAATCTGCTTTTTTCAGCGCGGTGATCTCTTGCTCATCTAAAAAGCGCACACTGCTCATTTCTATATGGATACTCCGTTTTATGCGCCGCCCACCGGATTCTGACATACCGCGCCAGTTTTTAAATGAGTCAGAAATTAGCGCATAGGTTGGAATAGTGGTAATGGTTTTATCCCAATTTCTTACTTTAACTGTGGTCAAGGCTATATCAATCACATCACCATCTGCGCCGTATTTGGGCATTTCTAACCAATCACCAACCGCAAGCATATTGTTTGCTGAAAGCTGAATACCGGCCACCAGCCCTAAAATAGCGTCTTTAAACACCAGTAGCAGTACAGCCGATAGCGCACCTAAACCACTGAGTAATATTAACGGGGATTTATTCATTAATAATGAAATCGCTAAAATACCGGTTAATACGCTGGCGATCAGTTTAATTGTTTGTAAAAAACCACGTAATGGAAAGTGAGCTGCAATGGGTTGCCTGTCAGATATCGCTTGAAAAATATTGAGCAAAGAGAACAGCGAGAGCAGTGCAAATAAAATGATCCACTGATCAGTAAACATCTCAATGATATGTAAAAAAGCCGTTCCTTCTGGAACCCAGAACCTTGCTTGTATAACAACCACAGCACCTTGTAAAACAAAGGAAATATTACGTGTTAATTTAAGCGCTAAGTCGGCAGGTGTGTGGGTATCGGTTTGAACAACTTTATCACTAAAGCGGCCTTTAAGTAGTCGTTTTGAAACTGACCTTAAGATGAGGTGCAATATGAGCGCAAATAAGCCAACCCAGCACAGTACTAATATGTTGTACCATAAATGCGCACTCCCAGGAAAATAAAGACTAAACCATTGCAGTAAAAATTCTCGCAGCTGCGATCGTATTTCAGTCATTTATATTCCCAAGAGATTTATTTGCGTGAGTTTCATCTATTTAATGAAATCTAGTTAAGCAGATGGGGCGAGAAAAGTCTATTTAAGCCGCGCTTAAATAGACGTTTTAAAAATAATATTTATATTTTATTTTCAGCAAGTTGCAGAGTTAACTCCTCAAAAATACTCGGATCGTCAATGGTTGATGGAATTTGTAGTTCTTCACCATCAATAAGTTGACGTAAGTTTTTGCGTAAAATTTTACCTGAGCGTGTTTTTGGTAAGCGCTCTACACACATAATATTTTTAAGACACGCAATAGCGCCGATTTGATTACGCACGGTTTGCACCAATTGCTGCTCTACTTCTTTATGCGAGCCATGAAAATCATTTTTTAATACTACCATGGCCATCGGGTTTTGACCCTTGAGCGCATCATTAACACCAAATACGGCACACTCAGCAACCGCGGGATGAGCGGCTACAATTTCTTCCATTTCACCGGTTGATAAACGATGTCCCGCGACATTAATCACATCATCGGTGCGGCCCATAATAAATAGGTAGCCATCATCATCAATATAACCGCCGTCGCCAGAAAGATAATAGCCTTCATATTCACTTAAATAACCGGCTTTAAAGCGTTCGGTATTTTGCCAAATAGTGGGTAAACATCCTGGCGGTAAAGGCAGTTTAATAACGACTGCACCTTGTTCATTGGGGGCGCATTCGTCACCATTCATATCTAAAATACGTACGTCAAACCCAGGAGTCGCAACCGTTGAACTGCCTGCTTTTGTAGGTAGGTGCTCAATGCCGACAGGATTACAGGCTATCGCCCAACCAGTTTCTGTTTGCCACCAATGATCAAGCACAGGTAGGCCTGTTTTTTCTTTGAGCCAATCGTAGGTGGGGGGATCTAAGCGCTCGCCTGCTAAAAACAAGCGTTTCAGACTTGAAGTATCGTATTGTTTAAACCCATCGGCATTGGGATCTTCTTTTTTTATCGCTCTAAAGGCTGTCGGTGCGCTAAATAAAGCCGTTACTTTATACTGTTCAACCACTCGCCAAAATGCACTGGCATCTGGGGTTCTAACTGGTTTACCTTCAAATAAAATAGTGGCACAGCGGTACATAAGCGGGGCATACACTATGTACGAATGGCCTACAACCCAACCAATATCCGAAGCGGCCCAAAACACGTCACCGGGTTTCATTCCGTATACGGTTTCCATGCTGTAATGCATGGCAACGGCATGGCCGCCATTTTCACGAACAACTCCCTTGGGAGTACCCGTTGTGCCTGACGTGTATAAAATATAAAGCGGGTGATCGCCATTTACCGGAACAGGATCAACACCAGTAGCTGTTTGCATTGCAACAGCCCAGTCAATATCACGCTCAGGCATAAGTGGTGCAGTTACTTGTTCACGCTGATAAATAATACAATGTTCTACTTTATAAGAGGCTGATTCGAGCGCGTTATCAAGTAACTCTTTGTATTCAATTACGGTATTCACTTCTACACCGCAAGAGGCACTGAGTACTAACTTAGGCTTGGCGTCATCAATTCTTACGGCAAGCTCATGTGCTGCAAACCCGCCAAATACGACCGAATGAATAGCGCCGATGCGGGCGCAGGCTAACATACCAATTACGGCCTCGGGGATCATGGGCATATAAATAACCACGCGGTCGCCTTTTATTACGCCTAAAGACTGCATTACTCCTGCGAATTTAGCGACCTCTTGTTGTAGTTCAAAGTAGCTGTAGCTGCGCGCGGTATTGGTTACGGGTGAGTCATAAATTAACGCTGTTTCATCACCATGGCCGGCAATAACATGCTGATCTACCGCTAAAAAGCAGCTATTAAGTTGGCCGTCGGCAAACCAGTGATATAAACCGTTTTCATCTTGTGTGTAAGCTGTTTCGGGAGCCTGGTACCAAGGTAGGCGTTTACTTTGCGATAACCAAAACGCTGCCGGGTTTTGTTTAAACTCGTTGTAGTGTTGTTTGTATTCACCTGACATAAAGGCTCCTGAGCAAAATTTAATATAACTTTATTTAAAACTAAGCGCTTTTTATCAGGAGTGATATTCGACTATGGTCGGTTAAATAATGAACGGATTGTGTGGTTTTTAGCTAACGCTATGGTTTATAACGAACTAACGACTAGTTTGATGATTTAAATGAGGTAACATATAAAAATGATGAACTATTTAATGTGGTAATAATGAGTCAAGTTGTCAGAGTAGGCGTTGCAGTGATAGTAATGCATGATAATAAAATTTTACTCGGTGAGCGAATAGGCGCACATGGTGCAAATACCTGGGCAACCCCTGGGGGGCATTTAGAATTTGGTGAAACGGTTGAGCAATGTGCAGTGCGCGAAGTAGCAGAAGAGACAGGGCTTACTGTTACTAATATTCGTAAACTCGATTTTACCAACGATATTTTTAGCGCCGAGAACAAGCACTATATTACTTTATATGTACGGGCAAAGTATGAAGGTGGCGAGCCTGTGAATAAAGAGCCTAACAAATGTTTACAGTGGCGTTGGTGCGATATTAATAACTTACCTTCACCTTTATTTACTTCATTGAAAAATTACTTAACGCAAGGCGTTTTACCTACTCAATACTAAAGGCGCGTTGGAATAGGGAGTTGCCATTTATTTAAAATTTGTTGGTATTCACCGCTTTCTTTTATCGCGTTTAATCTATCAGTAATAATTTTCGCTGTTTGCGGGTTAAGCTGCTTACTTGCTGCAAAGTGAAGAGAAGAAGGTAGCTCATCTAAATGTATACGCTTAGTAATTAAGTTTGGGTCGAGCCCTGCTCGCTTTAACTCGTTTTCAAGGGTGAGGGTGTTAGTCACCACAAAATCGATACGATTTTTATACAGCATTCTCCATAGCTGCTGGTAGTAACTCACTAAGACTAAATTCTCACTTTCAGTAAAGCCTTGAGCTTCTAAATAAGCTTGTGCAGAATAACCGCGAATAGTGGCTACTTTGTATTCTTTGGCAAAGTTTAAGTGAATCACTTCATCGTTATGACTGCGTAAACTTACTAGGTATGCATCTGCAAAATACACTTTTCCCAGCCACTTAAACTGGCTGTTTCTGTTTGGTGTTTTTAACAGTGACAGCATGATGGCATTAGGATTGGCTTGTTGTTGTTGAAACATACGCGCCATCGGCATTATTTCAAACGTTGCTTTTAAAGCCGTGCCTTTTAATACTGCTTTAGCGATATCTACTAAGGCACCCTGCGCTTCACCTTGAGGGTTTTTAAAATGATAAGGGGGCAAATCTTCAGCGATGAAGGTAACCGGGTTTGCGTGACAGACCGCACTATAAAAAACCAATACAAAAACAGTTAACATCATACGCAAACGCATAAATAATTGTCTTTAAAGCAATACATGAGGCTAGTGTAAATAAAATCAATAAAAAGGTACACGTTAAATGTGTGTTTTAGGTAATCAAATTGTTTAATTATTGTTTTTTATAAATTGACGAGGTGAGCATTGATACCAGCGCTTAAAGGCGCGATTAAAAGAGCTTTGATCATTAAACCCCAAAATAGTTGCAATACTGCTTAGCGAATAATGAGGAATATATGTTAACAAACGGCGTTTTTGCTCTTGTTCAAGGAGAGCGGCAAAATTGGTGTTTTCTTGCTTTAGATGACGTTGCACTGTGCGCGGGGTCATATTTAAAGCACTAGCCGTTCTGATCAGTGAACAGTCCTGCAAATCATATTTAGCCATTAAAATATGATTAATTTTTTCTGTTAATAATTGCTGACTTTTAAACTGGGATAGCTGTTGCTCTGACATTTGCTTTAGCACAGCGTTAATCTGGGAGTTATCGGTTTTAAAAGGAAGGGTTAAGTAACTACTTGGAAACTCTACTTGATTAAAGTTAGCGCCAGCTTTTACTGGGCAATTAAACCATTGCGCTAATTGTTGTAACTCACTGTCTGAAAAATGTGCTGTAAAATAAACGCAACTAGGCGAAAGCTGAGGATTAAGCAGTTGGCGTATAACACTTACCCACGCGGTCATATTTCGTAATACGGCTTGTGGACTGCACTGTGGGTCTGCTAACCAGGTTACCTTGCAAAGTGTTTGTTGCTGTTCAAACTCAGCACGCCCTATGTTAGCCACTAAACTGTCGTAGCTCAGTAATGCAGTAATGGCACTGGCTAGATTAGTACTCGATTCAATTAAATACCCAAGTACACCAAAATCAGCGGTACGTATTTGTTTTCCTAACTCAAACCCAAATAAGGAGTCATTTAGCGTTTGCTGTGCATAACTAAGCAGCGCATTATAGCTTTTTAAGCTAATACGAGGCGCTAATTGTTGTGTTTGCTTATTTGTATATTCATCAAATTCAATGGCAGTTAGTATCTCTTGGCTATCTAATCCTGTGCTTTGAAGATAATCCAAACAGCTAGAAAAGTAATGATCGGCTAAGGTTTTCATTTGTCGCCTAAAGCTAAAAAATAGTCATCTAATCGCAAGTTTGCCATGTAATATTTTTATATGCTAGAGATCTATAAAAATAATAGGGGGCACACAATGATTGAGATAAACGTTAAACATAGTGTGGCAGCAACGCCTGAACAATTACGCACCTTATTATTAGTGCATGCTGATTTGGGGCGCTTTTTTAATGCGCAGTTTGAAGTGTTAACACCGCAAGACTTTGGTGAAATAAGTGGTGGAAAAGGCACCATTAGACAAATAAAAATGCAAGGTACAACATTTAAGGAGCAAATAATAACGGCCGATAATAGCCACATTTGTTACCGCATTTTAGGGGATAAACCCGTTGCACAGCACCGTGGTGATATTTACTTAAAAGCCAATAATACTCAGCCATCACTCACCGAGATCAGCTACCATATTCGTTGTATTGCGCCTTTTTGGTTACCCGACTTTATACTGGTTTTTTTTATAAAAAAAGATGTTAGCCAAGCACTTAAAAAAATAGCCAGCTATTTTCAGGAGAAACGTCATGAGCATTGAAATTATTTTATTGGCACTGAGCCCTATTTTTTTGCTGTTTGTAGGGGTTGAGTTTATAAAATTTAGACGTTACTACGATATAAAAGACAGCTTAGCCAACGCGTTACTTGCTTTATTACATCAAGGCGCTGATGCCATTGCGTTATTATTATTAATGCCGTTTTTTTATTGGCTGTATCAGTTTCGGCTATTTGATATTGAATCGACGCTATTTACTGTATTAGGCGCTTTTTTACTGCAAGACTTTTTATACTATTGGTTTCATCGTGCATCACACCATATTCATTGGTTATGGGCCGCTCATGTAGTGCATCATAGTTCTACTAAAATGAACTTTACCACGGCATTTAGACAAAGTTTAATGTATCCGCTGGCGGGAATGTGGCTATTTTGGTTGCCGATGATATTAATAGGCTTTGAGCCTGTGATTGTTTTTGCGGTGGTGGCACTTAATTTGGCTTATCAATTTTTTGTACACACGCAAGTGGTAAAAAAGCTCGGTTGGTTTGAAGCATTATTTAATACCCCATCGCATCATCGGGTGCACCACGCTATAAATAATGGCTACTTAGATAAAAACTTCGCTGGCGTTTTAATTATTTGGGATAAATTATTTGGCACTTATGTAGAAGAGGATGAAAACAAGCCCTGTAAATACGGCATTATTGGTCAATTAAACAGTAATAACCCAATCAAAATCACCTTTCATCAGTGGCAGTATTTATTTAAAAGTACTTACCAAGCTAAAGGGTTAAAAGCCAAGTTAAACGTGTTGTTTGGCTACCCAACAAGCTCTCAAAGTAGTAATAAGTAAGCCTATTTTTATATAAAAAAGCCAGGAGCAAATAGCATCACTCCTGGCTTATCTCACAGTAAAATTTAGTTATTTGGCCGTTGTGATCACTGTATCAATTAAGTGTACAACGCCATTGCTAGTGTAAATATCAGTGGTTGTTACATTGCTGCCAGCTACTTGTAGTGATGTAGCCGGTAAGCTTACTTGCCACCAAATATCGTTCACAGCTTGACCATTATTCTGACCAGCTGCCGTATCACCTGAGAAGGTATATAAAGGGCGGCCAAGGTAAGCGACTTGCATGCTGTCATCTGAGCGAGCAATCAATGATAAACCCGGAATATTTTCAATCGATGCCGCAGTGCCTAACACGGGTGGCCACGTTGTTGCACAAGCTGCTTCACATACGCTCATTGCCTCACCTAAGTCGTTATCAAATACATACACGGTTTTACCAGGCATAGCATCGGCCATACCCGTTACTAAACGATTATTTGTTGCATCATAAGCTACGCTGTCTGTTGCTGTATTTTCGGTACTGGTAAAATCTACCACGTTTACGCTTAGCATATTCTCAGCAAGTGTAGTGACCATTTTACCGTTAGCAGCAAACGCATCAGTACTACCTACTTGGGCAGCTAATACATGTTGAGTAAGTACGCCAGTAAGTGCAGTAGTGTCAGCTAATAAAGCATTTAAATCAGCGGTAGGAATTTTACTAAATGCCGCATTTGTTGGTGCGAATACCGTAAACGATTTAGTGGTATCGTTAAACGTATCAACTAACCCTGCTGCTTGCAGTGCTGTTACTAATGTAGATAATGCAGGCGTTTCTGTGGCAACTGTTGCAATAGTTTTAGTCGGTGTGCCGACTTCAGCCGGTGGCATAATCACTTTATTTAATACATGAATAACGCCGTTGTCAGCAGTTACATTCGCTGTAGTTACCGCCGCATCATTAATAAACAGTGAGCTGTCTACATACGATAAAGCAGCCATATCACCATTTGCCATTTCAACTTTGTTGTTCTCGCTGTTTGCAATGGTGGCTGCTGCATCAGATAGTACATTTGCATCTGCTACTACATGGTAAAGTAAAATATCACGAAGCGTGTCGGTATCTGCCAATAAAGCGTCAATAGTGTCTTGACCAAGGGCAGCAAATGCTGCGTCAGTAGGTGCAAATACCGTGAATGTGCTGATTGGATCGCTAACCAATGCGTCTAAACCTGTTGCTGAGAGTGCAGCGAGTAATGTAGTAAAGCTGCCATTTTCACTTGCAACATCCGCAATTGTGCCAAAACTCTCTGGTAGGGCAACGTCAGCAACAATCACAGAGTCAATTACGTGAACAATGCCATTAGTTGTTTTTATATCAGTTATTACCACATTAGCGCCGCCAAACATCAAGATGTTGGTGTCTGCGTTAATTGAAATAGGTAAAGTATTACCAAGCAGTGTTTCAGCTGATTGACCGTTTAGAGACATTGCGGTTACTGAATCAATAGAGCCAGTTAACACATGTTGTTTTAGAATATTGCCGAGTACATCTGGATTAGCTAATAGGGTGTTTATCATTTTGCTACCAACAGCTTCAAATGCAGCGTCTGTTGGGGCAAATACAGTATACTCCTTTGAATTATCCGACAATGCAGCTGTTAAACCCGCAACATCAAGCACTGTGAGTAACGTACTAAAATTACCAGCTTGTTGCGCTGTTTCAACAATATTTTTCGTTGGCGCAGTTTCAGAAACTTCTTTAGGCATTAAAACAGCATCAATGACGTGGATAATACCGTTATCAGTTTCAATATCAGTCATGGTAACGGTGCTTGTGTTTACTAACAGCGTATCGCCATTTAAAGATAGAGCAATATTTTGACCATTGACAGTTGCAACCGTTGTGCCTGCGAGGCTAATTGCTGTTTGTGCATCAACACTACCTGATAAAACATGATAGGTTAATATTGAACTAAGCTTGTCAGTATCAGCTAATAAAGCGTTGATTTTGTCTTCACCTAGTAATGCAAAAGCCGCATCGGTGGGAGCAAATACTGTGTAACTATTCGTTGCATCATCAAGAGTCTCGTCAAGACCTGTTGCTTCTAAAGCTGCAACGAGTGTAGTGAAATCATCAGAACTTTGTGCAGCATCAAAAATGGTAGTAATTGGTTGTGGGTCAGTACTTACAGGTACGTTATCATCGTCATTACAGCCTTGGATCAGTAACAAGGGAAGTATGACTGCGCATAGCTTAAATACTTTATTCATAATTTTTCCTTTAATTGAATGTTACAGTGTTATAGCTGTGTGAACATTACGTAAGGGAAGCTATAACTGATCAAAAAAAGGCCTGTTATTTTTTGTTTTGGGATATCGTTAAGATTTTATTAGACTATTTAGAAAAAATTCAGGTTACTAAGGATTTGGCGCCCCTAATAAAAATAAATACGCTGCAGATATACACGGATGAAGAATACACACATTCCTAAAGCGCCAGTAAAGTCATCAACACTGTGCTCGATGTAATAACCATAAAATATGATGACAGAGCTTGCAAGAAAGCCAATGGCAAAGCTGTCGGCTAGGCGTATATTGATAAATAAGTATTGCTACTATGACTCTTCGGGAATGACATAAACTAGACAATAAGGCCTATCAAAGCTGCTGATACCATGATAGGAATTAATAATTTTGGATTGACGAATTTTAATAATAAAAATTTACTTTTAGCGCGCACATCACAAACCATAGCTCTCGCATTTAATAGCACAAAACAGATGTTGTTAATGTTATATAAATTGCAATTTATGTATAATGCAGCATATTTCATATGTTAAAAGTTATTAATGAAGGTAATTTATGTCCAACTGTTTGCACTTGGCAATACCGGCAGGTGATCTCGAAAAAGCGAAAATATTTTATTGTGACGTACTTGGCTGTAAAACGGGCAATAGTGAAGCAGGGCGATGGGTAGACATTGATTTTTGGGGTAACGAGTTAACGCTTCACCAAAGCGAAGAGCGCTTACCAACGGTACGTCATGATGTTGATATGGGCGCGGTGGCAGTCCCTCACTTTGGCATTCATCTATCAGAAGATCAATTTCAAGCTTTAAAAACGCGCATTGCGGCTGCTGGTCTCGAATATTTAGATAAACCATACCGTCGTTTTGTTGGCAATGAATTTGAACAAGAGACGTTTTTTATTGAAGATCCAAACGGCAATGTTTTAGAAATGAAAACTATGGTAAACCCAGAAGTCTTATTCAAAAAAGACGAGTAATGATTATGCGCCTAAACGATTACTTTAGGCGTTTTCTCTTGTGTAGGTTTGCTTAGCCTGCGCTTTTCGTAATGACTTTTTTTGATACATTGCTTCATCACCGGCTTTTAAAACCTCATCTAAATTTTTAGGCGCTTCGCTATAGTTTATTTGCCCTACGCTTGCGTAAATAGCGATGGTGTTGCCTTGGTGCTCTAAGCTAAGCGCATTTAACTTTTGTTCAAGAGTCGCAACTCGTTGGTTAATTTTATCTTTGCTGGTAAATAATGCCATAGCCACAAACTCATCCCCGCCTAAGCGTCCAACCGCATCTTCACTGCGCATATGGTTATTAATCAATTGCGCTACTTTGCTTAACACTTTATCGCCAACATCATGGCCATAACTATCATTTATTACTTTAAAGCGGTCTAAGTCTATATATAAAAAACACAGGATACCGCCTTGTTGAGCATGTTGAGTTAATAAGTCGTTTGCTTTTAAGCTCCAACCGCGACGATTATGTATATGACAAAGGGGGTCGTAATTAGCGTGTCGTTCAGCCTGTTTTTTTGCATAACTGAGTCTTTGTAAGCGCTTGGCCACGGCGATGGCCAGTAGTAATGACTCAAGAGTAAAAGCAATCACAAACCCATAACGTTGAATAAAAGGGCTGTATTCGGTGAGTAATATTCTAAAAGTCATGCTAATAAATACACAGCTTAAGGCTATAAAAACTAAGCCTGCCTCATTCACACCTTGCTTAGCTTGCACGGCTGAGAGTATAAAAATACTCATTACAATCAATAATGACAAGTAGCCTGTAATCGCTGAGGTGAGATTAGCAATAGCGGGTAAATCTAAAGCTACTCTTTGTAAGCACAAGGTAAGTACACACAAAGCGGCAATTTTTAATAAGTGACTCACTTTTGGCCAATATTGCGGCAATGCTAATATTGCGCACATAAACCAAGTCGCACTCACAACAGTTAAACCAATACTTAATGAATAAAGGTTTCTGATAAGCTCGGAAAACTGATTTTGAGCAAATAAATAGGGTTGACCTTCTTGTAAAAAGATAAAGCTAGCAATACAAAAAAGGTATGCACCATACTGTTTGAAAATAGCATCTTTAATACCATAACCTATTATTAGTACATAAAAAATAAGTGTGGCACACAAGCCATAAAACACTCCGAAAATTAAATTATATAACTGAACTCTTTCAATAAACTGCTGTGTATTTAACCACGTAAAGCGAGGGGTGTAGCTATTTGTTACTGTTACAGTGAGCTGTGCGTGAAAGCTGCCTTGTTCCATCAAAATAGCCATTTGATTTGTTTTTAAGGGAGCTTTTAATGCGCCATCTTGTTGCCACGAAAAGCTCTTAAGTGCAGGGCGAGTAAAAGTGAATACACCACTTTGACTTAGTGTACATACTAATTCAAATTGGTTAACCCCTTTTACTAGTCTTATGTCTGATGCAACACTTTGCAATAACGGGGTTGATACATTGTTTGCAATAGCTGTTAAATAACAGTTATCTTCAGCGAAAGCTGCGCCGCTCAATAGCAGAGTAATAAAAGCCAATATGATACCGTTGAACCTGAGGAAGCGGGAGCTTGGGAAGAGGAAGCTATTCCTTATTTTCACGGTAGTATTGCGCATAAGTGAGACATAAAAATAATAATTACCTCATACTAGCAAAGCTAGTTTGCTTTACTAGTAAATATTGATAAGAAATAGTGACCTAGGCTGCAGTTAGTTGAACTTCGACTGGCTTCGGGTTAAGTTGTTCTGATAAGTTATTGCTTTAAAATAAACTGGTAGTTTTTTACTTGCTTGAGATCGGGGGGTTGATCACCCTTGGTGGATCTAAAGTAATTGATCGCATTAAAAAGGATTTTCATGAAAATAAAAACAACAATAGTTAATCGTACTTTATTATGCGCTTTATTAATTGCGCCTACCTTAAGTGTAGCTGAATTACCGGTTTCTCCTCAAACCCCAGGGCAATGGCGCAGTGTTAGTGAGCTTGATATTGAAGCCGCTTACGGCATATCGGTACAAAACCACCCTGGTATGTTTGATGTTAACAACCCAGCCTTTCCTGAACTATTAAAGCAAGCAAAAGCAGAGGCACTTGCACTATCAATTCAGGCCAGTGGTGCACAAGCTCATGTTGCGGCTATAGCGCGCTTTAGTACTATTTTACAAGATGGCCATGCAGGGGCTTTTTCAAGCGTTGAACGATCTGCTCGTCGTTGGCCTGGTTTTAGTGCCGTTTGGCGGGGTGATGCATTAAAAGTGTATTACAGTGAAACAGATAATATAAATAAAGGTGATGTGATAAGTGGTTGCGATGGGCAAAGTACCGAGACTTTAATGCGAAAAAGAGTGTTTAAATTTCATGGACAGGTTACACAACCTGGGCATTGGTGGCAGCAAGGTTGGCGGTTACTAATTGATGATGGTAACCCATTTTTAACACCTCTAAAAGAATGTCAATTTATTAAAGCTAATGGGCAAGCTTACAGTAAAACCCTTGATTGGTCTGTTCGGCCAAAGAGTGTAAGTAAGCATTTAACACATGCCTATAATGGGGATGAGCTTACAACCGATTTAACTTGGCCTGCGCAAAACATAGCGTGGATTGCTATGCCCAGTTTTGCAAATAACGATAAGCAAACTCATGATTACAACAACCTGTATAAAAAAGTGACTGAACAACGTACTAAGTTACTCAGTGCAAAAACGGTGGTTTTAGATCTTCGTCATAACCAAGGTGGCTCGTCTTATTGGAGCTTAAAGCTTGCAAAAGTGTTGTGGGGTGAGCAAGTTGTTGAACAAAAAATGGATAACTACTCAAAAAATAGCCGGGTTTGGTGGAGAGCGTCAAAAGATAATACTAACTATGTTAAATCGTTAATTGAAGTGGTGAAAGATCAACCTGAAGTCCATAAAGAGATTAAAGAAATAGCTGCAGGTATGGCAAAGTCACTTGAAAACAATAAGCCATTTTATATAGAAGCAAAGCAAAGCAAATCAAATCAAAGCGAAAATACATCGCTAGTGAGTGACTTTAAAACACAGGTTTTTGTTATTGTGCCGCCACAGTGTGCAAGTGCCTGTCTTGACGCCATTGATGTATTTAAGCAGTTTTCAAACACTCAGTTATTTGGCGCGCCAAGCAGTGCTGACTCATTGTATATGGATGTTCGACTAGCCGAGTTACCCTCAGGGTTAGGTAAAGTTATTATCCCTAATAAAGTGTATGTTGATAGAGCAAGAGGAAAGGGCGATTACTATAAGCCCGATATTGCCTATAACGATATTGATTGGACAACCGATAAGCTATTAGAAAAAATTAAACAGTTATAAAAAAAGCCGCTCAATGAGCGGCTGGAATGTTTAATTACTTAGGTTTATTAAAAGGTATAGCGTGCACCAATTGCGTAGCGTGGACCATACTGGCGAGCAAATAAGAACTGCTCTTCGTAACGGCCATAGCCTTGCTCGGTTTCATTATTGAGGTTTATACCTTCAAAGAATACCGTCACATTCTCGTTAACGTCATAATTTACGCTCATATCCCACTGGCCATATGTTTTAGCATATTGTGGTGGTGCATCAGCAGAACCTTGTGCTTGGCCTACACCAATAAGGTATGAATCGCGCCATGCGTAAGTCAGTTTTACTGATAAGCCATCTTTTTCGTAAAACGCTTGGAAGTTAGCTGAATCACTTAAGCCCGTTAACGGAGCTTGTTGGTCTAAGCTGTCTGTATCAAATTCAACATCTCCGTCGACAAATGTAGCATTAACACCGACACCAAAGCCTGTTTCGCCAATTAAGTGCTGTACTGCCACTTCAAAACCATCGACTGATTTGCTATCGGTATTTTGTGGTTGGCTAATGTTCCAAGTAATAAGCGGATCGTTACTATTTGGTTCAATTTGACCATTGACATTACCATCACCATTAGCAAGCATTTGTGCAAAAATGGCATCGGTTGTTGCTTGCTCACCACGTGCCTCAATATCACTCACAGCTTGTAAATAGCGCGGGCCATTTAAAATATCATATAAGCCTTCAATGGTTGTTGGGGTAATGGTGGTTTGAATAAAGTTATCAACGTCCTTTTTAAAGTAACCTACAGATGCATAACTGCCTTCTGCGTAGTAATACTCTAAAGATAAATCAAGATTTGTTGATTCAAACGGTAATAGCCCCGTGTTACCTTGACTACCTACGCGTGATCCCGGTTTTGGACTGCCTGTTAGTGAACGACCGCCAGCTAAATCGCCCAAAGGTGCACGCGACATTGTTTTGCCCCACGATACGCGAGCAACCACGTCATCAGTTAGGTCAACACTTAAGTCAATTGATGGCAGTAAAATATCATAACTGCCTTCTTGCACTAAGAAGTTATCATCGCCACCTGCTGAATATTGAGTGATCCACTCTGAAGCGCTTATCCAATTAACTTGTTGTTCAACACGCTGACGAACAGAGCTGGTTACATCGGTTTCTTCGTAGCGAAGACCTGCGTTTACTTTAACGTAGTAATTACTAACGTCAAACTCCCAACGTGATTGAACATAAATACTGTTGGTAATTTCCTCAACCGAGCTTTGACTGTCAATGCCATCAAGATAGGCATTAGGTGCATAAGCATCGCCGCCTGTTACATCAGCGGTTAAGTATGCCATTTGTCTTGCTACGGCTTCGTCAAAATCATAGCTGTAGTAATAGTTTGGTTGTAAATTGCTACCGCCACCGGCAAATTGATCTAATAATCCTGAGGTATCATGAAGTGTAAACATACCATCTGGGAAAATTTCAGTGTAAGAAGGGTTAAAACCAGGGCCACCAACTAAGCCACTCCATGCCTCATAACCACCAGTGTTTTGCTCTGTGCGCGAACCACCAAACTTAACTTCAATTAAACCGATGTCAAAACTTTCATTTATCCAACTTGCATGTAGTTGAAGTTGTTCAATATTTGATTCCCCCGGTGAATGAATAAACTGGCTAAAGTTTGAATCAATCTCACCTGGGCTTAATACATTCGTGCCGTTTTTCCAATTAACTTGCGTATGCGGAACTTCGCCAGTGCGGTAATCATAAATTTTATTAACAAGCTGATCAGAACCTAAAATAACTTGCCCATCACTACCTAGACCTTTGTCTGCGCCATTGTCGGTTTCGTTTTTAGAATCATGGTAGTCAAGCTCAATTTTCCATGTATCATTAATTTGCCAATCTAAATTTAAACCGATAGAACGAGCTTTTACTTCAGTGGTGTTTTTACTCGAGGTAAATGACGCATCGTTACCACTTATATCTGCATAAATAGCGGTGCCATTTTCATCTAGCTCGTAACCGTTAATATTACTGCCAAAGTCGTTCCAAATACCCCAGCCGAGAGTTTTTGACCCTGTTGTAGCCTCACTTGCTGTGTAATCAAGGGTGGCCACAAAATTATCAGTGGGTGCAAATTGCAGTGTTACTTGCCCATTGGTACGCTCACGTTGTAAATCTTCAATAGCGTAGTTCATGTCTTTTGCAAAAAAATGATTACCTACGCGATTACCGTCTGCATCAACTGGGCGAGCATCAATAAATTTATCTTCTGAAAGAGTCGGTAAATCTACATTAGCTTGCCAACCTTGAATATTAGCACTTTGTTTTTGAAAGTCGCGCTGTTGATGCGAGAATGAAAAGCCAATACCAAACATTTCATCATTAAAGGTATTGCTGTAAATAGCTGATATTTCAGGTGTTACATCGCTACCAACTTCATTTGATGAGTCATGAATTGCTTTTGCTGTTGCTGAAAAGTGCTGCCCAGGTCTTTGCAGAGGGCGCGATGTTGAAATATTAACTGTCGCACCTAAACCACCGCTAGGCACATCAGCACGGGCAGTTTTAAATACTTCTAAGGCACTTACACCTTCTGAGGCGATGTTTTCAAGATTATACGAACGAGAGTTACCCGTTCCAGGCATTTGGCGACCGTTAAGTGTTACCAAATTAAATGAAGGGCCAAAACCACGGACTGTAATTTGGCTACCTTCGCCGTTTGCACGACTCACCGATACACCCGTAATGCGTTGTAGTGATTCAGCTAAGTTGGTATCTGGGAATTTCCCCATTTCTTCGGCAGAAATTGCATCGACTACCCCAGATGCATCGCGTTTCATGTCCATAGAGCGGATCAGTGAACCACGTATACCTTTAATTTGTATTACTTCGATTTCAGGTTCGGCAGTACTTTCTTGCGCAGCGTTAGCGAAGTTAAATGTGCTTGCAGCGATGATAAGTGACACAGAAGCCGCTATTTGGCTTTTTTTAAACTTATTTGTGTTCATAATTGCTCTGCTTTTTACTAAATTTTTTACGGTAAGTAGGTGCTTATACGCACCTACCATAAAGTGATTCTTAGTTATGGAATGCCAATGAATGCGTTATCTACACGATAAACAGCGCCTTCACCTGTGTCCCAAGTTGGATAAATCATCACCACATCTAATGCACTAACATCTAAACCTGCACCCGCTAAATCAGCAAGGGTAAAGGTATATGTTTGCCATTCACCAATAGTAGGTTCTACACTTTCGACGCTGTCAGTTAATGGAATTTCGACAGCAGAGCTACCGTTATCAGACTCAACTTTGAAATTCCAAACTGAATCAAGATTATTTGGTTTTGAGATCACCTTTAACTCAAACGCTATTACACCGTTTTCTAATATCGAAGTAGCATCGAATGCTTCACCGCTTCCGCCTGCAGCTGTGCGGCTATTAAAGCCCATTACTGTTGCTGTTGCGCCAATAGTAAACTCAGCCGTTAAACCGTGTTCTTCATCATCCATTACTTCAACCGGTTTTGAACCACCACAACAATCCCACATTGGCCAATCTAGGTTTTGTTCATCACTGAAAAGATCGACTTTTGGTAAGTCACCTTCAATAGTTACATTGGTAATTAAGTACTCGGCACCGCCACCTGTTTGCCATGTAGGAAATACCATTAATACATCAATAGCACTTATATCGAGGCCTCTTTCTTGTAGTAAAGAAAGTGGAAACGTATAGGTCTGCCATTGGCCAGTAACAGGTGTTACACCTTCATTACTTTCGCTAAGTGGGACGTCGCCCGTATTAGGGCCGCCATCACCGGCTTCAGCCTTTAATAACCAAGTAGTTGAAGATGTTGGAGGAGTCACTACTTTCATATCAAATGATACACGACCATTTAAATCAAGCAGTAAAGAAGCATCAAATGGAGACGATGACCCTGCAAAGCCATCAGGGAAGTGACCGCCACGGGTTGAAAAACCTAATACTGTACCGTTATTATCGTTGATATTAAATTTAACTACGTCGCCTTTGTCAGCGTCGGTAATGGTTTCTGGTGTGGTTCCGCCACAACAATCCCAAGCGATCCAGTTTGCGTCTAAGCTACCATTAAAAATATCAAGGTTTTTTGCAACACCATCACTTGGTGGAGTAGGTACAGGCGCTTTACCTTCAACAAGTGCATCTTCTATGTTGTCGTAACCTGGACGCACTGTCTCACAGCCTTTACCTGTGTCAGTATTAGCTGCACATTGATAAACGCGTACGTAATCAATCTCAAAGCTTTGACCCTCTGCAAATGCTGCAGCGTCAACGCCTAAGTTATTTACGTTTTCCGGCCAATCACCACCAACGGCGTTATTTAAAATAAGGTAAAAGTCTTTATCAAAGGGGGCATTATCCCAATGTGTTGTAAGCTCGCCATTACCTTGTTCAAAGTATTCAGCAAACCAACCTTTATGTTTTAGGCCAACAGCTTCGTCTTTTGAGTTATAACGAACTTCAGAACGACGTTGTGTGGCATATAAGTAGCCATCAACGTACCAACGAATTTCGCCCTCTTGCCATTCAATAGCGTAAGTATGAAAATCGTCAGCAGGATTCATCCCTTCAGGGAATGTATACGCTTTACCAGAGTTCGAGTTGTTAGGCCATTCACGACCATAGTGAAGTGTGCCATGAATATTAGCTTCAACGGTGCCATCTTCAGCAACTGTTTTTAAATTTACCGCTTCTAAAATATCAATTTCGCCAGAGCGCGGCCATGTACCATATACTTCATTAGTTGGCATCATCCAAAAAGCAGGCCAGCTACCTTGCCCTGAAGGCAACTTTGCACGCATTTCAAAACGACCATAAGTAAAATCAGCGTTGTAGCGGGTGTTCAATCGTGCCGATGTATAAGGCTTTTCGGCACCTTCGTCGGCCGGTAAGGCGACTATGTTTAGTACACCGTCTTTAATGAAGGCATTTTGTTCACTGTCGGTGTAACATTGTTTTTCGTTGTTACCACCACCGGCACAATTTAATTCAAAGTTCCACTTGTTAGAATCAATACTTGCGCCATCAAATTCGTCACTCCAAACCATTTGCCAATCAGAAACCGGCTTTTGTGGATCGACTTTTGTGAAGTCAGATTTTGTCTCAGCACTTCCACCACAGCCAAATAGCATGGTCATGGATATTGCCGCAACAAGGCGGCTTACTTTGGTTGTTGTCATGTTCATTAGTTGAACCCCAGTATCGACAAAAATTTAAAAGTACTTCGTTGTGGTTGTTATTGTGTCTACGAACGAAGTTGTAAGCGCTTACATTTATCAGTGTGTGTGTTGTAAGCGCTTACATAGAGTATGCTAAGGTTGTAATTTGGTCAACAACAGACTGCTTGTTTCTTTAACTTTAAGTTTACATTACCTGCTTTTTTAGTTTTAAACTGAAAAGTTATTTAATTTTTAAATAACTTCAGAATAGCAATATATTAATGGAGATAGAGTTTTAGTCTAATAATATCAGTGAGTTGTTATTTTTTAGTGCCATCAAAATATTAAAAGTGAATCCACATGCTAATTGACAATATTTTTCTGTTATCGCTAAAAGGTATCTAATAGTAGGCATTTATGTTTATTAATTGGTTTTCAAAGGTCAGCGTTGAGTAATTAAATCAGCTGTTAATAACTTTAACAGCTGATCTGCCTAAATATTACTCTAGTGGCTTTGAGCATGCTTCTAAGGCTTTTAACAATACAGCTTTAAAGCGCTTAAAATCTTCAATATGGGGTAAATGACCTAAATCAGTCAGTTCAAATAGTTGGCTGTGAGGAATTAATGCCGCGGCTGATTTACCTAATTGATCGTAGCGGCCAAGTTCATAATCTACTCCTTGTTTCTTCCAGTTACGGCCAGGTCCTGTTCTGTCTCTTGTACCTATAATTAGTGAAACAGGCATAGTGAAGTTTTTAAACTCGGTGATAACGGGTTGAGTAAAAATCATGTCGTATGTTTTTGCGTTAACCCACGCTACTAGCTCTTTATCTGGGCCTTGAATTTGTCCGGTAATAAAATTCGTCAGAGCAGCAAATTGGTTATTCCATTTTCCGTCATAGTAATTTTTTTGCTGGTATGCTTTTACCCCGGCAGGTGTTTTAGCTAACTCATTTTTATAAAAAAAGTTAGTGTCTTTGTAATCAACATATTGCAGGTAATTTTCAAGGCCAATAGGGTTGAGTAAAATTAATTGTTGGGTTGTTTGTGGATACATAAGCGCAAAGCGACTTGCCAGCATACCGCCCATAGAATGACCCAATACAATTGATTTATTTATATTAAGTTGGCTCATTAAAGCATGGGTGTGACTAGCTAAGGCTGCAAAAGAGAACTGATAATCTCGTGGTTTAGATGATTTTCCAAAACCAATTTGGTCAGGTATCAGCACGCCATAACCGAGTTTTTGTAGCAATAGTGCAGTTTCAGTCCAGTAATGAGCGTTAAAGTTTTTACCATGCATTAAAGTCATAACGGGTTTACCAGCCTTTGCAGGTAAGTAAATATACGCCATTTTTAACGACAGCCCTTGTGAGTCAAGGTTAAAATAGTTAACGTCAAAATCGTAATTATAGTTGCTTAATAATGCGTCATAACTCAGTGGTTGCGGCGTTTGTGCATTTGCAATACCGAAGACAAAGCATAAACTTAATAACCATATTCTATACATAAGATCCCTCAATGATTTAAATTAAATCTGTCAAAACATATCTTCACATACTAAGCGAATAAATTCTAAAATTTAATACTATAAGTTAAGGCTTCCTTTGCTCATTCATCGGTAACCCTTATTGAGTATACGCTTTAAGCTGCTTAGGCCACGAATCTGTGTTGGGTGATAAAGTATAAAAGGCACGGTTAAATCGTAATAATAAAAAGCCCAGCATTGTTGCTGGGCTGTATTTTTATAGCTTCTTATTCTAGAAACTGTAACTCATTGATACCCACAAGCTGCGTGCTTTTTGGGTGGTATTGTAATCAGATGTACATTCGTACTCTTCCTCTGAGGTTGCTAATAAGCAAGTACGGCTTGATAAGTCGTCATCTAACAGATTATTAATACGGGCATTTAATGCTAGGCTATCATTAATTTTATAACTTGCTGCTAAATGATATAAATCATAGGCTTTGTAGTAGAGCTTTTGTGTTTCAGGGCCCTGTGGACCAGACACATTTGCCGTACCACGGTAACGATCGCTGCGGATTTCAGAAATAAGTGAAATACTCAAATCATCCAATGGTTGCCATGCAAGCGTTAAGTTATACA
This sequence comes from Pseudoalteromonas sp. SR41-4, assembly GCF_014163985.1. Lineage (NCBI taxonomy): Bacteria > Pseudomonadati > Pseudomonadota > Gammaproteobacteria > Alteromonadales > Pseudoalteromonadaceae > Pseudoalteromonas > Pseudoalteromonas sp. SR41-4. Next base: position 110,926 of record NZ_JACJEI010000001.1, on the reverse strand, counting down.
TATTTTTAGGTGTATTAACTAAAGGTAGTCCTTCATCACGACCACTTTTTACTTCACTATCGGTGTAAGTAAAGTTACCACGTAGTGACAACTGTTCAATAATCTGCCAATTAGCAGCAATTTCAACACCACGAGTAGCTGATTTATCTACGTTAGCAGCTTGCGTAAAGGTGGTGCTACCGATGCCAGCCCAACCTGCGCCAATTTCAACACAAGGTTCATCAGCTATGGCCACTTCACAGTTTGGTAAGTTATCTTGGTTAATGATTTTGTCTTTAAAATCATTGTAAAACACCGTTACGTTACCACTAAAACTATCACTGCCATTAAAGTAAGCAGCCATTTCGTAGTTTACACTGGTTTCTGGTTGTAAGTCTGGCGTGCCAACAAAAGGTTTAGTACCTTGGCCACCAAAACCTGTAATACCAGAGAATAGTTGGTTTGGCTCTGGGGTTTTGTAACCTGTGCTGATACCACCTTTGAAAGTCCATTCATCAGCAGGAGAGTAGGCTAAATAAGCGCGAGGACTAACTTGTGAGCCAAAGATATTATGATGATCATAACGAGCGCCGAAAGTTGCAGTTAGATTTGTGGTAATTTCCCAGTTATCTTCAGCAAATACAGCTGTTTGACGATGATCTTGAGTCGTACCTTCACGGAAGCCATCCCCGTACATACCAAATACACCATCTTCCATTTCGGCATCAAAATATTGTGCGCCTACTACAAAATAGTGGTTATCTATATTTGATTCAAACTTAGTATCAATAATTAAGTTATCAAGTTTTAGTGTACGCATTGGGCGTGGTAAAAAAGTCTCATCAAGTTGAGCGTAAATTGCATCCGTTAGTTCTGGCTTGTCGATGCCTTGATCTTGTACTGCTTGGTCCCAAATGGCCTGCACACCTAAACGCTCTTGTACATTAAGAGGTAATGAGCGACCAAAGTTTTCACTGCTGCTTTGGGTAATGCTGCTGGTCAGCGTACCAACATCGTATCGACCAACATGTGCAAATACAAATTGCTCACGTTCAACACGTTGATATGGAGTATAACCAACGCGTGGCTGTACAATGCCTTTGCTAACACGCCATAAACTGACTGGGCTATCTAACGTACCTGTTTGACCTTCGGTGTTATCGTAACGCTGTTTGGCTATGTCGTACTCAAAGGTGATTTCATTCTGATTATTGATCAGGTAGTTTATTGTTGCGCCGGCATTCCAGTTACGTGCTGCAACGATTTTTTTATCGCCAAAACTACCATCATCAACCCACATGCTGCCATCTGGAAGTGGTAAACTTTCGCTGTAAGTTGGCTCACTTTCTTGACGGTCATAAAAACTACCACGGATCCCGTAAGTTAATCCCTCAACGCCGCTTGGTCCGGTCAAATATATATCGACTTTATTATCGTTACCGTATTGATCGTCTTGTTGGATATTACTGCTTACCGTGACGCTACCATGGGTGCTATCAAGATTTTTACGAGTGATAATATTGATTACACCACCGATTGCATCAGCGCCATATAAAGTGGACATTGGGCCACGAACGACTTCAATTCGCTCGATAGCCTCAAGTGGCGGCATATACATAAATTGGCTGTTACCAAAGTTGTTTGGGCCTATATTACCTACGTCACTTTGACGGCGGCCATCAATAAGCACTAGAGTATAGCTTGCGGGTAAACCACGCATGGTAATACTAATATTACCGTTTTTATCTTGTCCGGCACCAACATCGATACCTTCGATATCACGAAGCGCATCAGCAAGGCTAGTAAATGGCTTATTTTGTAGATCTTCGCGAGAGACAACTGAGACACTTGCAGGTGCATCTATTAATTTTTGCTCATAACCAGAAGCGGTGACAACCATCACTTCCATATTTTCAGCTGTGTCATCATCAGCAATAAGTGTTGTTGATGTTAATAATGCACTGATCAGTGAGGCCAGATAAAGCGGGCGGGATTTCATTGTACTTCCTTCATGACAAGAATAAAGATTATTAATCTAATAAGTAACCAAGGTGGGTATGATAACAATTATCAGTTGTATATTCAATTGCGAAATATTTACATTCAATGAATGATTTTCATATTAAATAAAGGTGGGGATGGAGCATGAGCATTAAAAAACCCAGCGTTTGATGCCGGGCTTAGTTAATTTAAGAGTATTTGCTTAGCCAAGTATTGACCGTGTTAGAGGTGCCTAATAAATGCAAATGGTATAGAGTTGTAGCTATTTAGAGAGCTTTATAAATTAAAGCGGGCACATATAGCAGTTAACTCATCGCATCATTATACTTTTCGGCTAGACTTTCTTTTTGACTTTCGGTTAGCGCTTTACCGGCTAGTTGAAATACTTCATGCTCTTCTTCAGCGAGATGATGATGTACAAGATGATGTAATTTTTTAGCGGTCACAAGCCACGCTGGTGAGCTCATATCAGTTTCTTCAAGTTGCTCAATCAATTCATCAAGTTCATGATGCTCTGCAATACTATGACGGGCTTTTTCATGGGTTAAATCATCAAACATCAAAGGATTGTAGAAATAACGCTCTTCAAATTTAGCATGTTCTACTAACTCATGTTTTAAATTATCCATAAGAGACTGTCTATTCGGTGACTCCCCCTGGGTTTTTATCAGCGCATCGACAAGCGAACGTTGTTTATCGTGATCATTACGAAGTGCTTCAAAAATATTCATGGGTTTTCCTTGCTTTACTCATTAATTACAATGAATATTGCAAGACGGAAGCCAACTTTTAAGTTGTTGTAATATATTGATTTAATTTTTATATTTTAGCTTGTTAGGATGTTTTCTTGTAAAAATTACCGAGTTAGGTCTTTATATTACATCCATATACATTGTTATTCAAAAGCAAAAAGGCCAACATGAATGTTGGCCTAAAAGCATATTTACACAAAATAAGAGAGTTATTTATTGGCGTCTTTTACCGCTTTTAACTTGCCTGCATGGTCAATCTCGAATGCTGGCATGTCTTTTTTGCCGTCAATTAAATAGTTATCCATCCAACGCATTAAACGTAAACTGTAATCATATTGCGCGGCTACTTTACGGTTACCATGACCTTCGCCTGGATAGTATACAAGGCGTACATCTTTGCCTTGTACTTTCATATAACGGTACAGTTCCATTGATTGTGCAGGGTGTACGCGAGGATCATCTTTACCATGCATGATCAGTAATGGTGTTTTAGACTGGCCAGCCCAGTAAATAGGGCTGCGCTCTAAATACCACTGCCATTTATCCCATGGGTATGAACGTGCATGCACAAGATTCATTTCGTTGGAAATATCAGTAGTTCCAAATTTAGATAGTTGGTTGGTAACACCTACAAACATTACGCTCGCAGCAAAGTGTTCAGTCAATTTTGTTGCGGCCCATGCTGATGCATAACCACCATAAGAGCCACCCGTAATACCAACACGTTTAGTATCAACTAAGCCCATTTCAACAAGATGCTGTTTAAAGTCAATTAAGTCGTCAAACTCTTTACCTGCATAGTCGTTTTGACCAAGCTTTGAATAATCAACGCCTTTACCTGTAGAGCCACGGTAATTTGGGTAAAAGACAGCATAACCACGTGCAGCCCCCATTTGACCTGGGCGCGAGTAGTTTGTTACCCAACCGTCTTTGTCATGGCTTTCAGGGCCACCGTGCACTGACATGATCAATGGATAGCGCGTGCCTTTATCATAATCTAATGGGTAGACTAATATGCCATCAATCTCAACACCGTCGCGGGCCTTAAGTGAAATAGTTTCTTGCTTAGCAAAACGTTTGTCATTCAACCAGTTGTTTGAATCCGTTAAACGTTGTGCTTTAGAGCCACGAATAATGAATACTTCATTTGGGTGCTTTGCAGTGTTTGCACGTAGCGCTAAGGTTTTATCTGAATCAGAAATACTCAGATTTGATGCAATAAATTGGCCTTCATTAATAATTTTTTTGTATTTATTAGAGCCGGTTTTAATGCTTGCGACAAAACTTTGCGTACCTACATTGGCAATAAAATTAAGCGTATTGCGTTTATGTGACCATTTAAAATCAACGATATGACCCATGAAATTGGGTAACCAATCACTTACTTCACCTGTTTTTGTGTCAGCTAAAAATAAACGACCAGCTGCTGGATCATGCTTATCTTCGGCACCTAGAATTGCGATGTAACGACCATCATGAGACAGTTCAGCACTGTCTAATTTACCTTCAGTAGCAAACGACATCGTCACTTGATTAGTCGCAATATCAAATAAGTGCCATTGTGATTTAGTGTATTTGTCGTCAATTAGCGCTGTAGGCTGGGTTTTTACTAATAACTTATCGCCTTTTGCGGCCCAGTTTACATCACTTACATAGTTCGCAACGTTAAGCGCTGTTGGTGTCAGAGGTTTATCTGTTTTGGCTAAATCGACAATAAATAGTTGTTTATCTTTTAAGCCTAGCTCATACACCTCAGCCATAAAGCCTAATTTTTTTAGCTCTTTTTCAGATTTATCAGCCGCTGGCATAGCTAAAATAGCGAGTTGTTTGTTATTCGGGCTTAACTGATAGCTAGAAATTGATGTGTCTTTAAGCGATAGTACTTTTTGCGCTTGACCACCATCCACTGGAATTTGATATAACGCGGTAAACTTGTCGTCTTTAAGTTTTGCTAAAAAGTAGATCGTTTTGCTATCGTTTGACCATTGAATACTCTTGATACTTACAGAGCCGGTAATGAAAGGACGCTCGACACCTTCATCATCGACGACATAGAGTTCGCTATAATTGGCGCCATTCTCGTCGACGTATAATTCACGTGGCACTGAGCGGGTAAATGCAACATTGTCACCATCTGGACTAATGCTGGTTTGAATAACTGACTGAATTTTAGGGATATCTTCTACAGTAAGCGATGTGGCTGCAAATGCCAGTGAGCTTGAGAGTCCAAGAGCCAGTGCTAGGCTAGTTTTTATCATGAATTTTCCTTCGCATGTTTTAATTATCAAAGGATTATAACAAGGTGTACCTTAAATGCTAAAATATGCGATTAATACGCAAACATTGTCGGCTAATGGCTGTAGCGCACACCAACATAAAAGCGACGGCCATTTTGATAAATGCCCGTTGGCGCATATTCATTACGCTCATAAAGGTAAGTGATCTCATCGGTGAGGTTTATCGCTTCAATAACAAAATCAAGGCTATCAGATATTTTAAAAGTGACGCTACCATCAAGTTGGCCAAAATCATCCATCATAGTCTCTCCCACACCCGTGGCAAAATGTGTGCGATAGTTATACGCCAAGCGTGAGCTTAGCCAATCATTTTCATAATAACTGGTTAGATTAATAGTGTGTTTTGAGGTGCCGGGTACATAATCGTCGCGCGCTGATGTGCTATCTGTTCGGTCGCCATCAACAAACGTATAGTTGGTGATCAAGCCAAAACCATAGATAAGCTCTTGTTGATAGCCAATCTCAACACCGCGAATAGTACCACCACTGCCATTGATTGGTCTGTCAATGGTCATTTCAATGCCTTCATGTTGTTCAATGGTACGTTTAAATTCAACAAATGATTCGACATCTTTATTAAATAACGCCACAGAAAGGAGGGCAGCATCATTAAAATACCACTCAACGCTTAAATCAAATTGATTGGCTCGATAGGGGTCTAAGTCAGGATTGCCTCCTTGACCCTGTGCTTGAGTGACATTGTAATTAGTTGAAGGCATTAAATGATTATACTGAGGACGTGACATTACGCGTGCGGCGCTGATACGGGCGATCAGGTTCTCATTCAAATCAATACTGATATTGGCGCTGGGTAATATATCGACATAATTTTTATTATGTTGCTGCCATGCAAAACTTTCTTGTTGTTCAACCGGTGAACCAATACGTTTATAAGCACCAGCGTCTTGCCTAGTATTTACAAGCCTTACGCCAAGGTTAGCACGGTAGTCATCACCATCTAGCATCAATTTAACATAACCTGCGGTGGTGCGTTCTTGAATATCAAATCTGCTAGCTTTTTCTTGTTGTTTTATAAAGTCGATAGTTTGGAAGTCTTTTGATAACGCACTAATATTGGCGAAGCTATAATTTCTGAGGGTATATTGATCACCAATATCGGACAAAAAGCCATGGGGAAAACTAGCAGGGTAATCCGCTAACGTCCAATCAAGCTGTTGAGCTATACCATCAAATGCGCCATTGAATGAACGGTAACGAATAAAATCGCGTTGATGGTCGCGGTATTTTGCACCTACTTTAATCGCGCTGATGATAGAATGATCAACTGCGCGTTCAAAATCACCTTGTAAATAGAGCTCTTGATCATTGGAATCTTGGCTGTCGTTACGTGCTTCTGTCAGTTGCCAAGCCTGTGCATCAAGGGGAGAAACATCATAATTGGCAATAATATTTTTACGCTCAGTGGTGTTTACGCTAAAAGCAGTATTGGCGGAAAATTGCGATGTGTGATCTTGCTTAGAGCCACCACCGCCTTTGGTAAAACCAATTTGGTATTGGTTCTGCCAAAGGTGTGCTTGTTGACTGACAATTAAATGCACACTGCTGGTATTTATTTCAGATTCTCGCCAAATAGCTTCCATTGCAGTACTAAAAGGCAGGTTTTGTGCATTTTGCTCAGGCACTTGTGAATAGCGGGCGTAAGTTAATGTGTTATCACTTATACGAGCATCACTGATATGGCCACCTCTGGCAAACACGCTACTGGGTTGCCATAAAAAGTTTTGGTTACTGTTATCGGCATTAAGTACTGAATACAAGGTATTAAGTTGAATATTCCAATCTAAGTTTGGTTGATATTCAAAATTCGCAGTTGCACTAGTCAAAATACGTTGTTGCTGGAAAATAGCTGAGCCACCTCCGCCAGGTGTCCAAATATTTTTTATATCTGCGGTGTTATCGTCACTTGCTGTGAGCGTACCATCTGTATTTTGTTGGAAGTTTTGCTCATGCCAACCCCAAGATTCAAGACCATCACGACGCAATGAACGTTGATTACGCGTGAAAGTTATCAGAGCACCAAAATTTTTATCTGGATTAGTCCAGTTATAAAATGCAGCCAGTTGTGGGTCAAACTCGCCAGATAAATCATTGTATTGTATTTGTGCGTTGGCAACAAAATGATTACGTTCGGTATGCAATGGACGCTGAGTTTTTATATTGACAGAGCCACCGAGTGACCCCTCGTTATGGTCTGCTTGCGGGGTTTTATAAACTTCAAGCGAAGATACTAAATCAGCAGGTAATAATGTGTAGTTAAAACCTCGGTTTGGCTGAGTTGAGATCCACCAATCGGCCGAGGCAATGGCTTGGCCATTCAAAAAAGTACGATTTTGCTCAGGTGTTGTGCCCCTGACACCGACACGCTCACCTTCACCTTGTGCACGCGATAGTGAAATTCCGGTAATACGTTGCAATGCTTCGGCAACATTTTTATCTGGGAACTTACCAATATCTTGTGCACTAATTGCTTCTATGATTGATTGGCTATCACGTTTATCTCGAAGTGTTTTGATAGCGCTGTCATGAAAGCCCCTAATTTGAATTGTTTCTAATTTTTTTTCGTCGCTGGTAACAGGGGGATTCGCCATACTCATAAATGAGCAGAGTGTGAAGAGAATCGTCATGTTAACAAAATTGACTGCTTTTATCGGCATATTCGACCCAGTTGAAGCGACATTAAAAATTATGCTGCAGCTAAGTACTTATAAGATAAGTGCTTAGCTGCGGGCTATGTTATGATTTACTGTACTTGCTTATAATACGCCTTCTTGGCTTATTTAACCATAGATTAACGTGTGTAAAAAACGAACTATGCCAACACCCGAGCTAAAACAGTTATTACTTAATGATGTACTCGTTGACTTTACTGCCTTAAAAGTGAAAGTGGCAGGGCGTTGGTGCGCGGTTGAAGCAAAGCAATTGATGTTGCTAAAATTATTACTTGAGCATCAAGGCCAAGCGGTTCCTCGTGATATAATTATGGATAAGATTTGGCCAGAAGTGGTGGTCAGTGATAACTCGGTGAGCCAGCTGGTCACCCAACTGCGTAAAAGTTTAAAGGATGATAAAAACACCGCGCTCTTTATTAGAACTGTCCCGCGAGTTGGCTATCAATTAATAGCACAAGTAAGCGATGCCCCGACATTATTAGACAAAGTCACACCAGCAACGCCACGTACATCCGTTTTATTTATTACGCTTGGATTAATTTTTGGCACCATCATTACACTTGTTAGTCAGTATTTACTTGCACCTAAAGCGCCGAGTTTAAATTATGAGTATCAATCACGGATCACCTCAGCTCCTGGTGCAGAAGTATTTTTACGTTATTCCCCAAATGGTAGATATTTAGCGTTTAGCCAGTCAAACGAGCAGCAAAGTCAGTTTGATTTGGCGGTTTATGATCAACAAAGTAAAACTGTCCACAGTATTAAAAACTCAGGTTATTCTGAAGAAGCGCCAGTATGGTCTCCGGATGGTAAATGGCTGGCATATTTTAGATATGATCCACTGAGCTGCGATATTCGGGTGATCCCTGTATCTAACGCAATTGAAACGTGGCGTTTGAGCCCCGAGTTTAAATTGACCCGCTGCCAACAACGCCACGGCCCAACCAAACTACATTGGGTTGATGAGAATACGATTTATACCACTCATTGGCAGGATGAGCAGCCACGGCTAGTAAAATATACCTTAGCATTTACACCTACGCCAACTTTATTAGAGCAGCAAATCGTAGGGGATTTTAAACCAATCACTTTTGATATTAACAAGCATAATAAAATGCTGTTACTGGAAAAAGATCAAGGCTGGTTTAGCGTTAGTGAAGTTGATTTAACACAATCACTTAAGCGTACTGAAATAAAGCGCAGTCGTCATAGTCATGCGCCGTTATTATTTGACAGTGAAGACAATTATTATTGGCTCGGGGATGATGCATTACGCCGTTATGACTATCAAGGTAATGAACAACTAGTTCACCAACCGCTAGGCTTTGTTGCCGATTTAGCGGTTAACCCGCAAACAGGCGATATTGCCCATGCTGAAGGACAAGCGCGCGTTAATTTGTATCAAATTGAACTCGATTTTACTCAGGATTTGCCTCAGATCCGTAATGCTGTACAACTGTCATCGTCGGCACGAATGGATATTTTACCTGCGGTATCTCCCGACGGGCAGCAAAGCGCGTTTATTTCATTACAGCGCAGAGGGATCACGGGCTTTACTCATATAGAAGTATGGCTTAAGCATAAACAACGTAAAACCGCGAACTTGATCGCTACTCTGCCCAGTGATATTACGCCAAAATACCTGCTTTTTTCTCCTAATGGTGACAACGTATTATTGGCTGACGAGCAACAAAATGTGTATTTGATCAATACTTTTTCGCGGCGCTTAGTACCAATAATTTCGGGTTTTGAGCAGCTTAATGCAGTGCATTGGTCGCCAGATAGTCACAGTATTTATTATCAAGTTAAAAAGCAACAAAGCACGAATGAACAGGCACAATGGCAAGATTGGCGTTATGATATTCAGCAGATGAGTAACTCATTGGTTGCTGATAGCGTTAAGTTTGAAACCTTAGACGAAGAACATCCATTGTGGCAACTTAATAGCTCGTATTTAGAACATGATTTACACGTGCGAACTTATCTATCAGCGGTGTTAGAGCAGCAATTACCATTAGCGCAATTATTGCCATCACTTGAGTTATTTAAGCCTGCGGTATTTAAACATGGTATTTATTATGTACTCCGTCAAGGGCATCAATTATTGCTGTATTGTTATTTAACAGAGCAAAAGCGTAATGTGTTTATAAAAGAGCTTGGTGTTTATGGTTACGACATTGATATTAATTTAAATATCAGTAGTTCAACAGACGGGCGTCAAGTGGTATTTAGTCAAGTGGATGGCATTGAAACTGATATTCTATTACACAAAGCAGTTAAGGTAGTGTCGCCATAAATTGTTTGATTCGGCTTTGATCCCAGTTACGAGCATTCGCTTCTTTTAGAGCACTATTAGCCAGTTTTTTAGCGTGTTGCGGTTTATTACTAGCAGCTTGAATTCGCGCTTTTAGTAATAATAATTGTGGGTGTTCACTATCATCTATCAGTGCTGAATTTAATGCGGCAGTTACTTGTTGGGCGGGCTTTTTTAACTCAAAAAGCAATAAGGCGAGATCGCGTTTGGCACTAAACAAGCCTTGCTCTGCTGCAGCTTTTAACCATTTTAAGGCCTTATTAGGCGCATAATCCACATATTGGCTATTGAGTAACTCTCGGCCTAAACGGTATTGCGCATTAGCAAAGCCACTTTGTGCTGCGAGCACAATCCAATTCAATCCTTTTTCACGATCAACTTTACCGTACTCGCCGCGAAGCATATTTGCGCCAATACGATACTGCGAATTAGCATAGCCATTGACAGCTGAACGCAGTAGTAATTCACTGTTAGCATTTGCTTGTTGCCAGTGATATTTCAATAATCTAGTTGCGTTGTAGTCGTCAGAACTTAGCCAATTGGCAATATAATATTGCACTAAGGCGTTACCTTGTTCGGCGGCATCAATTAAGTCTGAAATTTTTTCATTGTATTCACGTTGTTGGCTTTTGAAGCTTTGTTCATACTGTTTACCTTTATAGGTCGTAAAGTGATACAGTAGAGAACGGTTGTAATAGGGCAATGTTTGGCTATCACCTTGATATTTCCAACGTTTAACTGCGTTGATAATGGCTTTATCAAAGGTTTTTTCAGGGTATGAATCAATTAAGGAAACATCTGTTACTGCGCCGCTTTTATCAATATCAAACTCTAACCAGACCCAGCCTTCGATACCATTTTTATAGGCATGTTCTGGGTATTTTGGCTCTACAGTATAGCTACGTTGTGGACTCGCATGAGGGGCTGGACTGGCGTTTAACTCTGGCCGTAATTGTCGGTCATACCACTGAAAGCTGAGTTGTTTTAGCAGTGCATTATAGGCATCATCAAGAGGTTGTTGATTGTTACTCTGTCTGGCTATCAGCATTGCAGTATCGCGTGCATCAAGTAAGCCAAAATCTGCCGCTAAACTAAACCAGGCATAGGCTTGGGCTTTATTTTTTTCAACCCCTTGGCCATGTAAATGCATAACAGCAATATTGTAAATTGCATCGGCATTACCCAAATAGGCTAATTGTTGGAATTCGCGCTTCGCATCGTTGAAGTTTCCCTGATGGTAATCGAGAGTTGCACTCAGTAAGTCAGCTTTAGTCTGGAACACAAAAAATAGGCAAAGCAATACAATTAAGAATTTGTAACGACAAAATCTTGTTGTTTGTTTATTGTAATGACTAACTGTGCTTTCTGACACGTATTATGCTTCGCCGATGTTGATCGAGTAACTTTTTTACCTATTGATTGTACTTGTTTTGTTTATTATTACTAGCGCCTTTGTGCTACTAATAATGGTAATTTCCTAAGCATGAAAAAAAGCAGGCAGTCAAATGACTACCTGCTTTAAACCCCTGGGCATAGGGGCGATGCCGTCCTTGGCGAGAGTCGAATACCTGTGTTAGCTTGGAGTTCGACAAAAATGGATATTAAAAGTTAAAACGTACTCCGGCTACAAAACGACGACCATCCGCGTAAACACCGGTCAGTGCTTGTTGCACACCTTTTTCTTGATAGCTAAAGGTATGCTCGTCTGTTAAATTAATTGCCTCTAACACAAGCGCTAGATTATCGTTTACGTTATAGGTAAAGTTCGCATCCACCTGACCATAATCATCAACATAACCATGGCCTTGGCCTGAGTTGTAACCAGTACGGAAGTTATATGAAATACGGGTACTAAAGGTTTCTGTTTCATAGTAAGTACTTAAATTGACTGTGTGTTCAGAGTTACCTGGAATAATCGTATCATTGCCATCTGCATCTTTTGCTTCACCATCGACAAATGTGTAGTTAGCATTTAAGCCAAAACCATCAAGGATTTCTTGTTGATAACCAAGTTCAAGACCTTGGATACGACCCGATCGACCGTTAGTCGGGCGGTTTACTAAGATCTCAACACCTTCATGTATTTCAAGATTTGGTGAAACATCTAAGAAAGATTGAATATCTTTGTAAAATACAACAGCTGAGAATAAACCTGCGTCACTGAAATACCATTCAACCCCAGTATCAAACTGGGTTGCACGATATGGGTCTATATCAGGGTTACCACCGCTGCCTGTCTGTGTTTCGAGGTTATAAGAGGTTGAAGGAGTCATTGATGCATAATCTGGACGCGACATAACACGTGCTGCACTGAAGCGCAGTAGTACATCGTCATCTAAATCAATTGCTAAATTGATGCTCGGTAAAATATCAAAATAGTCACGGTCATCATTGGTCCATACTTCCGAGCCACTTTCACCTACATAGGCTGCCGTTGATTGCTGAGTTTGCACCAAACGAACACCTAAGTTACCGCGCATACCTTCAACATCTATATCTGCTTTGATATAACCTGCGGTAATTTTTTCTTCAACCTCAAAGGTACTCGCTTTGAGTACACGGTAGTTCCAATCAAGAGCATCACCTTCACGGCGAACTTTATCTGAGTCGGTGATTGCGTAATTACTCAGTGTACCGTCAGAGCCTAGGCCTGATAAATAATCTGATGGCATTGATAGCGAATAGTCTGCTAAGTTCCAGCCCAAATCGGTGCGGTTATCAGTGGTGTGTTTAGTATTAAAACGTGAATGGTCTCGGTACTTTAAGCCAAACTTAACTTTACTAAAGACAGCGATGTCAATTGGGCGCGTAAAATCAACTTGTAGGTAAGTTTCATCATCCTTGGCATTATTATTATCGTAACGTAAAAAACCTAGATCCCAGTTTTTACCATCAGCTGGATCTGCACCATAGCTAGTACGCACATCTTCTACATTTGAGGTGTCGAAACTATGTATATAGTTACCTTCCCATCCAACACTGCGATCAGCTTGCGAGCCGCCGCTGCCTTCGGTATATCCAACATGTACACTGGTCAACCATAAATCACCTTGGTAATCCGCTTTTAAATCGTATGACTTAGTGTTGATTTCAGAGTTACGTACTTTGGTCTCATCAAGAATATTATTAGCCGTCGGTGATAACCCTAAAGTCCCGCCAACGAGCATAGTACCAACTTGATCATTTTCTATTAATGTGACATCAGTGTATTGTGAGCCACCGTAACCAGGCAGCCAAAGAAAGTTTTGATTTTCATTATTTGCTTCAAGGGTCGAATCAAGGGCATTGAAGGTTAAATCTAATTGCTCAGTAGGTCGATACTGCACAGCTAAATTGATACCGGTACGGATACGCTCTTGTAAAAACATGGCAGAACCACCACCGCCTGGGCTGTATACGTCTTTGTACTCAGTACCATCTTCTAAGGTGATATCACGTTTTGCCCAGCTCCATGATTCAATACCATCACGGCGCAAATTACGCTGTTGGCGAACCAATGAAATAAGTGCACCGAAGGTTTCGTCTTCAGTTTTAAAGTTGTACATTGCAGAGAGTTGTGGGTCGGTTTCGCCTGAAATTTCACTGTATTGAGCAAGTACTGAGCCGGCAAATTTATTCGCTTCTAAATCAAGCGGCTTACGAGTTCGTACTATAACAGTTCCACCTATAGAACCTTCATCGATGTCGGCTTCAGGTGATTTATAAACTTCTAATCCAGATACAACTTCAGAGGGCAGCATCGTGTAGTTAAAACCACGGCTTGCGGCAGAGTTTGTCCACCAATCGGCAGAGCCAACAGCTTGGCCATTCAATAATGTGCGGTTTTGGCTCTCGCTCGTACCACGAATACTAACACGTTCTCCTTCACCAAAGTTACGGCTAATTGATACGCCAGTTATGCGTTGCAGTGATTCTGCAACATTTTGATCGGGGAATTTACCGATATCTTCCGCAGTTACTGCATCGACTATGGCATTTGAATAGCGTTTAGTATTTAGCGATTTAACAACGCTGCCACGAATACCACGAACTTGGATTACTTCAACTTCATCTGTGCTTTTAAGCTCGGCGCCGTGGGCTACCATAGGTAAGCTCAATGCCGATGTAATAAGTGATGCGCTAACTGCTAAATATAGCTTATTTATTTTTACTTTTAACATCCTCGATTCCCCTTGAATCAAAACTTTATTTTGTTGTATCAGATTGTGTATATGTTATTCGTACCTATGTATTCACTTTTAAGATCCGAATTGCATTTAAGACGCTGTCTACAAACTTAAGCTGGCAACTAAGGGAGATTAGTTTATGGCTACCTTTATTTGTAAAAGTAACCTGTACCAGCTTTGTTTGTGCCTCTATTAAACGCCTTTTTAAAAATAGAGTCTTGAATTTGGATGAATAGTTATGAAAGTGACAAAATTGAAAATAAAATGATGCAGTTTGCTTTTTAATTTATTTATATCAATAGTTTAAATTTATTATTTATTTTTGTTTTTTAATAAATTAAGTTTACTCAATCTATTTTTTGATTTTAATTTTTACAATTCACAACTAGTGGATTAAAAAATGAAAGGAAAAAGGTAATTGAACAAGATTATTGGCATTAGTACACCCGACGTTTATTTAGAACGTTTAATTACGAGCGTATTTTTGTGGCTAAAAATGAGTGGGAAAATAATAAAGATTGATGCAGGACGGATCTGATTATCTTAGATTTATTGAAAGTGCTTATACCAATCGTGTTAAGTTACTGACCATTTAGCTCGCTAGAATGGTTAAATATTTAAGTCGATTGGTATTATAACCCTTTATGGTTTGATACTTAAGAAGAGTTGATCGCAGAGTTTTTTAGCAACTCATTAACGGCGAGTTAAGATTTCACGATAGGGAAGTAACTAAGAGCAATAGGTTCACGTTTACTTTTAAATTAAGCGCCTAGCAGGCTAGACACTTAATTGCTTTATAAACTCTTTTTCGGTGGGAGTGCAACGTTGGCAAAGATTAATCCAGCCACCAATGACATAAATATTAGAAAGGTTTGTTGGCCGATGTGCTCAGCATACACAAAGTCTTGCCCTTCAATTAATGAGTTTAGACCTATGTAAGTTTTGCTACCTGGAACTAATACAATCAAGCCTTGCATGGCAACAATTGAGGCAGGAGCGTTTGCTACGCGGTTAAATAGGTTACTAAATACACCCACCGCAAATGCACCTACAAATGTTCCTAAGGTGTAATCTAAATACATCGCAGAGCCAATACTGCTGCCATAAGCGATAAAGCCAGAGGCGATAGACCATGTAGCATGTTTTAGTTTGGTTCTAAAAATAACGATTAAGCTGCTACAGAGTAAAAAGATTGCCAACCAAGCCGTCCATTTAGGTAAAGGGTCAGGTTGTACGAAATCGGCTTGGCCGAATAGTGCAAAACCAATCGCAATGCCGATGAAGGCACCAAAATACAGTTTAAACAACAGCATAAAAGCATCCATCACACGCGCTGTACCAGAAACTAAATGCCGCGCTGCAAGTTCTGCTAGGCCCAGTGCTAATGCAAGCCCGGGTATAAACACAATAATCGCAGACAATACCACTAAACGAATATTAATCCCGACGTCTAAATGCACGCTTACAGCGCAGGCCAAAATAGCCGAGACTATCGCCACTAATGGCTCTAACATATGGCCTACGCGTTTTGAACGCGCTGACCACAGTACAAATAAGTAAACGACAGAGGTAAGTAGCGCTGACCAAAATACGTCATTCCAGCTGGTGCCCATCAGCATTGCAAATGCGCCGCCAGAGGTAGCAAAGGCAACCCCTGTGGTAAAGCGATTATACGGATTTGGCATAATAAAAATGGCGTCGAGTTGAACGTCAACTTCTTGTAGCGTGAGTTCGCCATTGAGCATTTTATTAACCAGATCATCGGTATCGGCTAACGACCCTAAATCGTGATCACCAGGATCAACACGGGCAACGTGAGTATATTCATCTTCATGGCCATCTGTCCAAATCACAAAAGTTACGGAAGTGGGTGACATTACAAATGAAGATTTAAGATCAAGGTAAGTAGCCACTTCCATTAAGTGAGCTTCGAGTCGATAAGCTGGGGTACCATACTTATGAAGCATCTTACCCAGTTTAACGATAAATTTGCGCTTTTCTGTAAACGTTGCGGTTTTCAAATTTGTATTGAGCCAAAATTTAAATTATTCAGTTAAAAAATATAGACAATACATCTAAATTTGCCTAGCTAGTTTGGCGGGAATTTTAAACACTAATCACCGCCTGTCTAGTTTTTTTTATTTGTTTTTAGCCTCAATCCACTGCGCCATATATTGAGTGCTGCGCATTGTGTGGTGTTTGAGCATTTGGCCTGTAAAATTTGCTTCGCGGTGAGCTTGTAATTTCTCTTTAATCAATTGAATTTTAATGATTAAATTATTAGATAAAAGCTGTTTGTCGTAGTGCGTTTTTAATATCGTATTACCGGCTGTTTGTGCCTGCGTAAATAAACTTTTATTTTGATACAGAGCCACAGCGGCATCGGCAAATTGCTGCGGCTCATTTTCAACCACACCACTCCAAGGTAAATCATGGTGCATGCCCTCACTACCAATTGTCGTTGTAACACTGGGTGTTTGCATGATCATCGCCTCTAACAGCTTTCCTTTAATGCCAGCACCAAAACGCAGCGGTGAGATGCACACACGCGCACTTTCCATTACTTGATAAGCATCAGCGGCCCAGCCTTTAATTAAAAAGCCAGTTTTAGGGTTATTGAGTGCCGTGGCTTTTGGCGGTGGGTAAGAGCCATAAATATGTAACTCAGCCTGCGGTAATTGTTTACGAATCAGCGGCCAAATTTGCTGTAAATAGAGTACGGCATCCCAGTTTGGGGCGTGGCGAAAATTACCTATGGTCATAAAGTGTTGGCGTTGCTCAAACGATTTAGTTTGCTCAGGGAGTGAGCTTAAATCGACCATAAAAGGCAGATGATGCAATAAGTTACTGTCGACTTTAAATACATCAGCAAGTAATTGCATTTCATAACTTGAGATAATTAAACTTAAATCACAGCGTAAAATAGCGGCTATTTCTCGTTTGGCGATGTCAGAATGTAAATCACTATGATTAAATGCTCGGTTGCCTTTATGCGCTTCATGGCGGGCATTGCGTAAGCATTGTAAATCTTCAGTATCAAGGATTTTTACTGCGTTAGGGCAATGTTTATCTACTCGCCAGCCAAATTGTTCTTCCATCATAAAACGGTCAAACATGACGATATCAGGGGCGTAGTTGGTAATATATTCATCAAAACTTGCACAATTAAGGGCAATAGTTGCGCTGCTGATCCCGTAGTCATCCAGATTAACCATATGCTCGGTTTTTTGAGCGGGACTGGCAAATTCAACCGCCCAATTTTCATTTTTAAACGCTTTTAATAGCGACATCATATGAGTGCCTGCCGCTGATGAATTTGGTTCTGGCCATACATAGCCAATTACTAAGACTTTTTTCATTGACTTGAATCTCTTACTTGCAGATGAACATCGACTAAGGTACGCACCGCAGGAGTGCCTTGATTAAGTAATTCTTGCAGTACTTGGCAAGTATGCTTACCAATATCGTCCGCATTGATGGTGACACTGCTTAATGAGGGAGACATTAAACATGAATCAGCTAAATCATCAAAACCGACTACTTTTATATCCTTACCGGGTATCAAACCATGTTGGCGAATGGCTTCTATGACACCGTATGCAATAACATCATTAAAACAAATAATCGCTTTAGTCGCAGGGTATTGCGCATGCAACGTAGCAAAAGCATCGCGCCCGCCTTGACGGTTCGTGGCGGCAGTGATCGTTGGTTTGTGTTGATGGATATTAAACTGCTTTAAGGCACTGTGAAAACCACTTAAACGTTCATGATGATCAGAAATATCATCAGTTCCACCTATAAAAGCGATATCCTCAATACCTTGTTGTAAAATATGGCTAGTGGCTAGATGAGTGCCTTTTTTATTGTCCGGTAATATTGTCGGGGCGGCACAAAAAGGCACTTCGCGCATAATGTGAATGACCGGGAAACCACTATTGATCAGTTCATCAACCCACTGCTGGGTAGTTCCCGGGGCAGGGCACATGATAAATGCGGCAACATTATATTCTTTGAGTGTTTTAACAACTTGTGTTTGGCGCTCCACACTTTCGGCGGTGTTCACTAACATCGGTAGCATGCCAAGGGTATGAATATGGTTTTCAAGTCCTACCGCTATTTGCGCAGAGTAAGGGTTAGTTAAGTCATTAATAACTAACGCCACTAAATTAGAGCGGCGACTTCTCAGTGCTGCCGCATCTCTATTATATACATAGCCAAGCTTATCAATGGCATGCAATACTTTTTCTTTGCTTTTATCACTGACTTTGTCACTGTGTGTAAGCACTAACGACACCGTTGACTTAGAAACTTGTGCTTCTCTGGCAACGTCAAAAATAGTTATTTTATCGGTTTTTTTTTTCATTTTAATGTATGCGTCAGCAATTGCTTGAACGAAGGATCCAGTTTAACGCAGTTTGAGCTAATAAGTCATCTATCGGCGTTATTGAAGGTAGAATCGTAAAAACTTTATGAATGTTGCAAAACATGTTTATATACAGGAATTAATAAAAAATACCAAGGATACACTATGAAAAGCATGCTGCTTTTATTCGCCCTCTTATTGAGTGTTGGCTTTAGTCATTTTAGCCATGGCGCGCAGGGGTATCAAACCCCATCAAGTGATTTAGCCGCGCTGGTTGATGCTAAATTAGCACCGAGTAGCTACCTATCGGCTGATGGTCAATGGTTAGCGCTGTTTGAGCTAAAACGTATTGAAACATTAGATGATTTAGCAAAAGAAGAATTGAAATTGGCGGGTATAAAGTTAAACCCGGCAAACTTTTCACGCTCACGTCCTCGCACTAAATTTAGTGCGTTACAAGTTAAACATATTGCGACTGGCGCTGTGATTACCGTTAATAATTTACCTCAAGGGGTGATCCGCTCACCTAAATGGTCAAGTAATAGCGAATATTTAGCGTTTATTGTTGAGCAACCAACTCAGGCGCAATTGTGGGTGTATAACGCCGAAACTAAACAAGCACGTCAGTTGTCAACTGTGGCTCTTAATTCAGTGCTAACAGCTACCCCTTATCAATGGTTACCAGATAGCACGGCAATTGTTGCTAACCAAGCGGTTAACCTTGGCAAGCCGAAATTAGTTAGTGATGCAAATAGCGTTGTGCCGGTTATTCAACAAAGTAGCGGTCAAAAAGCGCCAGCACGGACTTACCAAAATTTATTAACCAGCCCGTTTGATGAGTTGCAGTTTAAGTTTTACGGCCAAGGTCAATTAACTTATATTCCTCTGAGCGGTGTTGCGTTATCGATTGGCAAACCAGCATTATTTAAATCATTTTCGATCTCGCCTGATTCAACCAATATTTTAGTAGCCACTATCGACGAACCATTTTCGTATCAAGTACCCTATAGCCGCTTTGCGACAACGTGGCAGGTGCTTGGCATGCGTGGTTATACGTTAGCGCAATTGTCTAAACAGCCACTGGCCGACAACATTCCACAAGGTTATGACAGTGTGCGAACGGGGCGTCGTGATTTTCAGTGGCGTGATGACCAAGGTGCCGAACTCATTTGGGCGCAGGCGCAAGATGGCGGCGATATGAAAACCGATGTGCCGTATCATGATCATCTATATAGTTTACGCTCACCTTTTAAACGTGAACCAAAACTATTTGCTAAACTAGAACGACGTTTTTCAGGTATTGAGTGGGTGAATGAAAACGTTGCGTTTTTAACCGAGTGGCGTTTTAGTGATCGCCAGTTACGTACCTATGTGATCCAACCACGCGATGCGGATAATAACCGCGTATTGTTTTCACAGCGCAGCTATAACGATGCTTATAAAGATCCGGGCGACGCTATTTATGAGCGAAATGATCTCGGTGTAAACGTTATTAAAGTGGTTGGTGGACGTTATATATTTTTGCGCGGTGATGGTGCGTCAGAGCAAGGGAATGTGCCATTTTTAGATCAGTACGACATTAAGACCAATACAACCAAACGTTTATGGCAATCAAAAGCGCCATATTACGAGCGAGTTCGTGCCATGCTTGATGATGAAGGTGAGCGATTAATTACTATTCGTGAATCTAAGAGCGAACAACCTAACTTCTTTATTCGCGATTTAGATGCCGACACTCTGACTCAGCTCACTACCTTTGAGCATCCATACCCGGCGTTTAAAGGGGTGACTAAAGAACTTGTGCGTTACCAACGTGATGACGGTGTTGAACTCTCTGGTACGCTATATTTACCTCCAGGTTACGATAAAACGCAAGGTCCATTACCTGTATTAATGTGGGCATACCCACTGGAATATAAAGATAAAGCAGTTGCATCGCAAGTACGTGAATCGCCGTACGAATTTACCTACATAGGTTATTGGGGGCCAATGCCTTACCTCGCAAAAGGTATTGCTGTATTTGATGATCCGAAGATGCCAATCGTCGGTGTTGATGGTAAAGAGCCAAATGATTTATTTAGAAAGCAGTTAGTTGCAAGTGCCAAAGCTGCGGTAGATGTGCTGGTCGAAAAAGGCATTGCAGATAAAGATAAAATCGCCATTGCAGGCCACTCATATGGCGCCTTTATGGTAGCAAACTTATTAGCCCACAGTGATTTATTCAAAACCGGTATTGCCCGCAGTGGCGCCTATAACAGGACCTTGACACCGTTTGGGTTTCAAGGAGAAGAACGTGATTTTTGGCAAGCACAGGATGTATACGCCAATATGTCACCGTTTTTTCATGCTGAAAAAATTAACGAGCCGATGTTAATGATCCACGGCCAAGAAGACCCGAATTCTGGCACCTTCCCAATGCAAAGCGAGCGTATGTACGCTGCGCTCAAAGGTTTAGGTAAAGAAGCGCGTTTAGTGATGCTACCTTACGAAGCCCATGGTTATCGTGCCCGTAAAAGCTTATTACATGTTTTATGGGAACAAGAGCAGTGGCTGGATAAATACTTGTTAAGTGACGAAGCTCCTGTAAGCGATGCTCAAGCAAATACTGAACCTTCTGTTTCAGAGTAAATTGAAAGCGCGGTTTATGCCGCGCTTGTTAATTTAATTATATGGGGATGAAGACCCACCCTTAATCTCACGGCACCTTCCCGATGCAAAGCGAGCGTATGTACGCTGCGCTAAAAGGTTTAGGTAAAGAAGCGCGTTTAGTGATGTTACCTTACGAAGCTCACGGCTACCGTGCTCGCAAGAGTTTACTGCATGTGCTTTGGGAGCAAGAGCAGTGGCTCGAAAAGTACTTGTTAAGTGACGAAGCTCCTGTAAGCGATGCTCAAGCAAATACTGAACCTTCTGTTTCAGAGTAAATTGAAAGCGCGGTTTATGCCGCGCTTGTTAATTTAATTATATGGGGATGAAGACC